>JAKAQM010000084.1 GCA_021822565.1 Actinomycetes bacterium | reverse complement strand
CGCGACGACAAGTGCAGCTTCGAGGTGCTCATCGACGACTTCGGCCTCGGCCGCGATGACCCGGCACTCGTGCGGCTCGCCAAGATCGTGCACGCCGCCGACATCCCCGCCGACGCGGGCTCGGACCCCCTCGGAGCCGGGCTCGAGGCCATCGGCGTCGGCGGCCTCGACGTCGAGGCGGACGACCAGCTCCTCTTCGAGCGCGCCACGTTCGTCTATGACGCGCTCTACGCCTGGTGCCAACGTGAGGTTGGCTCGCGAGCGACCTGATCCGACGAGGTCCCTCGGAGCGGAGGTCGGCGAGGTGGGAGCGACGCGGGTCGCGGCATCTCCAGACGCACGCCCGGATGGCTGCCGATTTCCGCTCGCCGAGGTGCCCGGGAGGTCCGGCTACTCGTCGAGGCCGGCCGGCCCGTGGTTGGAGCTGGGGCATTTGTAGACGCCAGCCAACTACGGGTCGGTCTGCCGAGGTCACCGCGGCGAGATCGCCGCAGTCATCCAGGAAACGCCGAGGCAGGCTCACGTAGGCGGCCGCCGCCGCCTCCTCTGCCAGCCTACGCTCGGCGCGCACGTAGCTCATGAACGCGGCGAGCGGTTCCTCGTTTGCCGACATGGGCGCGGGTGGCGGTGCAGGAGTGAGCAAGCCTCGGTGGTGGAGGATCTTGAGCATGGGCAGAAGGCCAGAGCCCGACGCTGCTCCGTACCGAGGCGTAGGACGCCAAAATCCTGATCGTGCCAGTCAGGAGAGGGGAGGTCGCGGGCCGGACCAGCTGGCGGATCGCGCGGGGGTGGTGTGCGATGGGTCTCGGTCTCGATGACCAGTTGTCGGCTCTCCTAGATGGACCGAGCGCGCCTGATCGGCGCGGCGGTGCAGTCGGGCATGGTGAATTCGGTACTCTCCCGCGAGGCAGTGTTCCCCACGCGGCCACCCGCTCGTACTCGTGGATGAGACTGCTGAGCACGTCGTGGCGGACGATATAGCCGGCGGCCGTATCGTCGCTCGAGCTCGCCGGTGAACGCGCCGCGGTCCCCTCGGGGCTGGCGAGGGGGAGAGCGCCGCCACGGCGCGACCGGCACGTTGCTACGGCCGACGCCGACATCATCCCCCTTTTCCCGTCGTCTTCACACGGGCGAGGCGCGCCGGCGATTGGGCGGCCTCCTTGCACCCGAGGATCCCGGTGGCATCCACACGGCAGAGGACTGTCTGGTCGCAGAGTTCCTCGCCGAGCGGCGCCGGCGGAGCACTGGGCGCTCCCGCAGCCCCAGCGCCCGAGGATGATGTCGGGGTGCCCCCAGCAGCCTGTCGCCGTCGGGGAGGTGCAGTCGGACCTCCCAGGACGTCGCTGTTGCCTCCATCCCACTCCGACACGCAGTTGTACGCGGGCAGCGAGAGCGGGCAGGTGGACCAGGTCGTCTCGGCAGAGACCGAGCTGATCGCGCAGCTCCAGGACTCGTACTGCGCGACGCTCAAGGCGGGGTCGACGCCGCTCTGGGCCTCCACCTGCGCGTGCTGATCGAGCTGTGTGGCGAGCGCAGGGATCGGAGGGAGCCCCCGGTCGACGCGCTCGGGGTTGGTGCCGACGAAGATCTGCTCGACCGGGGTGAGGGAGAACAGTTCGTCGGCAGCACCGTGGGCGCCGCCCCCTCCTAGGCGCTCCCGGCCAAACGGTCGAAGCATCGTGGTCGACCGCGACTGCCAAGACGGATGTACCCATGCCTTCGGCAACCGGCGCGTGCAAGCCGACGGGCGGGTTGGCGACCATTGCCCCTTGTCCCGCTTCCCATTCGTGACCATCCCCAGTCCAGGTGTGTCGATCCGTCGTGGATCGGGTGGCCACGGTCCAGGAGCACACCCCGAGGTCGCCGGAGGCGATGGGTGTGCCTGTCGCCACGCCCCGCTGCTTGACAGGGTCGACACTGTGGTGTACCAATATATCGGTGGTACACCAACTCTCCCTGAACGGCGCCCGGCTGAGCGACCATGCCTACGAGCAGCTGAAGCGCATGATCGTGCGCGGCGAGCTGCCGCCTGGAAGCCTCGTGACCGAGCGAGAGCTCACGGCTCGCCTCGTGATCGGGCGTACCCCGTTGCGAGAGGCTCTCCAGCGTCTCGTGAGCGACTACTTCCTGGCCGTGGTGCCCGGCGGTGGCTACCTCGTGAGCGAGATCAGCCTGGACAGCGCTGCGCGGATCTACGAGCTGCGGCGACCGATCGAGGGGCTCTCGGCTCGCCTCGCTGCCGAGCGGGCGACCGCAGAGGACGTCGACGCGCTCGAGGAGTTCGTTCATTCAGCGTCACGGCCGGTGAGTGGGAAGGACGGACACTGGCACCTGGCAAAGGACGGCGAATTCCATGACCTCGTCGCCCGCACGAGCCGGAACGAGTACCTGCGCAGCACGGTCAAGCAGCTGTTCAGCTTGACGCAGCGCGTCTTGACCCAGACTCGGCCGAGGACGCCGCGCCTCGAAGACGAGCTGCCGTTCTACGAGACCTTGACCGAGCTGATCGGTCTCCATGAGCCAGAGCAGGCCGAGCAGGTGATGCTCGAGCACGTCCGCTGGAAGGAGAACCTCGACGGTGTCGTCCTCGAGTAGCCCCTCTGGACAGCGAAGCGGCGGACAGGGATAGGGATATGACCTTCACCATCAACGAGCGCGTCGGCATCGCCGGGCACCTCACCGCCGCCTACGCCCAGATCCCGACGGCGACCATCGGCCACCGGGTCGACGGGCACGCGATCGACCGTGCGATCCGGCCCGTCGCGCCGTGCCCGAGCGTCATCGCAGGTCCTGCGGTGACGGTGCGCACGCTCGGGCGTGACTCGACGGTGTGCCATAAGGTCATCGAGCTCATCCAAGTCGGCGACGTCGTCGTCGTCGACCGTGGTGGAGACGCGGAGTACGCCTGCTGGGGTGAGATGATGACGATCGCTGCGAGCTTGCGTCACGCAGCGGCAGTGATCGTCGACGGCATGGTGACCGACATCGCGGCCCTGCGGATCTCGGGGCTCCCCGTGTTCGCCCGCGGAGTTTCCCCACTCGCGACCCAGTTGCTCGGCGAAGGCGGGAGCATCAATGTGCCCGTCGATTGCGGGGGGTTGCTCGTCGCGCCGGGGGACCTGGTCGTCGCCGACGACGATGGGGTTCTCGTCTTCTCCCCGAGTGAAGCCACCGACATCCTCGCGGAGGTCCAAGAGGAGGAGAACGACGATCGAGAGTACCGCGACGAACTGCTCCGCGGGGCGTTGCCGAGCGCGCTCGCGCCAATCGACGAACTCATCGCCACGTCGAACGATCGAGTCGCGGCCTCGAGCCCGGCCGACAGAGGCTGACCGATGCGCGTCGCTGCGGTACAGATGTGCTCGGGCGCCGATCCGCAGCGCAACGTCGCGGACGCGAAGCGTCTCGTGCACGAAGCTGCAGCCGCTGGTGCTGAGTACATCCAGCTTCCCGAATACTTCGTGTACCTCGGACCCGAATCCGGCTACCCGCGCTCTGCGGAGACGCTGAGCGGCCCGACGGTCCGGTCTTTCCAGGCCCTCGCCCAAGAGCTCGACGCCGCGATCCACCTCGGCAGCATCATCGAGCCGTCGGAGACACCGGCCCGGTTCTTCAACACGAGCGTGCTCATCGACCGCTCTGGGGCACTGCGCGGCATCTACCGCAAGGTGCATTTGTTCGACATCGAGGTTCCTGGCGAGGTGGAAGAACGGGAGTCTGCCACCATCGTGCCAGGGTCGCGGCTGTGCATCGCTGCGCTCGGTCCGCTCGAGATCGGCCTTTCGACCTGCTTCGACATCAGGTTCCCTGAGCTCTACCGCCAGCTTCTGATTGGCGGTGCGACCGCTTTCGCCGTGCCGGCCGCGTTCGCGCGTGCGACGGGCCGGGTGCATTGGGAGGTGCTCGTTCGGGCACGTGCCATCGAGAACCACGCGTTCGTCATCGCTGCCGCGCAGGCGGGGGAGACCGTCGAAGGGATCGCGACCCATGGCCACAGCCTCGTCGTCGACCCTTGGGGCGAGATCCTCGCCGAAGGAAACGCCGAGAGCGAGGACCTGTTGGTCATGGACCTCGAGGTCGGCGACGTCGCCAAGCGGCGAGCTCAGATCGACATCGTCGGACTGCGTCGTCCAGACGTGTACGCGTCGCCTGTTGAGCGCTGTGACACCGTGACAACGGGATCGGCGCACAGCCCGATGATGCAATCACAGCAGTAGATCTCGAACGCCTGTCGTCGAACCACGATGAAAAAAGGGGGGAGCACCGTATGTTGCCCAACTTCTACAGAAAAGCTCGTTCCGGTTCCGGCCAGCCCGTTCGCCCGATCATGCGCTCGCTGCGGCGCCGGGTCACGGCGGTCGCCGGCGTTTTGCTGAGCGCGACCATGCTCGGTGCGGCGCTGCAGGGAGCACCAGCGTCTGCCACGACGAGAACCAGCCGGAGCCCGAGCGCAACGAGAGAGGCGAAACTATCCGCGGCTGCAATGCCGAGCTACGCGCTCCCGGTCGGGCAGTTCTTCACATGGATCCTGCCGATCGACAACCTTGTCGCGTCCGAGAACTGGGATATCAACATCGAGGGGAACATGTGGCTCCCACTCTACTGGGCTGGCAATGGTTCCCAGCCGGGCATGAATTATACCCAGTCCATTGGGGAGCCACCCGTGTACTCCAACCACGACAAGACCGTCACGATCAAGATGAAGACCAACTTCAAGTGGTCGACAGGCGCGCCGGTCACATCGAAAGACGTGAAGTTCTACTTCCAGCTCCTCGAAGCCGGGAAGAAGACAGTTGGCGAGTACGTGCCGGGACTTCTACCGACAAACATCTCGAGCATCACCTACCCGAACTCATCGACGGTCGTGATGCACCTGAAGCGCTCGTACAACCCTGCGTCGTTCACCGGTGACCAGCTCGGGTGGATCTACCCGCTTCCCGTCCAAGAATGGGACAGGACCTCGCTGACATCACCGGCTGGCAGCGCCGCCACAAGTCCTGCTGGTGCGAAGAAGGTCTTCACATTCTTGTTTTCCCAGTGTAAGAATCGGCAGACCTACCCCACGAACCCGCTCTGGAAAGTCGTGGACGGCCCCTTCGAGATCGATACCTACAACCCCGTGACGCACGATGCGACGTTCAAGACCAACCGTCACTACAGTGGCCCGAACAAGCCGCGCATCGCGGGGTACAAGGTGTTCTCCTTCACAACAGGGACTGCAGAGCTCGACGCGCTACGGTCGGGGCTGCTCACATTCGGCTACATCCCTCTTGGCGAGACAAAGGAAGCCCCTTACTTCAAGAGCCACGGCTACACGATCAAACCGTGGCGTATCTTCGCCAACGCTGTGGTCGAGCTCGGCTTCACCTCGAAGACATGGGGTCCGCTCGTCAAGCAGCTCTACATCCGCCAGGCGCTCCAGCACCTCATCACAGAGGGCCGGTTCATCAAGCTTGCCTACGGTGGCTACGGGATCCCGGACTATGGACCCATCGCCGACTATCCGGGGTCGAAGTACGTGAGCCCGCAGCTGAGAAGAGACCCGTACCCGTATTCGCCCCAGGCAGCTGCGAAGCTCCTGAAGGAGCACGGATGGGTGAAGGGGCCG
This sequence comes from Actinomycetes bacterium, assembly GCA_021822565.1. Lineage (GTDB taxonomy): Bacteria > Actinomycetota > Acidimicrobiia > Acidimicrobiales > RAAP-2 > JAJYVT01. The sequence goes on along the minus strand of JAKAQM010000084.1, from coordinate 6,721 downwards.
GGTGGCATCGACGTGTGCAAGCGGCCGGGCACGAGTGCGTCGGAGTGTGGCGCAGGCATCCCGAAGGGGAAGCGGCTCAGCTTCAAGTACCTGTACTCGACGGGCACAACACCATTCTTCGCTGCGCTCTCCTCGTACCGGACGGTGGCCAAGACGGTCGGGATCGGGCTCACATTGGACGGGCTGAGTGCGACAACGCTCTTCTCGATCGGCGGCGTCTGCCCGAAAGGGCCGTGCGACTGGGGGATGATCGGCTACTCGGGGTACATGTGGGCCTTCGGACAGTACCAGCAGCTGCCGATCGGCACAGCGCAGTGGGGCAAAGGCAATTACTGGGGAGGTGGGTACTACACAGCCAAGGCGCAGAAGCTGATCACAGCTGCGGTGACGAAGCCCGGTCTGAAGCCGATCTACGCAGTAGAGAACTACCTCTCAAAGAACCTGGCGTCGCTGTGGTGGCCGCTCCAGGACAATGAGGTCGCTGCGGTGAAGAAGAGCCTCGGGGGTTGGGAGCCGCTCAGCCCCTACGTCGACTTCGTGCAGCCCCAGAACTGGTACGTGAAGTGATCGATGCCCGTGCGTGCGGCGGAGGGTGCGAGGCCGCGCGGTGGCGCTGAGAGAGCTGCTAAGGGCGGCCGACGTGCGCGGGGCACGGCGACTGCACAACGTGGCCGACGCGCGCCGCGCGGCCCGACGGCGCCTCCCCTCGGTCGTCTACGACTACGTGGACGGTGCGGCGGATGACGAGCTCGCACTGTGGCGCAACGAAGCCGCGTTCGGGTCGGTGACCTTCCGCCCGAAGATGGGGTCGGGGTGCGTCTCGGCGTCCATCGCCTCCCGCGTGCTCGGTGCCGACGTCGCGGTTCCCGTGATCCTCGCGCCCTGCGGCCTCGTTCGCCTGCTCCACCGTGACGGTGCTGCGGGCGTCGCGCGGGCAGCGGCCTCGAGGGGCACCGTGTCGGTGCTGAGCACGGTGGCGGGCAGCTCCATCGAAGAGGTGACGTCGCAGACCGGTGCAAGGGTGTGGTTCCAGCTGTACGCGTCAGGCGGCATCCGCGAAGCCGAGATGCTCTGCAGGCGGGCCTCGGAATGCGGCGTCGAGGTGCTCGTGGTCACCGTGGACATCCCGGCCCTCGGGAACCGGGAGCGAGACGTGCGCCATGGCGTGACGCCCCCGCTGCGGGTGGATTCGCACAATGCCGTCGCGCTCGGCGTGCAGGTGTTCACGAAGCCGCGTTGGGCCGCCGAGCTCGCGGCGACCGGCTTGAGGCTCGCTCGACCGTCGGCCCGCTCCTCCGGGCCCGGGGACAGCGCGCTCCAAGGGCGGGCCTCTCCGTTCTCCTGGGACGACATCGCCCGGCTGCGCGCGGTGTGGGCGGGGGCGCTCGTCGTGAAGGGCGTGCTCAGCGGGGAAGACGGTGCACGGGCGGTGGACGCCGGCGCGGACGCGATCGTCGTGTCGAACCACGGCGGCCGCCAGCTCGACAACGCCCCGGCCACGCTGCACGCGCTGCCCGACGTCGGCGCCGAGGTCGGCGGTAAGGTCGACGTGCTCGTGGACGGGGGCATCCGCCGCGGCGCTCACGTGGTCGCCGCGCTCGCGCTCGGGGCGCGTGCTGTGATGATCGGACGCCCGTACCTGTACGGCCTGGCCGCAGCGGGAGAGCCGGGCGTCGAACGAGTGGTCGACATCCTCGCGTCCGAGCTGCGGCGTTGCATGGTGCTGCTCGGCTGCCCCTCCATCGAGGACCTGGGCCCGCAGTGGCTCGAAGGGCTTGACGCGCCAGTCCCTGGTGCACGTCGTGCGTGGCCCAGTGCCCCTCATGGATCGACAGCGTAGGACCACAGGGAGGGAAGATGTTCCAGAAACGATTCAACGGGAAGCGCCACCGCAGCACGCACGAGCCGAGCCGCAGCAGCTCCTCGGGCCGCCGTGCGCGCTGGCGCTCGGGAGCCGCGGCGGCTGGCGCCGTGCTGGTGGCGATGGCCGGTGGTGCGGGACTCCTCGGTCAGGGCGCCGCTTCGGCGACCACGAGCAGCCGGCACCGCTCGACCGCCCGGCACGTCGAGAGATCCAGCAAGGCCGTCTCGAGCGCCCTGCCGAGCATCGCGCTCGGCGCCGGCGAGATCTTCACATGGATCCTTCCGCTCGAGACACCGGTCTCCTACGAGGCCTGGCAGGCGAATGTCGAGGATCTCATGTGGCCCAGGCTCTACACCGCGGGCTACGATGGCAAGTCGGGGTTCGACTACGCCGAGTCGATCGGCAACGCGCCGCGGTACTCGAACCACGACAAGACCGTGACCATCACGATGAAGACCGGCTACACCTGGTCGACAGGCGCTCCGGTCACCTCCGCAGACGTCAAGTTCTTCTTCCAGCTCGTCGACGCAGGGAAGAAGAAGCTCGGGTTCTACATCCCAGGTCTTTTGCCCGACGACATCACGAGCGTCACGTACCCGAGCTCGTCCACGTTCGTCCTCCACCTGAACCGCTCGTACAACCCGACATGGTTCACCGGGAACCAGCTCGGCTGGATCACGCCGCTGCCCGCCCAGGCCTGGGACAGGACCTCGCTCACAGGGCCCAATGGCACCGCCGCGACAACGCCGGCGGGTGCCAAGCAGGTGTTCACATTCCTCTTCGCCCAATCGAAGGACCGCAGCACCTATCCCACGAACCCGCTGTGGAAGACGGTCGACGGACCGTTCCAGATCAGCGAGTACGACCCGGTGACCCATGAAGCGCAGTTCGTCACCAACCCGCACTACACCGGACCGACAAGGCCGCGCATCGCCGGGTACAAGGTCTACAGCTTCACAACAGGCACCGCCGAGCTCGACGCGCTGCGCTCGGGTACCGTCACATATGGCTACATCGCCTCCTCCGACATCAAGGAGGCCTCCTACTTCGAGAGCCACGGCTTCGCGATCAAGCCGTGGCCGGTCGAGTTCAACAACGTGGTGGAGCTCGGCTACACCTCCAAGACATGGGGCCCGCTCGTCAAGCAGCTCTACGTCCGCCAGGCCCTCCAGCACCTCATCACAGAGAACCTCTACATCAAGCGAGCATATGGCGGCTACGGGGTCCCCGACTACGGCCCGATCGCGGACATCTCGCATTCGAAGTACGTGAGCCCGCAGCTCAGGAAGGACCCCTACCCCTTCGACCCGTCGCTCGCGTCGAAACTGCTGAAAAGCCACGGATGGGTGAAAGGCCCCGGCGGGGTCGACGTCTGCAAGCACCCAGGGACCGGTTCCTCCGATTGCGGTGCGGGGATCCCCAAGGGAAAGAAGCTCAGCTTCAAGTACCTGTACGCGACGGGCACAACAGCATTCTTCGCTGCGGTATCGGCCTTCAAGACGGCGGCCAAGTCGGTCGGGATCCTCCTCACATTGGACGGCCAAAGCGCCACAACGATGTTCTCGACGGCGGGGGTGTGCCCGAGCTCGCCCCCGTGCGACTGGGGCCTCGCCGGGTACTCGGGCTACATGTGGCCCTATGGACAGTCACACCTCGTGCCGATCGGGACACAGGAGTTCGTGAAGGGGAACTTCTGGGCCGGGGGCTACACAAGCCCAACGGCCAACAAGCTGATCGAGGCGGCGAAGACCCATTCGGGCCTGAAGCCCATCTATGCCGACGAGAACTACCTCGCAAAGGACGTAGCGTCCCTGTGGTGGCCGCTCCAGGACCTCCAGATCAACTGCGTGAAGAAGACGCTCCAGGGTTGGCAGCATCTCAGCCCGTATGGGACATTCTTCCCCGAGACGTGGGTCGTGAAGTGACCCCCCGGCCTGCACCCGCCCTCGGCGACGGGGTGCCGGCGCTGCACGCGGGCGACGGGCAGGAGCGTTGAGCCGTGTGGCGTGACGATGCGGCGTGCGCGGCGTGCTTCACGTTCGACTTCGACGCCGAGGAGGTCTGGATCGGCGAGGATCCCGAGAACGCGAGGCGTCCGGGCGTGCTGTCGCAGGGCACCTACGGCGCGAAGGTCGCCGTGCCGGCGATCCTGGGGCTGCTCGAGCGCCACGGCGTGCGCGCCACCTTCTTCGTGCCCGGCCGGGTCGCGGAGCGCCACCCCGGGCGCGTCGAGGAGATCGTGGCCGCCGGCCACGAGCTGGCGCTCCACGGCTACACCCACAGATCCGTCACCTCCCTCGACGAAGCCGAAGAGGAAGAGGAGATGGAGAGGGGTCTGGCTGCGCTGCGCAGGTTCTCCTCCCGCGTGCTCGGGTACCGGTCCCCGTCGTGGGAGCTGACCGAGCATACGCTGGGACTGATCGCGAGCCACGGTCTCGTCTACTCGTCGAACCTGATGGACGACGTGCGCCCGTACCGCCACGCGGGCAGCAGCATCGTCGAGCTCCCCGTCCACTGGATGCTCGACGATGCCGCGCACTTCTGGTTCGACGCAGCGGGATGGACCAACAAGATCGCCACGAACCGCGAGGTGCGCGAGATCTGGTGGGGGGAGCTCGAAGGCATCAAGGCGATGCGGGGAGCGTTCACGCTCACCATGCACCCCCAGATCATCGGAAGGCCGAGCCGCCTCGCGCTCCTCGACGAGATCCTCTCCTTCGTGACCACCCAGGACGACATCTGGGTGGCCACCGCGGCCGAGATCGCCTCAGCGCTATGAGGGTCGTCGTGACGGGTGCGGCCGGGGGGATCGGCCGGGCGATCACCGCCCGCTTCATCGGCGACGGGGCGCGCGCCTTCCTCGTCGACTTGGACCCCTCGGTCGAAGAGACCGCTGCGCAGCTGGGCTCCCGCGCCGATGGGGTCGCCGGATGGGTGGCCTCCGATGTGTCCTGTGCGCCGGACGTCGACGCCGCGGCCGACAGAGCGCTCGCCTGTCTCGGGGGCATCGACGTGGTCGTGAACTGCGCGGGGATCGGAGGACCGGCGTCGAGCGCTGCGACAATGGATCCGGGCGACTTCCGGCGGGTCGTCGAGGTGAACCTCGTCGGCACGTTCCTGTGGTCGAGGGCCGGCGCGCGCCAGATGCTCGGGCAGGAGACGGGCGGCGCGATCGTGAACATCGCGTCGCTCTTCGGGCAGCAGGGCGCCGTGGGCGCCGCCGCCTACGGAGCCTCGAAAGCGGGGGTGTCGCTGCTCACCCAGTCGATGGCGCGCGAGCTCGGACCCCACGGCATCCGGGTGAACGCGGTCGCTCCCGGCCACATCGCGACCGAGATGCACTGGGACGAGCTGCGCGCGCGGGCCGCGCGGGCAGGGACGAGCTTCGAGGAGGAACGGGTGAAGGTCCTCGGCGAGGTACCGCTCGGGCGGCACGGAACGGGCGCGGACGTCGCCGCGGTTGTCGCGTGGCTCGCCTCCGACGACGCGGCGTACGTGACCGGGCAGACCATCGGAGTGAACGGTGGGGTCCTTGGAAGCTGAAGCCGCTGTCGAAACGGGTTCGCGGATGCGTGGACGGCGCTGCCTTGTGACGGGTGGGGCGTCGGGGATCGGGCTGTGTGACCACTGGTCGAGGGGAGGCAAGGTGGTGCCGGACATGTACGTGAAGGCGGCAATCAATGGCGGGCGTGCCAGAGGTGAGCACCCCGGCGTGCCGGTCACGCCCGAAGAGATCGCGGACGTCGCCACACGCGTTGGGGTTCTCGCGGATGCGGTCCACCTGCACCCGCGGTCGAAGACTGGGGAGCAGTCGATCGAACCGGATGACCTCCGCCACGTGATCGACGCGGTGCGCGGCCGGCAGCGCGCCGTTCCGGTTGGTGTCACCACCGGCTTGTGGTGTTGCGCCAACGACGCGGTCCGTCGCCTCGAGCTGGTGGAGGCGTGGGACGTGCTCCCAGACTTCGCGTCGGCCGCGTACGCCGAGGAAGGGGCCGAGGACGTCGCAGCGGTGCTCGTCGCGAAGGGCGTCGCCTTGGAGAGCGCTGTGTGGAGCACCGACGACATCCCGGTGCTGCTTCGATCGCACTTTTTGGAAGACAACATCCGTATCCTCATCGAGCCGATGGAAGAGGACCCGGACCAAGCCGTTGCGCACGCCCGGGAGATGGCCGACCGCCTCATCCGTGCGGGAGTGCGCTGCCCGCTTCTCTTCCACGGTGAAGGTGCAACGGTGTGGCCCGTGCTCCGCGCTGGTGCGCAGGATGGCCACCAGGTCCGGATCGGGCTTGAAGACGGCATCTTGATGCCGGACGGGTCGGTGGCCGCCGACAACGTCGAGCTGGTCGTCGCCACCCGCGCCGAGGTGGCGCGTGTCGCGGCTGATCGGCCTGGCTCGTTCGGGACAGTTCCCGGTGGCTAGCGTGCTGAGCCCGAGATTCGCGCACCTCCCCTTTCGGACCGACACCCAAAGGCAGTGGTTCCTGGCACTCGAGGCTGCCGTCGAGGCACATGGGGTTGCATCGGACGGACACCTCGGGGTTCGTTCATCGACCCTGCTGGCGGGCGTAGCAAGCGTGAGAAAGGCCCGGGCGGCTTCGGTGACCGGGCCACCCCAGCTGCATTGGCGCCCCGAGCGGATGTGGGTCCGCTCGTTGCACTTGGCGGCAGGGACGTCGAGGTGACAGGCAAGGAACGCCTTACCTTCTCGGTCTGTCGATATGGGTGTTGCAGCGTGTCCACCGGCGGCAGGAGAGGCGCTCCGGGTCGAGTGGGGTCGAGCTCCCCGGCCACCGCTGCAGCGGCGGCCCGGAGCATCCCCGGGGTGATCCGCGAGGCTCGCGAGACGATCGCGCC
>JAKAQM010000083.1 GCA_021822565.1 Actinomycetes bacterium | reverse complement strand
ATCAGCGCCGGGCTCAGCGCGAGGAGCTTCGCCCGCGACGCCTCGAGCATGGCCTGGTCCGACGCGAGCGGGTCGATCTCCGGTCCCGCGGCGGACCACCACAGGTGCGTGCATGCGACCAGCCCGGCCGAGGTCTCCACGAGGGTCGTGATGTCCTGGGGGGTGTGCCCGGGCGTCGCGAGAAAGCGGACCGAGGGTGAGAGCGCCCAGCCGTCGGCCGCGCGCTCCTCCCACACGTCGTCTTCGTAGATCGCCCAGTGGTCGTGGAACCGAGCGTTCTCGAACAGCGCTGCATTGAGCGTGTGATCGGGATGGTGGTGGCTGAACACGACGTCGGTCACGTCCCCGGCCTGGGTGCCGAGATCCTCCAGTCGTCGCAGGAGCGTACGGCGGTCGGCGATCATCCCCGGGTCCACGACGACCGTGGCGCCCTGGTCGCGGACGAGCACGATCGTGCTCGCGACCCGGTCGTCGGCATAGCCGGTCGACAGCACGTCGAGCCGGGCGGTCATCTGCTGGGCCCGTCTTGGCCGGCGAGATCGTCCCTCGGGTCGCGGCGTGGGCGGTACACGCGCTCCTCGGCAACCGTGTTGCCGCCGTCGACCACGATCACCTGGCCGGTCACGTAGCTGGCCCCCGGGGTGCACAGCCATGCGACGACCGAAGCCACCTCCTCTGGGGAGCCCGAACGCCCGACCGGGGTCCCGTCCCCGAGCTCGAGCTCGTACGGGAGCGCCGAGCCACTCGCGATCCATCCCGGCGCCACCGCGTTGACCGTGACGCCGTCTCGGGCCACGTCGATCGCCGTCCCTCTCGTCAGCCCGACCATCGCCGCCTTGCCCGACGCGTAGGCGACGTCGCTGGTGACGGCCGCCACCGGCCCCGTAACCGACGTCATGTTGACGATGCGGCCCCACCCCCGCGCGATCATCGCGGGCAGCGCACCCTTGGACACGAGGAACGCGGTGGTCACCTCGCGATCCAGCTCGCTCCTCCATTCCTCGACCGACAGGTCGAGGACGCTCCCAGAGCTGAACGACGCGTTGACCGAGACCATCCCCGCGTTGTTGACCACGATGTCGACCGGGGCTGGCGCAGAGGAGTCCTGCACGACCCTGAAGGCCTCTTCGGCGACGGTCAGGTCGCCGATCGCCGAGTCCGCGTCGATGCCGAGCGCGCGCAGCTCGTCTCGTCGTTCGTGCGCGCGCTCCGACGTCGCTGCGACGACGACGGACGCCCCCAGCTCGCCGAGCATCCGTGCACAGGCGAAGCCGATCCCCGTGGGGCTCCCCGCGCCGGTCACGAGGGCTCGATGGCCACGCAGGGAGAACGCGTCGAGAAGTGCGAGTGGGGCGGTTCGGGGTTCCTCCATCACGCCATTGTGTCGTGCGAGCGGCCGGAAAGGTGCGACCTGGTTGAACGGTGTGATCGGACCCGAGCTCGCGAACGGCCCTGAACCCCCAGATAGGGTGGTCGCATCCGCATCCTCTACGTCGACGTGGACACGCTGAGAGCGGACCACACCGGTCCGTATGGCTATCCACGAGCCATCACGCCCCACCTGGACGCGCTCGCACGCGAGTCGGTGGTGCTCGACCGCTGCTACGCCTCGGACACGCCGTGCGCGCCGTCGAGGGCTGCCTACACGAGCGGCCAGTTCGGGATCACGACCGGAGCGATCGGGAACTTCGGTCCGGCGGCGGAGATCCGGATGTTCGACCGGACCCGGTACGCCCCCTTCTTCGGCGGTCACCTCTACCGCAACGGGATCTACACGGCGTCGATCTCCTGCTTCCCCGAGCGCCACATGGCCTACTGGTTCCTCGGGAACTTCCGGGAGTGGCTGAAGCCGTCACTGTCGAACGGGGACGACGAGGATGCCGCTACGGTCACCGCCGCCGCCCGGCGGTGGCTGCAAAGGAGCGGCCGCGACGACAACTGGTTCCTCCAGGTGCACTTCTGGGACCCGCACATCCCCTATGTCGAGCCCGGGGAATGGGCGCGCCGGGCGTCGGAGTCGGGCCCACCGCCGCCGTGGCCGGACGAGGACGCGATCGCGGCGCACGCCGAGATCTACGGCCCGCACACGGCGCTCGACCTCTACGAGGGCGACGGCACGTGGTCCGTCCCGCCGCCCGCGTCGCCGAACCCCGAGACCATGCCCGACGCCATCAGGTCGCGGGGTGACTTCGAGCGGTTCGTCGACGGCTACGACGGCGCCGTCGCCTACTGGGACCACCACCTCGGCATCCTCATGCAGGAGCTGGCGGACCTCGGGATCGCCGAGGAGACCGCGGTGATCGTGGCCTCCGACCACGGCGAGTGCCTCGGCGAGAACGGCTGCTACGGCGACCACCCGATGGCCAACGAGGCGTCCCACCACGTGCCGATGGTCATCCGTTGGCCAGGGGTCACGACCTCGCTTCCCGAAGACCGCCGTCACGTCCCCGGGCTCGTCTACCAGCTCGACCTCTGCCCTACGGTCTGCGAGCTCCTCGGGATCGAGGTGCCGGCGGGCTGGGAGGGCGAGTCGTTCGCGCCGGCAGTGCGCGGGGCCCCATTCGCCGGACGCGAGCGCCTCGTGTTGAGCCATGGCGCGTACACCTACCAGCGCGCCGTGCGAACCACGGAGCACCTCTACGTGAGGACGCTGCATCCGGGGTGCTGGCGCCTCGAACGCGAGCAGCTCTACGAGATCGAGCGGGACCCGCAGATGGCCGTGAACCTGCTCGCGGCTCCTGCGGGTACGCCCGGCGCGCCAGGCGCATCCGGCGCACTCCGCGCCCCCGGCGCCCTCGGCGCACTCCGCGCCCCCGGCGCGCAACGCGACCCCCCGGACCCCGAGGCGGTCGCGGCCGCGCTCGCCGGCGTCCTGGAGGGCTGGCGGGAGGAGCACCTGACGCTGCGCGACCCCTTCCCGGACCCCATGGAGGCACGTCGCTACGAGAGCCCTCCGGAGGCGTTCCATGTTCCGAGCTACGAGATGCGCCTGACGCGCACGGGGCGGCGGCACCTCGCCGAGGACCTCGATCGCCGCCTGCACTCGGACTGGGTGTCCCGGGCCCGCTGGTGACAGCGACAGGATGGTGACGGCGACAGGATGTTGACGACGACAGGATCAGGTCACTCGTCGACCGGCAGCGAGGGGCCGCGCTGCCCGCGCAGGCGCTCCACGTAGCGCTCCGCGGAGCGGCGCACCGCAGCTGCGCCGTCGTCGAGGATGACCCGCCCCCACCATCCTCCGTATACGCGGTCGAAGTGGAAGCGCGCGATGCGCCGTGCGATCTCTTCGACGGTGCGCACGTCGAGCGGGATGAGGTTCGGGTAGCTCCACATGAAGCTCGCCCAGCCGCGATCGGGGACCACCTGCACGGTGTCGCCGGTCAGGAGCGCGCCGCGGCCGCCTGATCCCGCCGGCCAGTGCAGGACCGCCGCGCCGTCGAAATGGCCGCCGATGCGGGCCACGGTGACCCCGGGGACGGGCTCCACCTCGTCGTCGAAGAGCTCGACGCGCGACGAGGGCCGCCGGATCCACGCGGCATCCGCCCTCGGGATGAGGACCCGGGCGTCGAAGGCGTCTGCGAGCTCGACGTAGGAGCCGTAGAAATGGGGATGGGAGATGCAGATCGCCGAGATGCCGCCGAGCTCTCCCAGGCGTGCCCGAGCGGCGTCGTCGAGCAGGGGGATGCAGTCCCACAGCACGTTGCCCGAGCGCGTGCGCACGAGAAGGGCGCGCTGGCCGATCGCGACGGGCGGCTCGATGCCGACCCCGAACAAGCTCGGCTCTTCCTCCTTCACGACGACCGCGTGGGACTCCGCGAGCTCGGCCATGGTCGTCCAGCTCTGGCCGCCCTCGCCGACGTACTGCCGCTCGTCGTCGCAGATGGCGCAGCGCGTGGGGGCATGGACGCTGTCCGCGTGTTGGACGCCGCACGTCGCGCAGATCCAGGCAGGCACGGGTCGGTTCCCTCGCTTCGGGCTCGCGGGCACAGGACGCCGCCAGCATTGCAGGAGACCGTGTGACAGGGTCGGCGCGCGGACCGTGGAGGAAGCTGTCCTGGAAGGTCTCGTGGTCGAAAGCGAGATCTGATGGAAGATACCGAGGTGTGCGGGTGTGGCATGTGACCCCTGCGGCGTGCCGCTGGTCGTAGCCCCTCGACCCGCCTGCGCCGACCAGGTGATGGACGCGATTGCTGCGCGGCTCGGAGTCGAACGGGCCAGCCTTCGCTCGCCGACGACCCGCCCGCCTTCCCGCTGCGGCTCGGCCAGCTCACCGGCGGCCCGGTGGTCGACCCCTGACGTGGCGATCCCCGGCATTGCCCGAGGCGAGCTCCGGCGCAGCTACGACGTGGTGATCGTCGGCGCGGGCATCCAAGGGCTGGCGCTCGCCTACGAGCTGACGAAGCTCGGTGTCGGCGATGTCTGCGTGCTCGACGCCGCCTATCCGGGGTCGGGGGCGAGCGGGCGCAATGGCGAGCTGATCCGCTCAGCGTTCAATTCCACCGAGTGGGCCGGGTTCTTCGACGCAAGCCTCCGGCGCTGGCACGAGCTCTCGGTCGAGCTGGACTTCAACGTCCTCTTCACGCAGGCGGGCTATCTGGTCGTCGCCACGACCGACGACGAGCTCGCGCGCAGCGTCGAGGCCGCAGCCACGCAGCGCCAGCTGGGCGTCGCCAGGGAGCTGGTGGGTGCCCGCGAGGTCGCCGAGCCCGCACCCGCGATCGACCCCGCCGTGATGGCCGGCGGCGTGTACCAAGAACGGGGCGGCTACGCGCACCATGATGCCGCGGTATGGGCATATGCGCGCGCAGCGGCGCGCCAGGGAGCCGAGATCCACCCGTCGACGAGAGCCACCGGGATCGAGGTCCGCGCCGGGCGCGTGAGCGGGGTCACGACGTCCCGGGGGAACGTCGCGACGAGGATGGTCGTCGACGCCGCCGGAGGGCATGCTCGAGAGGTGGCAGCGATGGCGGGGGTGCCCGTCCCGACGTCGCCGCTTCGACTGGAGGCCCTCGTGACCGAGTCGCTGCGACCTCTTCACTCGTGCCCGCCGGCTTCTACTACGGACGGCTTCTCCCGCGCCGGCCCGGGCTCTGGCGTGTGGCGGCGCGGGGGTTGGCAGAGATGGCCGGGGTGTCGGCGCTTCCCGAGGCGCGCGCTGCCCAGGCGGTCGTCGCGCACGGGTATGAGGAGCGCGACGTGGGCACGGTGGTCGTGGGAGCCGGTGCGACGGGACTTGCCGCCGCGCGTGAGATGGCGCAGCGACATCGAGGTACCGGCGCGCTCGACGTCCCTGGACATGACGAAGTCGTGGTGGTGGAGCGTGACGACCGAGTCGGAGGGTTCCTGCTCGCCGAGCCGGGCGGCGCTGCGCGGGTCGAGAAGCTGGCCGCCGAGGCGGTGGCGGCAGGAGCGGAGCTGCGGCGCTCCTCGGTGGCCTTTGGCTGGTACGAGGAGGGCGTGCTCACGGTCGCGGACGGCGCGGGGGTGACGGCATTCCGACCGAGGCGCGTGGTGCTCGCGACGGGGACCTACGAGCGCGGGGCAGTCCTGGCCAACGGCGACCTGCCCGGAGTGCTGCTCGCTGGAGGCTGTCAGCGGCTGCTGGTTCGAGACGGGGTCCTGCCCGGCCGATCGGTCGTGGTGCTGACCGACGAGGCGTACGGGCACCGGCTCTGCCCTGCTCCATGAAGCCGGTGCGGAGGTGGTGGTCGTCGACCGGCGACCGGCCGGCGTCGCCGACGCCGACAGGATCGACGGGGCCGTCCGGCTGCTGAGCGGATCCGACGTGGTGGAGGTCCACGGTGGCCATCGCCGTAGGTCGGCGGCCCGCTGATGAGCTCCTTGCCATGCGCGGACCCTCATGCGGGCTCGTACCGATGGAGTGGCGAGGCGAGATCACCCGCGCAGCAGTCATGTGAGCAGCCGGTCTCGGGCGAACGCCACCGCACCGGCGATGATCGTCGCGACGACCTCGAGGTCGGGGTCGAGGACGACGAGGTCTGCGGGGGCCCCGGGCTCGAGCGCGACGGCAGGAGAGGCCCTGTGCCCGTGTGCGGGCGCGCCGACGACGTGCATGGGGGTCGCACTTGCGGCGCGCAGTGCGTCGGCGAGGGGCATTCCCGTGGCGTCGACCACGTGGCGGACCGCGCGCTCCATCGTGAGGGCGCTGCCCGCGAGCGTCGAGTGGTCCGCCGCCAGGACCACGCGTGTCTCGACGAGCTCGACCTCGACGGAACCCAGACGCTGTCGCCCCGGGGGCATGCCGGCGAGGGCCGTCGCGTCGGTGACGAGCACCGTGCGCCCAGGTGCCGACTGAGCGGCCAGGGAGATCGCACCAGGATGCAGGTGATGGAGGTCGCAGATGAGCTCGAGCGTGATCCGCCCCTCGAGGAGCGCGGCCCCGGCGAGCCCCGGGTGGCGGTGATGGAACGGGGCCATCGCGTCGAAGAGGTGGGTGACGTGGGACGCGCCCGCGTCGAACGCGGCTCGGGCGGTGTCGAAATCGGCGTCGGAGTGGCCGAGCGCGACCGTGACGCCGGCGTCGAGGCACGCGGCGACGAGCTCCATGGCACCTTCGACCTCTGGTGCGATGGTCATCACGCGCACCGTTCCTTCGCCGAGCTCGAGCAGCCGGGAGAGCTCTGCGGGGTCAGGGGCGCGGATGGCGCTGCGATCGTGCGCCCCGGCGCGCCGAGGCGAGATGAAGGGACCTTCGAGGTTGCAACCGAGCACACGGGCGCCGCGGCCCGGAGGCCGGCGCGCCACCCGTGCGATGCCCGAGACCGAGGCGGCGAGCCGGGCGGGGGTGTCGGAGACGGTCGTTGCGAGCAGCGACGTGGTCCCGTGCCGAGCGTGGAGCTCCGCCAAGGAGACCAGCGCCTCGGCGACCTGTGTCGGGGAGTCGCCGTTCACCTGGTACCCGCCGCCTCCGTGGACGTGGATGTCCACGAAGCCCGGGGCGACCGTGCAGTCGCCGAGGTCGACGAGGCGGACGGGAATGTCCTCGGGGCGGGTCCCGGCTGGGCCGTGCCCCGCTCGGACGACGTCGGCGATGGTGCCCGTGGCCGGGTCGATCCACACCACGCCGGGCTCGAGCAGGCCACCGGGCCACATGAGCCGCTGCGCCGCGAGGCCGAGGAGCGGAGGGCGTCCGCCTGGCCACGTCACGGGTGCACGCTCCCGGCCTCCACGAGCTGCCAGCGCCCGAGGCGGCGCGCGAGGACGACGCTGAGCGACCAGCCTGGCCGGGCCAGGGCAGACGCAGCTTCGGGCACCTCCACGGGTCCGATGCCGCCCTCGAACCACAGCACGCCGGGCTCCACCCGTTCGATGACGAGGCGGTCCTCCACGACGTCGGCCTCCCGGTCGCCCGCTGGGTCCGCCGCAGAGTGGAGGGCATGGTCGTAGAGGAGGCGGGAGAGCCGCTCGGCCCGGGGCAGCTCCCGAGCGGCATCCCCACCGAGCTCCGCGGCTCCCCGCGCGTCGTCGACGGAGAGGTAACCGTGCTCGGCGAGCCAAAGGGCCAGCTTCTTCGTCACCGTGCCGGCGGCTCGCAACAGGTCCTCACCCGCGGCGACCTCGTGGACCATGAAGTGGCCGAGGAACCCGCCGAGGTTGTCCACGACCTTGTCGGCGCCGAAGAGCTGGACGAAGGCGTGCTCGTCGTGCTCGGCCACCGCTTGCCAGAGCCGGCGTTCGGCGGGATCGAGGGACTGGTGGCCGTAGCCATCGAGGAAGTCGGAGAACAGCTCCACCACCGCCTCGTACCTGCGCCACGTCCGGGGGGCCAATCGAGCGCGCTGGTCGGCGAGGAAGGCGGCGAAGAGGTCGGCGATGCAGGGTCGTGCCGCTGAGCCGTGGTGAGCGTCGTCCGCTGCCGGCGCCGGGTCGGCGTGGCGCGAAGAGGGATCCTGAGGGGCTGGGACGCTGAGCGAGAACGTGACCCGTCCTCCCTCCGAGAGAACCACCTCGCCCGTCGTCGCGCTGGTGGGTCCGACCACGATCGGGCCGCGCCGGTCGTGTGCCGTCACGGCCGTGGCCGCCGCCACCAGGCGCTGCAGGTCCCGCCGGCTCGGCTCCGCCGGGCCATCGGGGCCGATGACGAGGAAGGCGGGGACGACCTCGTCGTCGGGTGGCCATCCGTAGCGGAGGGCCCTGGCCACGAGGTCGGCGGGCAGCTCGTGCGGGCGATCGAGGAAGATCGCCAGGACCCCCGCTCCGAGTGACGCTCGGGCGTCGGGATCCGACACCACGGACCCTGCCGGCAGCTCGGCGCCGGCGTAGACCGCGAGACCGCGCAGTACCCCTTCAGCGCCGAGCACCACGCAGACGTACCGGGCAGGGCCGTCGGGCTCCTCCAGCTCGAGGTCGAGGGGCACGGCGTCGCTCCATCGCTCCCATGGCTCTCGGGCACGGTAGGAGCGTGCAGCATCGAACGCCATCGCCCAGTCCTCGGGTGCGGGCGGCTCCTCGGGCTGGCGCCGGCCCGCCAGGTGGCCGACGAGCGCGTCGAAGATGTCCTCGGCGGCGGCCCCGAGCTGGGTCTCGTGCACCGGCGGAGGGGCCCTTCCTGCGACGAGACCCGCGAGCACGGTCCTCACGTCGTCGCCCATGCCGTCGGCACAGAGCACGAGTCCCGGACGCGGGGCCCGGAGCGTCCCGACGGCCTGGGTGAGCGCGGTCTCGAGCGCCTGGCTGAGCGCATCCCGAGGGGCGGTCGCCACCTTGGCGGCGAGCACCATGCCGCTCTTCGCTTCGAGCACCAGGCTTGCCACCACCATCGGCTCGCCCCTGACCTGGACGGCGGCGGAGAGGTCACGAAGCATCACGATCCAGGTCGACGCGTCCTCGGGCATCCTCCGAGTATGCGCCGCCCACGACCAGGATGCCGGGCGGCGGGGGATGCCGGGCGGCGGGGGATGCCGGGCGGCGGGGCGCCCCGCGGGACCGTCAGCCCCGAGCGTCCCCGCCCGCCCAGTCGTCCTCGAACAGGGGACCGGGATGGCGCGGAAGCGTGAAGCCGCTGTCGAACTCGGCCGTGCAGGCGTCGACGATCTCGCGGTCGTAGAGCGTGCCGGCATTGGCGGCCACGATCTCGAGGGCCGTCTCGAGCGACCGGGCGGGCCGGTAGGGACGGCGGGAGGCGACCGACTCGACGGTGTCGGCGACCGCGATCACGCGGGCTTCGAGGCAGATGGCGTCGCCGGCGAGCCCGTGGGGGTACCCGGACCCGTCGAGGCGCTCGTGGTGCTCGTGCACCGCCCGGGCGACGGGCCACGGGAACGGGATCTCCTCCAGGATGGCGCTCCCGGTCTGCGAGTGCAGCTTGATCAGGTCGTACTCGGCGTCGAAGAGACGGCCCGGCTTGGTCAAGATCTCCGCAGGAGTCGCCACCTTGCCGATGTCGTGGACCTCTGCGCAGACGGCGAGGCCTTCGGTGACATCCTCGGACATGCCGAGCCGGTGCGCGATCGCCACGCAGAGCTCTGCGACGCGGTGCTGGTGCCCGGCCGTGTAGGCGTCCCTGACCTCCAGCGCAGCGCCGAGGGAGTGGACGGCCCGGTCGAACAGCTCGTGGTAGGAGCGCTCGGCCGCCTCTCGTGCCTCGGCCACCTCGAAGAGCGCGGTGATGTCCTCGAGGTGCACGTAGAAGAGGTCCGGCTGGCCGAGGTGGTCGGTGACCAGCCGGGCGTGGACACGGACCCAGCGGGTCGCGCCGTCCGGGCGCACGTAGCGCGTCTGCGACCTGAAGACCGGGGGATGCGACCCGCTGCGCATGGCCCCGAAGGGCACGGAGCCGCCAGCGTCCCCGGGATGGGTGAAGTCGTCCGGCCGCCGCCCGAGCACGTCGTCTCGCTCGCGCCCGAGGATGTCGGCGCACGACTGGTTGCAGTCGGCGATCGTCCCGTCGAGCTCGCAGAACATCCACCCGAAGGGGGAGGAGTCGAACCCGCTGGAGAGACGGCGCTGGGCTCCCTCGACCTCGGTGAGGTCCGACGACGTCACGACGACACCCGAGAGCTCCCCTGTGCTGCCGTGCACCGGCACGCAGTTGAGCAGCGCCGGGTACGTCCTCCCGTCCCATCGGGTGAGGAGGACCCTTCCCGACCAGCTCCCCGCGCCGGACAGGGCCGTCCTTACTTGGCTCGTGTCCTCCTCTCCGAGCGACGGGACGAGGTCGAAGAACGGCCGGCCGGCATCTCGTGAGAGGTCCCAGCCGTGCATGTCCTCGGCCGCACGGTTGAACCAATGGACGACGCCTCGAGCGTCGACCACGACGACGGGGGTGCCGAGCGCCTGGAGGAGCTCGCGCTCGGAGGAGAACGGATGCAGGGCCGGGTTGGTCACGGGCGACCTGCTGCCGGTCGCACGAGCCGGCAGCTTCCCGGCGGTTTCACGAGGCGGTGCCGCACGCCACTACATAACCACGTCTCCTCGCTGTCCCGCGGACCTGCATGGGTGTGTTCACGAGCGCGCTCGGCGCGGGGGCGCTCGGCGCGGGGGCGCGGGGGCGCTCGGCGCGGGGGCGCGGGCCACTCTCAGGTGCGGGCCGGCTCGCTGCCGAGCTCCGGGTGACGCAGCGAGAGGTCCGCGCAGGCCTCGCACACGGACGCCGGGAGAATGCCGGCTCGCATGAGCCATCCAAAGATCTTGCAGCCGAGGCAAAAGCCGAGTGCCGCCTCGAGCAGGGCAGCGCCTGCGAGCGCGCCCGTGACCGCCAGCGCAGGGACGTGGGCGCCGGCCGCGAACCACAGCAGCACCGCTGCGGTGCTGAAGGCGGTGCCGATCGCCTGCGCGAAGCGCTTGGGTGCGCCGGGGACAGGCTTGGGCTTCCCGAGAGCCGGCGCGATCACCGACGTGGCCAGACGGCCCAGCGGGCTCAGCGTAGGGCCCGTGAGGACCCGAGCCCAGAAGCCGGCGGCGAGCACGACCAGCAGCCACGGCTGTCGAGCCCCGATCGCCGCGACGCTCAGCGCCACGACCCCGGCGGCGACGGTTCGAGCCGCCTTCTCGTTGACGGGATCGGGGAACGTGAACAGCGATCGGAGGACCATAACGAAATCTTACCAAATCAGTCGGGTTTCATCCAAACCCCTCCAGCCCGCCCGATCGCCCCCAGGCTCCGTCGTCACCGTCGTCATCGCTCACCCGGCGCGATCCCGTCGAGGCTCGAGCGCCGTCCGCCGGGGCGATTGGCGCGGCCGGGAAGAAGGGGCCACGAAGGATGTTGAAAGAAGAGGTTTACGCAAGCGAAAGGAGGCAGTGATGCACTTTCTCGCGGTGTTCCTCTTCGTCGCGTTCGGCGTGATGGCGCTGACCGCCGTGGGCACGCACTTGCACCGTCGGCTTCGGGAGCTGCGCCCGCTCCTGGCCGGAGCGTGGGGTGTCGGCCTCGCGTGGTTGGCCAACCTGAACATGTGGTCCGGGTGGTCGGTCGGCAATCTTCGGTACGGCTGGGTGGGCGTGACGCTGACGGGGGTAGCCCTGGGCGGCGCGGGGTTGCTGCTCTACGCCTTGTACGCGTTCTTCGTCGGCCTGTTCCGTAAGTTCGACGACCAAGCCGAGCAGATCGAGAAGACCGAGCTGCGTCGGGTCGCCTGAGCGCGGCCCTGACGCCCCCTCGCGCGGCCACGCCCCTTCGCGCGGCCACGGCCCCCTCGGCCTGGCCAGGGGCCGATCGGGCGACGCTTGCGGGAGCCTGGCCCCGCGGCGTCGCCCCGCCCTACGCCTCTGCGCCCGATTCGACGTCCGGGACGTCGATGAGGAACAGCTGCGTCTCGACCTCGCCGTTCACCCCGCGGTGCCCGAGCCCTGGCGGCAGCCAGAAGGCGGCCCCGTCGGGCACGTCGAGGCGGTCTCCGCCGTCGAGCTCGTAGGACATGTGGCCGTGCAGCACGTACCCGCGGTGTCCGTCGGTGCACCGCTCGCTGCGCTGGGCTCCTGGCGCATACCGCACCACCGCCCACCGGATGCCGTTCATGACCGTCGAGCGGCTGTCGATCCCGGTCGCCTCCTGCGCCCACTCCACGGTCCCGAGCCCGGCGACGATCGGTTCAGGCTGCGCAGCTTCGGCCACGTGGCCAGGCTATCCATCGGGACGTGGGCCTGCCTCCAGGCGAGGCGCCGGAGACCCCATCCAGGCGAGGCGCCGGGAGGTCGTTCGGCCCTGGGTTCGAGGCACGGCCCGACGTAACGTGTCCGAGATGGCTGTCGCGATGGTCAATGGCCGCGCGTACCCGATCGACGGTGCCGGCGGCATGCTCATCGGCTGGCTGCGCGGCGCGCTGGGGCTCACGGGCACGAAGCCCGGCTGTGGCGAGGGCGAGTGCGGAGCCTGCACGGTGCTCG
>JAKAQM010000082.1 GCA_021822565.1 Actinomycetes bacterium | reverse complement strand
GCCCACGCGGTGATCGGCATCAGGACCGAGCCGAGGACGGTGCCCAGCTTGAACGCGACGTCGTAGGAGATGACGTGCGACGCGAGCGCGACGAGGACGTCGGGCAGGACGAAGTAGAAGGTGTACGCGGGGTACCCGTCGTACCACCCTGGGTCCCATCCGGTGAGGTGCGGGAAGAGGATCGTGGTGAAGAGCGACGGCATCATGACGTGCGCGCCGGTGTCGCCACCCGTCGTCGTGGTCTGCGTGAAGAGCATCGGCAGGTGGAGCTGCCAGAGCACCACGACGAGCACGCCCACCACGGCGGCGGCCGTCGCCAGCCCGGGCATCCTTCGAGCGAGCCACCCGCCTGTCGCACGCCCGAGACCAGGCTCGCGTTCGGGCTCAGCCCCCAGGGCCGGAGCGCCCCCGTCGTCTGGAGCGTCGTCTGGAGCGCCCGCGTCGTCTGGGTCGACAGGCCTGGCCCGTTCGGCTTGCTCCGACACCTGGCTCACGCCCGCCCGAGAGCCGTGGAGATCCTGCAGCGGGAGGCTCGTTCC
The DNA here is from genome assembly GCA_021822565.1 of Actinomycetes bacterium. Taxonomy (GTDB): domain Bacteria; phylum Actinomycetota; class Acidimicrobiia; order Acidimicrobiales; family RAAP-2; genus JAJYVT01. The sequence goes on along the minus strand of JAKAQM010000082.1, from coordinate 11,896 downwards.
CCTCGCCGGACGTCGTCGATCAGCCGGGTCAGTGAAGGACACCGCCCGACGTGGCGAAGACGACGAGCACGGCGAGGAAGTTGAACGAGGCGTGCGTGACCATGTTCATCCCGAGCCGGCCGGTCTTGTAGCTGATGGTCGCGAGCAGCATCCCGAAGACGGCGAGGCCGGCGAACTGGTACAGCTCCCAGTGCGCGAGCCCGAAGAGGATGCCGTCGGTCACCACCGCACCCGCGATCGCCACGGCGCGACGTCTCGTCGGCCCCGCCTCCGAGGGGGCGAAGAACCGCGCGAGCGCCTTGAACGCGAGCCCGCGAAAGAGGATCTCCTCGAAGAACGGTGCGCCACAGACCGTGAGGATGGCGATGACGAGGAAGCCCCACCCGTGGGCAGCACCCACGAGCTTCTGGGTCGGCGCTGTGAAGTGCTTCAGGTGCGGGAGGAACGGCGCGTAGAGGGCGTCGAGCAGCACTTGCGCGCCGAGCCCGATCGGGATGCCTGCCAGGTCGACGAGGCGGAACCGCACGCCGAGGTCGCGAAGGAACCGACCGGTCCCGCGCACCTTGCTCGCCACCACCGGACCCACGAAGAACCCCACCCAAAGGCCGACCAGCGAGGTGCCGACGTACCACTCGGGCGGGGCAGCCATCGTTGCGAACCTCGACAGCTGACCGCTCTCCCCCGCAACCGCGGCCGCAATCGCGACGAAGACGGCCCCCACCACCTGGCCGATCGCGAACCCGACCAGCCCCATGACGAGCCAGAAGCCCGCTGCGCTCCTGTTCGCAGGCGGGGTCCCGGGCCGGTCGAAGAAGCGGCCCGGGCCTTCCCCGGGCACGACAGGCGGCACGGGCCCCCGCGGGGGGAAGTACTGCGGGGGGGGGTACTGCGGCGGGGGGTACTGCGGCGGGGGGTACTGCGGGGGGGGCCAGCCGGAACCGGAGGATGTGGCGACAGCTCGTGTCGCCGACGGCGGAAGCTGCGGGGTCGATCCAGGCGCGCCCCGTCCTTCAACGGCGGATGGAAGCACTCCACTCGGCTCAGCCGAGCCGTGCTCGGTCTCGCCGGAGCGGGCCATCGAGCTACGTTATCCCCGGGTCGCCGGAGAGCGGCTTCGGGTGCCCGATGGGCTCTGCTCCGCTCGCTCGGAACGGCCGCTCGCACCCCCGGTCACCGTTGGGAGCAGTCGCCGAATAGCATGGTCCGGTGAGCCAACGGCCCGACAACATGCCGCCGCGTCCCTCAGGCCAGGGCCCAGAGCAGAGCTGGCGTTGGATCTGGGGCATCCTCATCCTCGCGGTCCTCGCGGTCCTCATCGTCCCATCCCTGCTGCCGCACAGCTCGGCGAAGTCGATGACCTACTCGCAGTACCTGGGCGACGTGAAGGCCAGGGTCGTCAAGACCGCGACAATCGACAACACATCAGGGGTCATCACCGGCAAGCTCAGCAACGGGCAGAGCTACTCGGTGACCGGCCCGCACCCGGCGAGCCAGCAGACAGTCTCGCTCATGCGCAGGGACGGGGTGTCCGTCGACTACTCGAACCCGCCGTCGAACATCTGGGGAAGCCTGCTCCCGTACATCCTCTTCATCGGCATCGCCGTCGTGCTGATGGTCTTCATCAGTCGCCAGGCGCGAGGCCAGATGTCCGGCATCATGTCGATCGGCCGGTCGAAGGCGCGGCTGTTCAGCAGCGATCGCCCGAGCACCACGTTCCAGGACGTTGCGGGCTACAACGGTGTCAAACAGGAGATCAGCGAGGTCGTCGACTTCCTTCGAACCCCGGGGCGCTTTCGCGACATCGGCGCGAAGATCCCCAAGGGCGTCCTGCTGGTCGGGCCCCCCGGAACCGGAAAGACGCTCCTCGCGCGGGCCGTCGCGGGCGAGGCGGGCGTCCCGTTCCTCTCGGTCAGCGGCTCGGACTTCATGGAGATGTTCGTCGGCGTCGGCGCGAGCCGGGTGCGCGACCTGTTCCAGACGGCGCGCAAGCAGGCGCCCGCCATCATCTTCGTCGACGAGATCGACTCGATCGGCCGCAAGCGTGGGGCTGGCCTCGGCGGCGGGCACGACGAACGCGAGCAGACGCTCAACCAGATGCTGAGCGAGATGGACGGGTTCGACCCGGCCGAGGGCGTGGTGATCATCGCAGCCACGAACCGGCCCGACATCCTCGATCCCGCATTGCTGCGACCCGGGCGCTTCGACCGCCAGATCGTGGTCCCTCTGCCCGACCTCGACGAGCGCCTCCCCATCTTGCAGGTGCACTGCCGGGGGAAGCGGATCGGGCCGGACGTCGACCTCGACCTGGTCGCCCGCGGCACGCCGGGCATGAGCGGCGCCGACCTCGCCAACCTCGTCAACGAGGCCGCGCTTCACGCCGTACGGCGGGGCAGCCCGACCATCGAGATGGTCGACTTCGAGTCCTCGCGCGACCGCGTGCTCATGGGACAGCGCCGCGAGAGCCTCGTCCTCTCCGACGAAGAGAAGGAGCGGGTCGCGTACCACGAAGGCGGCCACGCGGTGCTTGCGTACGTCCTCGAGCACGCTGACCCCGTGCACAAGGTCACCATCCTGCCGACCGGCATGGCCCTCGGCGTGACGATGCAGCTTCCGGTGGAGGAGCGGCACATCCATCCACGAGCCGACATCGAGGACTCCCTCTGCGTGCGCATGGGGGGCCGAGTCGCCGAGATGCTCGTCTACGGCGACCTGTCGACCGGTGCGGCGAACGATCTCGTGGGCAACACCGAGCTCGCCCGCAAGATGGTTCGGGAGTGGGGAATGAGCGAGGAGATCGGTCCCATGGCATGGGGGTCCCAGGGACAGGTCTTCCTGGGCGAGGACCTGATGCACACTCGCGACTACTCGGAGGACACCAGCCGGGTCATCGACGACGAGGTGGAGCGGATCCTGCGCACCCAGGAGGAGCGCGCGATGGAGCTCCTCACCCGCCACCGCGGTGGGCTCGACAACGTCGCCCATGCCCTCCTCGAGCAGGAGAGCATCGACGGGGCCGAGGTGTCCCGCCTCGTCGACGCGGCGTACGGCCGCCCTGTCCACACCGACGGGGCCAAGGCGACCACGGTCAAGTTCGACGTCAACGGGGCGAAGTCGAACGGCGTCAACGGGGCGAACGGCGTCAACGGGTCGAACGGGCGCCAGCCTTCGGCGCTTCCATCCGCTGGGCCCGGCGTCGAGACCGTGCCCTCGCCGCGGGACCGATCGCCGGCGGCCATCCCCCCACGCGGTCCGCAAGCCCCCCCGGAGGGGTGGCCACCTCCCTGGCCACAGGCTCCCGGCTGGAGCCCGCCGCCGGCACCGCCTGCGTACCCGACGGCACCGCCTGCGTACCCGCCAGCACCACCGGCGTACCCGCCGGCACCGCCGGCGTACCCGACGCAGTCCCCAAGGCCGAATGCCACACAGGGGAAGGCTCCCGAGGAGCCTGGCGACCAGCCCGGACGCCCGTCGTAGAGGGCTCCTCGCGCGAGTCACGGCATCCGCCGCCACTCGCGCCCGTCAGCGCAGCGGCACCGCAGGGATCCCGACCACCCCGACTGCGCCCGCAGGCGACGCATCGCCCATGACCGCGATCGGGCGGTCGGCACGCACGACGGCCAGCCCCGCCGGCATGGCGAGCGTCGTGCGTGCCATGGCCGGCAGCCGGAGCTCCCGCACGTGCGGGGTGTGCGACGTGGTGCTCGACCCCGACCACCACGTCACCTCGACACGCACCGTGCGCCGGGCCGGGTTCTCCACCACGATCCTCGACCGTGTCGAAGGAGCCGTCGTGCGCACCAGCGCGGCCAACGCCGACCCGACTGGCTGTGCGAGGCCGGGGACGCTGGCGACCATCCACTGGTGCGCCGCGCTCGTCTCCAGCCAGGTCGCGGCGATGTCGTTCGCCCACCATGGCGCAGGGCCGAGGCGAGCACCGCTGGCCGACCGGGCAACGACCACACCACGCCCGGTCGCACGCACCTCGACGGTGTAGGGCTCCTGAGTGGCGATCCTCAGCTCCTCGCTCGTGGCCAAGGTCCACACGCTCTGGGGCCCGAGCTCCTGGGTGAACGGCTGCACCGGACCGGCGGGGAGCCGCACCTCGACGACCGCCCGCTCCTGCTGCCTCGACGGGTTGAAGACCGTGAGCTCCGACGTGCCTCCCGAGGCATCCTCCACGTTCGGCAGGACCCAGCGTGGGGAAGCCGCCGGTGCGCCAAGGGCGAGCGCGACCCCTTCATCTCCACCCGATCCATAGCTCTGGAGCTCACCGGCGACGACCCCCCCGGAGCGCGCCACGACGACGGTCGCCACCGAGCCTTGGTTCTGGACGTAGGCGCCGACTGTCAGCACACGGAGCGCTCCTGGCTCGATGACGAGCCCTTGGAAGGGCGCAGGCGCCACGGATCCCGATGCAGTCACGAACGAAAGGTCGACGACAGCCAGGTCGTGCGTCGGGTTCGACACGGTGACGTCGAGCGTGCTCCCGCCCCGGGTCGAGCCCGCCGCGAAGTACCAGCGCGTCGAGACCCCCGACGCGCACGGTGCGACCGCGCGCCCGGTGCGGCCGTCGACCAGCTCCGTCGCGCTGACTGCCCCGCCCGCCACCTCGATGCGGCTTGCAAGCCACACGCCGTGGACCAGGTGCCCGGGCGATACCTCGGTCTCCGAATGCGGCTCGAGCCGCACGGTGCCCTGACCTTGCGTCCCGCCTGCGTCCACGACCTCCACGTGGACCCACACCGCGCGCCGCGCCGCGTTCGCGAGAAGGAGCTGCGTCGTCGCACCGGCGCGCTCGGGGCTCCCGGGGCAGTACCAGCTGGACGACGTGGACGCTGCCGGTGCGGCTTCGGCCGCGAGCGTCGAAGGCTGCAGCGCAGTCGCTGGAGCGCGCCGCGCCGCGACAGTCCCGAGAACGGCCCCGCCTGCGGTCGCACCCGCGAGCAGCGCGACCGCGGCGATCCGTCGCGTACCAATGCCCGCGACGGCGCGCGTCATGCCTCGCTCCATGATCCCGGTACTCCGAGCCCCGGGGCGAGGGTCTCATCGCCTTCCGCCGGGTCGGCGGACCCAGCACGCGCCGGTTCCTCGGCGACGTGCCGGCGCCGCCCCCGCCGCGCTCTTCGGGCGCGGACGAAGGGCTGCCACCACCAGTCGAGCCACCGGCGCCGCCCGAGGAGCGCCGCGGCCGCGACCAGCCACGCGCAGAGCTCTGCGACCGCCCCCAGCGGGTCGAGGACCCCGGCGGCGCCGGCGGCGCCTCTTGCCACGACCGCCGACGCGGGGGCAGCCGCGGAGGCGAACGCGGTGTTCTCGAAGACCGTCATGCCGCTCGTGCTGACCGGAACTGTGCGGAGGTCCTCCTGACGCGCGAGCGCGGCGACGAGGCCGGCAGGCACCGCGGATGTGGGCGACACCGCTGTGCCCGGCGCGCGCGGCGTGAACGCGGTGAGCACCACCACGTAGCGGACGCGTGCGGCAGCGAGCACCTGACCGAGCTGGACCGTCTCACCTCGCATCGCGACGCGCAGCGCCTCGGCCAATCGGCCCGCGGGTCCTGGCGATGCCGGCGGCCAGACGTCCACAAGGGTCGGGGGACCGTCGCTCGACGTCGCATAGGCGAGGCCGGGGCCGACCGACCATCCCCCCGAGGGCAGGGCCCGGGGATCGCTCAGCCACAGCACCCGGTAGCCGGGAGACGCCGGCGATGCGGCCGGAAGCGCGACGGCAGCCTCGTAGCCCGACGACGGGAGCCCCCACCTCCCGCCGGCTGCCTCGGCCACCACGGGGAGCATGCCCAGGGCGATCGCGCCGATCGAGAGCGCGGCCACACCCTGACGCCATCCGAACCCGTACCCGGCGAGGTCGCTCTCGAACGCAGCGACACCGAGGCCGATGCCGGCCGCCACCGCGACCGCCGCCGGGGCGAGGAGCACGTCCACCGACGGGGCGAACGGCACAGCCCAACCTTTCTCGGCGACGAGCGCGAGGAACCACGCCGGAAGCGCGATCGCCCACATGCGAACGGCCCACGCCAGGCGAGGGCCGCGTGCCAGCAGGAGCGCAGGGAGCGCGGCAGCAATGAGGAGCCATCCCAACGGGGAGCTGCCGACGGGTCCGACGGCCATGCGCAGCAGTCCCCCCCAGCCGGGCGCGGACGCGCCCGAGCTTGCGAGGCCGAGCGTGCCGAAGGCTGCGTCTCCCGCCATCAGCGTCGCGACGACCCACGGCGCGCACAGGACGGCGGCGACCAGCGTCCCTCCGCCCGCAGCGGCGAGTGCCCGTCGTGCCCCCCTGCGGGCGCCTCCGGCGACGAGCGATCCCCCCGAGATCCCGAGCGCGGCGACCAGGACGACGACGACCATGGCCGGCGCGAACGACATCGCGACCGCCTCGATGGCGCCGAGCGCGAGCACGCGGCCCACGAGGGACCGGCGCCATGACCAGGAGGCCGACGCTGCCGAGCCCCCGACCGCCGGGGCGGCCCCGCGTACGGTGGAGCCGGCGGTGGACGTGGCGAAGGGCTCGAGCCCCGAAGCCTTCGCCAGCTCCAGCACGACCCAGGGCGTCGCGGCGTACGCCACGAGCCCGTCCCACCGGCCGCGCGCCAAGGCGTCGACCGCGAGAGGGAGCGCGAGGTACGCGATCGTCGCGACGAGCCGGGCACGCGCGGAACCGAAGGGCCGCACGAGGCGGGACATCCCCCACGCGCCCACGGGGAAGCATCCGAGCACGACCACCTGCTGGAGCAGACCGCTGCGCCCGAAGAGCACCGTGCCCGCGATGGCGAGGAAGCCGAACGCCGGGCTCGACGGCGCGTGGGAGCCGGTACCCGCCGGCTGCCATGACGATACGAACTGGTGCCACAGCGTCGTCCAGCTGGGGAACGCTGCGAACTGCCCGATGAGCGGCATCCTCGCCCCGAGGAGGCCGCGCGAGCCGACGACGAGCACGGCGCCCGCGACGACACCGACGGCGAGGCGCGACCGGCGCGACGTGAGCAAGCCCGCCCTTGCCGGATCCCTTGGCGTCGTGCCTCGGCTGGCCGCGTCGCCGGGGCCATCGACCCCGGCCTCGTCGCCGGGGCCATCGACCCCGGCCTCGTCGTCGGTGAGCCCAGGCTCCCCCACGCCGGCGGCGCCCCGCGTGCGGGGCAGAGCCGCCACGTGGGCGCCGTGCGCGACGTCGACGCCCTGGTGGGTGAGCCGCGAGAGGTACGTGGAGAGGCGCGCGCTCCCCCGCACCTGCAGGCTCCTGACCTCGGCGTCACCGAGCACCCGCAGCGATGCGAGCGCCGCGCGCCGTCGCCGCAGCTCTTTACGCCGCGCGAGGTTCCAACGCCAGGCGTGCAGCACGGCTCGTGCCCTCTGGCGGTCACCGACCAGGGTCGCGACGAGGATCTCGCCCAGGGCGAGGACGAAAGCCTGGGGCAGGACCCGTAGCAGATGCGGCCACGAGTAGCAGGTGAGCACGGCCGAGAGCTCCTGACGCCGCTGGAGCGCCTGCAGGGACGGCGCGTCGGACGCCGGGGGCGGCCGTCGGCCCGACGCGATCAGCTCGAGGTGCCGCACCGTCGCGGCCGGGGCCACGACGACGCGCGCGCCCGCGACGTGGGCCCGCCAGGAGAGGTCGAGGTCCTCCCCCATGGCGACGATGCCGCGGTCGTACCCGCCGAGCGCCCGGAGCAGGTCGCCACGGACGAGGGTGAACCCCCCTGGTGCCACGAAGACGTCCCGCACCGCGTCGTGCTGGCCCGCGTCGATCTCGCCGTCCTGCACCCTCTCGACGATCGCACCGGTCTTGTCCGCTCCCTGGCCGACGTGGAGCAGGGCCCTCGGGTCGTCCCAGTGGAGCATCTTCGGACAGACGATCCCGGCATTCGATCGGAACGACTCCTCGACCATGAGGTGGGTGGCATCGGGAGCCGGGGCGCAGTCGTCGTGACAGAGGAGGAAGAAGGAGGCGCCGTCGACCATCGTGAGTGCCTCGCCGATCGCTTCGGCGAACCCTCCGCGGTCGGGCAGCCGACGCACGAACGCCTCGGGCAGGTGGCGCGCGACCGTCTCCGTCGGGTCCACGGTGCCGCCCGACACCAGGACCAGCACCGAGAGGTTGTCGTAGTCCTGCGCGGCGAGCGCCCGGAGGACGTCGTCGAACCATGGACCGGGGTCCGTCGTCACGACGACCGCCACGACCGACGGGGCGCGCGCCGTGATCGCCGACCCCTCCTTCATCAGGACAGGCAGGCTAGTCCGCGAGCGTCGCCTCCGTCGCCGACGTGTCGCGCACCGCAACCGAATGCTTGCAACTGTTTATCATGTGGGATACAACTGGATCAGCTGGACGGACCGACGGTCCCGACGGCTCGATGGAAGGAGCCCTCCATGACTGAGACGAACGACACCCACGACATCCCCGCCGAGCTGGCACGTCGCGCCCGCGACGCGGCCTACGTCGCCATCGGCCTGGGAGTCCTGGGGCTCCAGCGCGCCCAGGTCGCCAGGCGCGGGATGCTCCGAGAGGACCACATCGACGAAGGGGTGGCACGGGCACGTCGCGGGATCGCCATTAGCACCGAGCGCATGGGCGAGCTCCTGGACAGCACGCTGGCTCTCGTCTCCTCGGAGCTCGCCCCGCTCGGCCGGCAGCTGCCCGAGCCCGCTCGGGGCCTCGCCTCCAAGGCGTGCGCCGGTCTCACGGCGCTCGGCGAGCAGCTGCGTCAGATCGTCACGCCCGGAGGCTGAGCGGCCTCCTCGTCGAGGTGCCGGAGCACGTCGCGCAGCGTGGCCTCGAGCGGGATGCGCGGAGACCAGCCGGTCGTCTCGAAGAGGAGTGACGGGTCGCCTCGCACGACGGGACTGTCGACCGGTCTCACGAGCTCGGGGTCGGTGACCAGGCGAAGCTCGACGCCGGCCAGCCCCATGAGCAGGTGCGCGATGTCGGCGATCGAGACGTCACGTCCCGAGCAGACGTTGTAGACGGCGCCAGGCGCCGCGTCCGCGGCGACCAGGCGGTACGCGCGCACGACGTCGCGGACGTCGGTGAAGTCCCGCCTGGTCGTGACCGTCCCCACCGCCAGCTCCTTGCGCCCGTCGCGGCGCGCCTCGAGCACGCGGCGCGCGAGGGCCGGGACCGCGAAGCTCGTCGACTGGCCGGGTCCCACGTGGTTGAAGGGCCGCACGACGACGACGCGCTGCCCGTAGCCACGCCATGCCTGGAGCGCAACCTGCTCAGCTGCCGCCTTCGACGCGGCATACGGGGTCACAGGGTGCAGCGGAGCGCTCTCGGCGAGCGGAAGCTCCTCGGGTGCGACCGAGCCGTAGACCTCCGAGGAGCTCACCACGAGCACCGTCGCCTCCGCCGCCGCGCGCCGAGCCGCGTCGAGGACCGACGCGGTGCCGAGCACGTTGACGCGCAGGACGTCGAGCGGGTCTCGCCACGAGTCCCCCACGTGGGTGCGAGCGGCGAGGTGGTACACCGCATCGGGACGCGCCGCCTCGATCGCCTGCTCGATCGCCTGCTCGTCGGTGACGTCCGTCTCGGTGTCGACGACCGTCACCTCGTCACCCTGGCTGACGAGGTGCTCGAGGAGCCAGCGGCCGACGAAGCCCCGGCCTCCCGTGACGAGTGCGCGCACGGACGACGACCCTACGCGCGCCTACGCGCCTGCAGCGATCCGGTACGCCTCGATGTGGCGATCCGCGCTCGCCTCCCAGGTGAAGGCCGCCGCGCGGGCGAGCCCAGCCTCGCGCCGACGAACGGTTGCCAGCCGGTCCGCGTCGGACAGCACCTCGGCCAACGCGCCCGCGAGACCCTCGGGATCGCGGGGCGTGACGAGGATCGCCGCATCCCCGGCGAGCTCTGCCATGGCCGTACCAGTCGTCGTCACGAGCGGCGCGCCGCACGCAAGCGCCTCGAGCGCGGGCAGGCCGTACCCCTCGGCAAGCGAGGGGTACGCCACCACCGCTGCCATGCGCAACAGCGCAGGGACCGCGTCCTCGGGGACGTACCCGGTCCACCTGATCCGGTCGCGGTGGCGCGACGCGCCGAGCGCGTCGTCGACCGGGCCGGTCTTCCACCCTCGCCGTCCGGCGACCACGAGCGCCACGTCGCGATCCTCGTCCGCGAGCATCGAGAAGGCGCGGACGAGCGTCGGCACGTCCTTCCTCGGCTCCACCGTCCCGAGGAACAGGACGAACCGCTGCCCTGGATCGATCCCGAGCCGGCGCAATGCGTCCTCGTCCGACCCCACTGCGGGGGGGTTCGGCGAGAAGCGCAGGTGGTCGACGCCGTGGGGCGCGACGACGACGGGCACGGTCACCGAGCACACCGCCTCCAGCTCCCTGGCCGTCGTGGCGCTCACGCAGACCAGCGCGCCCGCACGCTGCGCGGCCACACGGATCGCCCTGCGGAAGAACCGCACCTTGACCGGCTCGTGCCACTCGGGATGGTCGAAGAAGGTGCAGTCGTGGATGGTCACGACGACGGGCACGGGGCAGTGTTCGGGCATGGTGTAGTGAGGCCCGTGGTGGACGTCGGGACGGGCGCGGCGAAGCAGTGCGGGCAGGGCGAGCTGCTCCCACGCGAGCCGGACCGGTCTCGAGGAGGGTGCCGGTGCCACCACGTCCATGCGTCCCCCGGCGAGCCGCCTCCATCGCTCCGCATCCGCGCGCCGCGCGACCGCGACGAGTCTCGGGTCCTCCCGCACGGCGAGCGCGGCGGCCAGCTCCAAGGTGTAGCGCCCCGCGCCTGCCGGGGACGGCGGGACGGCCGTGACGTCGAGGGTCACCCTCACCCGACGTGCTCCCACCACTCGACATGCGCCTCGGCCGACGCCCTCCACGTCAACGGCGCCACGAGCGCCCGCCCGCCCGTCACGAGCGAGGCCCGCAACAGCTCGTCGCTCGACGCGCGCACCAGCGCGTCGGCGATGCCCTCGACTGTGGCGGGATCGACTCGGAGCGCTGCCTCGGCAATGCCGGCGCGTGCGGGCGAAGCCGTGCTCGGGACCGTCGTGCTCACCACCACCGGGGCGCCGCACGCCATCGCCTCGAGCGGAGGGAGGCCGAAGCCCTCGTCGAGCGGCACGTAGGCGAACGCGCGGGCTCCGGCATAGAGCGCGGCCAGGACACCGTCGTCGACCGGGCCGACCGCGACCACTCCCGCCCGCCCTGCGCGCTCGAGCCCTGCGTCCCCCCAGCCTCTCGGTCCGACGACCAGGAGCGGCCACGCCTCGGGGAGCGAGGGGCGGGCGAGCTCGAAGGCGACGGCGAGGCGGCGCAGGTTCTTCCTCGGCTCGAGGGTCGCAACCGTGAGCAGGTACCCCTCGGTCGCGCCCAAGCGCCGCAAGAGCGCATCCGCGCCTGCGGTGTCGGCCGCCGGGAGATGGTCCACCCCGTGGGCGATCGCGCGCACGCGTGCACGTTGCGCGCCGGCGGCCACGAGCGCGTCGGCGACCGCATCAGAGGGCACGACGAAGGCGTCCGCCGTCTCGAGCGCCCTTCGGAGCGCCGCCTCGTGCCAGTGCCGGCCACGCGCGGTCGTCGCCTCTGGGTGGCACCGCCAGGCGAGGTCGTGGACGGTGACGACCAGCGCCGCACCCCCGCGCGAGCGGAGCGGCCGCACGGGGGGTGCAGCGAGCGAGACCGAGTGGACGAGGGACGCCCGCCGCACCGGCGCGAACCCCCGATCCCAGGCAAGCGTGAGGAGCGGCGCAGGCAGCACGGAGGTGCGCACGAAGAAGCCCCACCTTCCCAGCGGATCGGGTCCTCCGCCGCGGTGACGGCTCGCGAGCAGCTCGATCGGCTGGCTTCCGAGCTCGCGGAGGCCACCGAGAAGGCCCTGGGCGTAGCGCCCGACGCCACCGGGGACCCGGCGGCGGAGCTGCTCCGCAGCG
>JAKAQM010000081.1 GCA_021822565.1 Actinomycetes bacterium | reverse complement strand
TACGAGGCGCATGCCGTGCTCGGCGACGAGGCGCGTGCCGAGCTCTCCGCCGACCTCGAGGGCCGTACCGAGCTGCTCCCGCTCGCCTGACGAGGGCCGTACCGAGCTGCTCCCGCTCGCCTGACGAGGGCCGTACCGAGCTGCTCCCGCTCGCCTGACGACAGGGTCCTCCCTGGCCACGGCAGGGGGCATGCAGGCCAGTCATTGCGCGGTGTGCCACGGCGCGGCATAATCGACGTCCTGCCGCGAATTCGGGTGGGTGGTCACGGTACCCACGGGCGGGCCGGGGCCCGGCAGTGCCAACCAGACCAGAGGATGTGCGTTCGATGAGTGCCACGTGGCGCAAGCGGGCTGCCTGCCGGGGCATCGACGTCGAGATCTTCTTCCCGGAGACCGACGACGACGCGGAGGCGGAAGCGGCGAAGGCCGTGTGCGAGGTGTGCCCGGTAAGAGAGGCGTGCCTGGAGCACGCCTTGGTCCACCGCGAGCGCGAAGGCGTCTGGGGAGGGGCGACGGAGCGGGAGCGCCGCCGGATCCTTCGACAGCGCCGCAAGTCTGCCTGACCGCACGTTCTCGCTGACCGTCGGTCGGCCAGCGAACGGCCCGGCACCAGCGTCAGAAGGTCTCCTGGGCGATGGGCGCCGACGCGGTAGCGTCACGTTCCATGGCATTCGAGCTTTCCGAGGAAATGCAGGCGCTCCAGTCCTCCGTGCGCAAGCTCGCGCGCGACAAGGTGAAGCCGCGAGCTGCAGAGATCGACCGGACCGGTGCGTACCCTGCGGACCTGTTCGAGGCGTTCCGTGACGCGGGGCTGCTGGGTCTGTGCATGCCCGAGGAGCTCGGGGGGTCCGGAGCGGGTGTGCTGGGTCTCAGCATCGCGATCGAAGAGGTCGCGAAGTACTCGAACACCGCCGCCTTGATGCTCCTGCTCACCCGGCTCCCGACCGGGCCGGTGCTCATCGCCGGCAGCGAGGACCAGAAGCACCGGTACCTGCCTCCGATTGCCGACGGCACCCAGCGCGCGGCGTTCGGCCTGTCGGAGCCGCAGGCGGGGAGCGACGTGATGGGCATGCGCACGAGAGCGCTGCCCGACCCCGATCGGCCTGGGGGGTGGGTGCTGAACGGCACCAAGTGCTGGATGTCGGGCGTTCGAGAGGCGGATTGGTACACCGTGTTCGCCAAGACCGGCGACCCCCAGAGCCGTGCGCACGACTCGGTCACCGCGTTCATCGTCGAGAGGCGCTGGGAGGGGGTATCGGTCGGCCGCACCGACAAGAAGATGGGTGTCCGTGGTGTGGACACCGGAGAGCTGCTCCTCGACGGGGTGCGGGTCCCGCCCGAGAACGTCATCGGGGAGGTGGGTGGCTTCCGGCTCGCCATGCTCGGGCTGAACTCCATGCGGCCAGTCGTCGCCGCACGCGGCATCGGCCTCGCGGAGGGCGCGCTCATGTACGCGACCGACTACGTGCGCCAGCGCGCCGCCTTCGGCAAGACGATCGCGGACTTCCAGGGGATCCGCTGGGAGATCGCCAAGTGCGCGGTGGACATCGAAGCGGCCAGGCTGCTCACGTACCGCGCGGCCGCGATGTCGGACGCGGGCCGGTTCCACAAGGGGGACGTACCGTTCTTGTCGATGGCCAAGTACTACGCCACCGAGCTCGCGGTCCGGGCATCGGGCCTCGCGGTCCAGCTGCTCGGCGCGGCGGGGTACATGGAGGACCACCCGACGGAGATGTGGTACCGCGACGCCCGTCAGCTCACGATCGTGGAGGGGACCTCGCAGATCCAGTTGGACCTCATCGGGCGCGGGGTGATCGACGGCGACCTCTGGTGGGACTGACGTCCTCTCGATGCCGGGCACGCTGAGCGGTCACGGCGGGCTTGCTCGGCTGGGCGGCTGGCCCGGCGTGCTCGCACGGGTCATGGCCGGCGAGTCCCTGTCCGAGGACGAGGCCGCAGCGGTGATCGGCGAGGTGCTCGACGGCGCGGCGACGCCCGCCCAGACCGCGGCGATGCTGGTCGCTCTGCGGATGAAAGGTGAGACCGTCGAGGAGATGTCGGGCTTCGTCCGGGCGATGCTCGCCCACGCGCTGACGGTGTCGGTCGACGGGGACGTCGTCGACGTCGTGGGCACGGGCGGCGACCGGCTCTCGAGCATCAACGTGTCGACCCTCGCCGCATGCATCACGGCAGGTGCCGGCGTGCGTGTGTGCAAGCACGGAAACCGAGCTGCGTCGTCCTCGGTCGGCACCGCAGATGTCCTCGAGGCGCTCGGCGCCGTCGTCGACCTCGGGCCGGCAGGGGTCGCTCGGTGCGTGGAGGAGGTCGGCTTCGGGTTCTGCTTCGCACCGCGGTACCACCCCGCGATGCGCTACGCAGGGCCGGTGAGGAAGGAGCTCGGCGTGCCGACGGTGCTGAATTTCCTCGGGCCGCTCGCCAACCCGGCTCGGGCGACCCGGCAGCTCGTGGGAGTGAGCGATCCCGCGATGGCGCCGAAGATGGCCGAGGTCTTGGGATCGACCGGGAGCGTGCACGCGATGGTGGTCCACGCCGACGACGGGCTGGACGAGCTGAGCGTCACGTCGGCCTCCACGGTCCTCGAGGTCACGGCGGACGCCGACCATCCGAGCGCGTACAGGCTCCGGTCCTGGCGGCTCCAGCCCGAGGAGCTGGGGCTCGCACGTGCGCCGATGTCCGAGCTGCGAGGCGGCGACGCCGCGTTCAATGCCGGCGTCATCCGCCGCGTCCTCGACGGTGAGCGCGGCGCACGGCGCGACATCGGCGTGCTGAACGCGGCTGCTGCGCTCGTGGTCGCCGGTGCGGCCGCGTCGCTCGGCGACGGGGCAGCGATGGCCGCCGAGGCGATCGACTCGGGGCGCGCGCTCGGCGCGCTCGAGGGCCTCGTGCGCGTATCGCGTGAAGCGGCCGAGGACGAGCGTGCGGGCGGTGCTCAGCCGCCGCTCGAAGGCAGCGGGCTGCCGTCCGCAGCGACATAGGCGACGCCGTCGCTGCCGAGCCGATGGCGCATGACCTCGAGCGCGTGCGGGTTGTCGTCCACGAGGAAGAACCGCCGCCCGAGCTCGCGGGCTACGGCGCCGGTGGTGCCGCTGCCGGCGAAGAAGTCGAGCACCCTCGCCCCTGGTTGCGACGAGGCCTGGACGATTCGGCGGAGCACACCGGCAGGCTTCTGCGTCGGGTACCCGGTCTTCTCCGTGCCCATGGTGGGCACGATGGTGTGCCACCACACGTCGGTCGGCAGCTTTCCCCGAGCCGCCTTGTCCCTCGTGACGAGACCGGGGGCCATGTAGGGGATCCTGTCGACGGCTGTGCGGTCGAAGTAATGGGTGCCGGCGCGCTTGGCGTACACCAGGATCGTGTCGTGCTTCGCCGGCCACCGGTCGCGCGCTCTGCCGCCGTAGTCGTAGGCCCAGATCAGCTCGTTCAAGAAGCTGCGGCGGCCGAAGATCCCATCGAGCGCGACCTTCACGTAGTGGGCTTCGCGGTAGTCGAGGTGGACGTAGAGCGTCCCGTCGTCGCTGAGGACGCGCCGTGCCTCGGCGAGGCGTGGCGCGAGGAAGCTCACGTAGTCGTCGAACGCATCCGGAAAGCTGGACGCGCTCGTCTCGGACGTGCGGTACCGGTGACCTCCGAAGCCCGTGCGGTCCCCTGCGTCGTCGCGCATCGTCCGCAGGGTGCGCCGGCGTCGGACGCTGCCGGTGTTGAAGGGCGGATCGACGTAGACGAGCTGGAACGCCGCGTCGGGGAGCGCGCACAGGACGGCGGCGTTGTCGCCCAAGACGACGTAGTCGAGCGGAGTTGCCGGGTCGATCATGGGAGGCTCGCAACGAGGTGGCGCCGGCACCGACCGGCATCCGGCACGTTAGTGGCGTGCATGGCGGTGTGCGGGGTCCAAGAGCCGAGGAAAGGGCGCATGGCGTGGAAGATGTCGACGCAGGCGAAGGCGCAGATGTCCCCGAGGACGTGCGAGAGGGTCCCCTGCACGGGGTACGCGTCATCGAGCTGGCAGGCATGGGGCCCGCTCCATACGCGTGCATGCTCCTCGCCGAGGCGGGCGCCGACGTGCTGCGCCTGGAGCGGCCGGGAAGCTCGGAGACCAGGTCGAAGGGTCCCGACCTGCTCCTCGGTCGGAGCCGGGCTTCGGTGGAGATCGACCTGAAGCGCCCCGAGGCGGTGGCACTCGTCCTCCGCCTGGTGGCACGCGCAGACGCGATGGTCGAAGGGTTCCGCCCCGGGGTGGCCGAACGGCTCGGGCTCGGGCCCGACGACTGCTGGGCGCGCAATCGGCGCCTCGTGTTCGGCCGCATGACCGGGTGGGGGCAGGATGGCCCTCTTGCTGCACGAGCGGGCCACGACATCGACTACATCGCGGTCTCGGGAGCCCTGTGGCCGATCGGACGGGAAGGCGATGCGCCGGTCCCCCCGGTCAACCTTGTCGGCGATTTCGGTGGCGGAGGGATGCTGCTCGCCTTCGGGGTGACGGCGGCGCTGTTCGAGGCGCAGCGTTCGGGCATGGGGCAGGTGGTCGACGCGGCGATGGTCGACGGCGCGGCCTCGCTCACCACCATGCTCCACGCCATGTGGCTCACCGGCACCTGGCAGCCTGCGCGTGGCGTCAACCTCCTCGACACCGGGGCGCCGTTCTACGAGGTCTACGAGACTGCCGACGGGGGCCACATGGCGGTCGGGGCGCTCGAGCCGGCGTTCTACGCCGCGCTCCTCGAGGGGCTCGGGATCGGCGAGGAGGAGAGGGGATCGCAGTACGACCGCGCCCTGTGGCCGGCGACCAAGTCGCGCTTCGCCGGGATCTTCCGGACGAAGAGCCGCGCCGCGTGGACGGCCCTCTTCGAGGGCACCGACGCGTGCGTCGCGCCCGTGCTCGCCCCCTGGGAGGCCCCCGACCATCCCCACAACCGCGCACGTGGGACCTTCGTCGTCCGTGACGGGCGTTGGCAGCCCGGGTCCGTTCCGCGCTTCAGCCGCACCCCCTCCGCCCCGCGGGACTCGCCCGAACCGAGGCTGGCGCTCAGGCGCTGGGGGGTGGACGAGGAGGCGCTCGAGGATCTGCTCGAAGCCGGGGTGATCGCGACGGCGTCCTGACGACGCGCGTCCGGCCTCACCACGGCCGCCGCTCGCTCATCCCGCCGACCCTCCTCGCCGGCGTCTGGTGCCTCCGACCCAACGGGTACCCGGCCCAGGTGTACGCGGGGGAGGTTCGACCGTCGGCGCCGCCGGGGCATCCCCGGTGTCGGGCCCGGTCGGTGCAGTCGGGCGGGACGGGGCGGCACGGGCTGCGAGCACCGACGCCGGCGGGGGGGGCGCGGCCGCTGCCGTCGCGACGTCCTTCGGGTACCGCTTGGCCGCGACGAAGAGGTAGAGGGCGCTCAACGCGAGTGGGAGCAGCATGACCACGAACGTCCAGCGGAGGCCCGACGCCCCTCCGCCGAAGACGTAGTCGGAGACCGCGCCGAAGATGACGGGGGCGAGCGCCTGCGCTCCCGCGCGCACGAACGTGCGGATCCCCTCGGCACGTCCCCAGAGCCACGACGGCATGATGTCGAGCCGCGCGGCGTCGATGGGCGGGTTCTGCGCGGAGAGCCCGAACCCGGCGATCACCAGGTACGGCAACGCCGTGAGCACGCTGTGGGTCACGAGCGCGGGGATCATCATCACGACGGTCACCGACGCGGCGACGGCAGGCACCTGGACGCGACTCGCCAGGCGCCCCCGGCGCAGCAGCGCGTCGCTGAGCGGGCCGGCGACGAGGACGCCGGCCACCGCGCCGACGCCGACCACGAGCAAAAGGCCGTTGGCGAAGGCCTGCGCCACGTGGTACTGCCCGTGTGTCGTCCTGCCGCTCCCCGAGACGAACTCGACACCGAAGGTCTCCACACCCGCCAGGAAGTAGTAGCCCAGAGCCCCCGAGATGATGAGGATGACGTTGGTCTTCACGGCGAGCACGTAGCGGACCGCGGAGAGGAACCCCATCTTGGGGTCCGCCCGCGCGAGCAGGGCCGGGTCGGGCCTGATCCCTCGCTCGAGCGCGAGACGCTGTGCGTCGGTGCGGTGGTCGGGCGCGCGGTCGTCGGCGGCCTGCTCGGGCGCTCGCCAGGGGTCCTGCGAGCCGTGGGCGGCCGCGGCGTCGGCGGCCTGCGCGGCGAGCCATGGCTGCGTCCCGGGCTCCGGCGCGAGCGCTCCCTTCCCGCCGCGCACCGGCTCGGGGAGCTGGAAGATGGCCCATGCCACGATGAACGCAGGGATGGCGAGGATCACGAAGGCGAGTCGCCACGAGAGGGCTGCGAGCTCGCCGGTGAACGCGAACCCGAGGCCGGCACCGAGGAGCTCGCCGGTGAGGATGTAGCTGTAGATGTGGCCGCGCTCGCCTCCGGGGAACCAGTCGCCGACGAGGGAGGCGACGACCGGTCCGGCGACGGCAGTGACGCCGCCGAGCGCGAGGCGCGCGACCAGGAGCTGGCCGAAGTTCCCAGCGGACGCGCTCCAGATCATCGCGATGCCCCACAGCACGACGGCCACACCGAGCAGCCGCGTGCGCCGGAGCTTGTCGGCGAGCACGCCGAAGGGCAGGGAGAAGATGGCGCCGACGACGGCCGTCACCGCCACCAGCAGGCCCACGTCGAATGTGGAGATCTTCAGCGCGATGCGGAGCTCGGATGCTGCCGCGCCCACCGTCGCGGTGTCCGCGCTCGAGAGCGCGAGGACGCACGCGAGCACGACGATCACCCGGGTGCGCGTCCTGCCCCCGAGCACCGGGACGAGCTTGCGCTCGGCGGTCCGGGCGCCGCGGCGAGCTACCCGTCGGACCGAGGGGATCAGCCCACGAGCTTCACGGCGCGCCACGCTCCCATCCTCGCCGATACGTCCGACGCCGGGGGCACATCGCAAGTCCCGAGGGCCCACC
Organism: Actinomycetes bacterium; assembly: GCA_021822565.1. Taxonomy (GTDB): domain Bacteria; phylum Actinomycetota; class Acidimicrobiia; order Acidimicrobiales; family RAAP-2; genus JAJYVT01. The sequence continues at coordinate 5,507 of JAKAQM010000081.1, read as the reverse complement.
CGCCGCGGGCGAGGCCCCCGGGGTGCTCAGCCGAGCCGTCGTTCGAGCTCGTCGACCGCTGCCGCCAGCTCCTTGGGCAGGTGATCGCCGAACTGGGCGAAGTGCTCGCGGATGAGCGGCACCTCGACGCGCCATTCGTCGAGATCGACCCGGAGCAGCTCTTCCATGTCCTCCTCCGAGACCGAGGTGCCCGAGATGTCGATCGCGCCGGGGGCCGGAACGAGGCCGATCGGGGTCTCCGCGGCCTTTCCGCGCCCGCTCACCCGCTCGAACACCCATTCGAGGACGCGGGAGTTCTCGCCGTAGCCGGGCCAGAGCCACCGCCCGTCCCGGTCCTTGCGGAACCAGTTGACGTAGAAGATCTTCGGGAGCTTGTCGGGGTCGGCGCTCCCGCCCAGCCGCAGCCAGTGCCCGAAGTAGTCGCCCATGTGGTAACCGCAGAAGGGCAGCATGGCGAAGGGGTCGCGCCGGAGCTTGCCGACCTGGCCGGCAGCGGCTGCGGTGGTCTCCGACGCCATGATCGAGCCGAGGAAGACGCCGTGCTGCCAGTCGAACGACTGGAAGACGAGCGGCGCGACCGACGCTCGCCGCCCGCCGAACAGGATCGCCGAGATCGGCACGCCGCGGGGGTCCTCCCACTCGGGGGCGATCGCCGGGTCCTGTGCCGCCGGAGCGGTGAACCTTGCGTTCGGGTGTGCAGCGGGGGTGCCCTTCTCCGGCGTCCATTCCTGGCCTCGCCAGTCGGTCAGGTGCGCCGGGGGCTCCTCGGTCATGCCCTCCCACCACACGTCGCCGTCGTCGGTCATGGCCGTGTTCGTGAAGATCGTATTGGCGGCGATCGAGAGCATCGCGTTCGGGTTGGTATGGGAGTTCGTGCCCGGCGCGACGCCGAAGAAGCCCGCCTCGGGGTTGATCGCGTAGAGGCGTCCGTCGGGGCCGAACTTCATCCAGCAGATGTCGTCCCCGATCGTCTCCACCTTCCAGCCCGGAAGGGTGGGGATGAGCATCGCGAGGTTCGTCTTGCCGCAGGCGGAAGGGAACGCGCCCGTCACGTAGCGCGTCTCGCCCTGGGGCGACGTGAGCTTCAGGATCAGCATGTGCTCGGCCAGCCACCCGTCGTCACGTGCCATCACCGACGCGATGCGCAGCGCGAAGCACTTCTTGCCCAGCAGTGCGTTGCCGCCGTAGCCGGAGCCGTAGGACCAGATCTCGCGCGTCTCGGGGAAGTGCACGATGTACTTGTTGTCCGCGTCGCAGGGCCAGACCACGTCCGGATCCCCCGGCTCGAGGGGGGCGCCAACGGAGTGCAGGCAGGGCACGAAGGAACCGTCGGGCCCGAGCGCGTCGAGCACTGCGTTGCCCATCCGGGTCATCACGCGCATGGACGCAGCGACGTAGGCCGAGTCGGTGATCTCGACCCCGATGTGGGCGATGTCGGAGCCGAGCGGACCCATCGAGTAGGGCACGACGTACATCGTGCGTCCCTTCATCGAGCCTCGGAACAGCTCCGTCAGGGTCTCGCGCATCTCCTTGGGGTCGCGCCAGTTGTTGGTGGGGCCTGCGTCCTCCTCCCGCTGCGAGCAGATGAAGGTCCGGTCCTCGACGCGCGCGACGTCGTCGGGGTCCGAGTGGGACCAGTAGCTGTGGGGCCGCTTGGCGTCGGAGAGCCTGGTGAAGGTGCCCTTGTCGACCAGCAGCTGGCAGAGCCGGTCGTACTCTTCGGCCGAGCCGTCGCACCACTCGACGCGATCAGGGGTCGTGAGGGCGGCGACCTCGTCGACCCACGCACGCAGCACGCGGTTGCTGGTCGGCGGCGTGTCCTGGTGTGGGGCCATCTCATCTCCTCGTCGGATCTCGATGCTTTCGGATTCCCGCTCGAGTTTTGCTCGGGCCCCCCCGGGTGTGCCACGCGGTGCCGGCGCCGCGTGGCTCTGGCACCGGGCCGTCGAGGCGCGCCGACCAACCGATCGGCCGGCTCAACCCTAGATGGTAGGCATTGTCGGTGGCATCTTCGAGACGCCGTCACGCGGCCCGGCCCTTCCGAGAGGACGCCGTCGTGCGCCGGATCGCCGAGGTGTTCGGCCGGTCGGGCGGCAGGCCGCCCGCTGGGGACGTCTGGATCGGAGACGACGCCGCGGTCGTCACCGTGCCGCCGGGGCGCTTGGTCTTCTCGACGGATGCGGCTGTCGCGGGGGTCCACGCAGACCTGTCCTTGACGGGTCTCGACGACCTCGGCTGGAAAGCCCTCACCGCGACGGTGAGCGACATCGGTGCGGTCGGGGCACGGCCGAGCTACGCGGTCGTCGACTTCTGCGCCCCGCCCGGCACCGACCTGGTCCTTCTCGCCACCGGGGTCGCCGCCGCGGCGGCGGAGTGGGCGTGCCCCGTGGTGGGCGGTGACGTGACGACGGCGAGCGACGTGGTGGTGAGCGCCGCCGCGATCGGGGTGCTCGAGGGAGAGGGCCCACCGGTCCTGCGCTCAGGTGCCTCGCCCGGGGATCGGCTGGTCGTCACCGGACCCCTCGGTGGCTCGGCCGCGGGCCTCCGCCTGTTGCGCGCAGGGATCTGGGAGCCCGCGTCGGCGATCGCCGCGCACGCCCGCCCGCACGCCCGGATCGCCGAGGGCATCGTCGCGCGTCACGCTGGCGCCACTGCGATGATGGACGTCTCCGACGGGCTGGCCCTCGACCTCCATCGGCTCGCCCAGGCGTCCGGAGTCGGCGTCGTGCTCCATACGGTGCCGGTGGCGCTGGGCGCGACCGAGGAGGAGGCGCTCGGCGGCGGCGAGGACTTCGAGCTCGTCGTCGCGAGCCCCGACCTGTCAGGACTCGCCGACGCGTTCGCCTTGGCGGGGCTCCGCCCGCCGATCGAGATCGGTCGCTGCAGTGCGGACCCTGCAGAGCGGACGCTGCGCGGTCGGCCGCTCGAGCCGGCCGGGTTCCAGCACGCCATCGGCTGAGCGCGCGGGCGCGGGGCGCGTCACACGTTCGTCAGTCGCCAGGTCATCGGCGCCGCCGGCAGCGCGCTCGAGGTGACGAGCGGCACTCTCACCCGTTCGTTCCCCATCTCGACCACCGCGGTGCCGAAGTCTCGGCCGGCGGGGATCGGTGCGTGCACCTTGTCGGGCAGGACCACCGTGGCCGTGACGCGCTGGCCAGGAAGCCCGGTGAGGGTGACCCCGCGCGCCGCCTCGAGGTCGACCGACCCCGTCCAAGGGGCATCGAGGTGCCCGAGTGCCTGGCCGCGGTGAACGACGGCGGACTGCTCGAACGCATGGTCTGCGCTCGTCACGAGCGCGGTGGTCGCGTCGAACACCGCTGTGATGGCGCTGGGCTGCGCGGTGGTGCCGAACTGGCGGAAGATCGCTCCGACGAGGATCCTGGGCTTCCCGTCGATCGTCGTGTCCGCGGCGAAGACGAAGCACCCGCCTGCTGTTGTCGTGTAGCCCGTCTTCACGCCGACGATCCCGTCCTTGCCGAGCAGCGCGTCCACGTTGTACTGGAGCCCCGCGACCGGCAGTGTCACCTGCGCCATGTCGACGATGGCCCGGAACGCAGGCATCGACATGTCGAGCATCGCGAGGCGGACCTGGGAGGCGGCGGTGCTCTGCGTGCCCGACGCGACGCCGCTCGCGTCGACGTAGTGGGTGCCGGTCAAGCCGAGCTGCTTGGCCGCGGCGTTCATCTTGGCGACGAACGCGGGCTCGGTCCCAGCGTCCCATTGCGCGAGCAAGGTCGCGATGTTGTCGCCCGAAGGGATGAGGAGCGCTTGGAGCGCCTGGCGCTCGGACAGCTGCTCTCCGTCCTGCACGGGGACGACGGAGTCGCCTGCGGCCTTGTCCTGCTGGTACGTCGTGACGTCGGCGGGCGTGATGATGATGTTCGGTCCGGGCGCTGTCACCGTGAGGGGGTGGTCGCGCAGAACCAGGTAGGCGGTCATCAGCTTGGTCACGCTCGCGAGCGGGGTCGGGGTCTGCGCGCCGTGGGTGCCCAGGAGCCCCGTGCCTTCGACGCCGATCGCCGCCTCGCCCTGTGCCGGCCAGGAGAGCGGCACCGGGACGCCTGGCATCGTCGTGGAGATCGGCGTCACCGATGCCGCGACGGCCGGGACCGGTCGAACGAGCTGCACGACGACGTACGCGATGGCGAGGAGGACGACGACGACGACGAGGAGGAGGCGCATGGGGAGCGATGTTGCCATGGAGAAGGCGTCGGACGATCGCGGCCGGCGGCGCCGGGCGTGGTTCGCCGGGCTCATCGCGCGACGAGCGCCCTCGCCGAGATCAAGCGGGGATGGTGCGACGCGAGGGCTTCGCGACCCGCCCGGCACGCAGGCACGACGTGCAGACGTGGAGACGGCGCGGCGACCCGTCGACCAGTGCGCGCACCCGCTGGATGTTCGGGTTCCACCGGCGCTTGGTCCGCCGGTGAGAGTGGCTCAAGCTCATCCCGAAGGACGGCTTCTTGCCACAGAGCTCGCACACCGATGCCATCGCTGCTGCCTCCTGGCCGATCTTCTCGTGCCTTCTCGCGCGTTCCCTGGGAGCCCGACGCGGGCGGAGGGGCGCGTCGACCCGTTCAGGTCGTCACGAACGGCGGCAAGGTTAGCATCACCGGGCGATGACGCCGGCAGCTGCGTTGGGGCCCCGAGAGCTACGGGCGGCCATGGCCGCCTTTCGCGACGCGCTCCGCACCCACCAGCATCGGCTGAACCGGCTCAACGTCTACCCCGTCCCCGACGGCGACACCGGCACGAACATGGCCCTCACGCTCGAGGCGGTCGTGAAGGAGCTCGACGCCCTCGACACGAAGCCCGACGGTGCCGCGGGGATGGCGGCGGTCTGCCGGGCGATGGCGCACGGCTCGCTCATGGGAGCCCGGGGCAACTCCGGCGTGATCCTCTCACAGCTCCTCCGTGGGCTCTCCGAGCGCCTGGATGCCGAGGACGAGGCCGGCCCCGAGACGCTGGCCGACGCGCTGGTGATCGCCAGCGACCTCGCCTACAAGGCCGTGGTGCGCCCGGTCGAAGGCACGATCCTCACGGTCGCCCGGGCTGCAGGAGAGGGCGCGGCAGCCGGGGTCGAGGCTGGGGCTGCGCTCCTCGGTGTCGTCGAGCGCGCGCGGACCGCCGCCGCCGAAGCCCTCGCCAGGACCCCCGCGATGCTCGAGCCGCTCGCACGGGCCGGTGTCGTCGACGCAGGAGGCGCCGGCTACGTGCTCTTGTTCGACTCGCTCCTCTCGGTCATCGACGGGCGCCCGCTGCCTTCCGTGGAGGACGAGGAGCCCCGCAGCAGCGCACGTCCCAGAGCCCGAGGCGCGACGGGCCGGGCGAGTGGAGGCGAGGGCGAGGGCGTCCGCGAGGGCGAGGGCGTCGGCGAGGGCGGCGGCGAGGGCGAGGGCGTCGGCGAGGGCGAGGGCGTCCGCGAGGGCGAGTACGACCCGGGAGACCTCCGGTACGAGGTCATGTACCTCCTCGATGCCCCGGACGACGCGATCGGAGCCTTCAAG
>JAKAQM010000008.1 GCA_021822565.1 Actinomycetes bacterium | reverse complement strand
ATGAAGCCGTTCGACCAGCCGGCCATCGAGGCGGCTCAGATCTGGGCCAAGAAGGTCAACGCCAGCGGCGGCGTGCTCGGCCGCCCCATCGAGTTCAAGGTCTTCAACGACCAGCTCCAGCCATCGCTCACCCGCTCCGACGCGCTGAAGGCCATCGCCCAGGGGGCCTCCATCCTGTGGACGACGTGCGACGTGACATTCGCGACCCCGGCCATCCAGGTGGGCCTGGCGCACCACATGCTCGTCGTCTCGCCGTGCATCGGGACCAACGAGATGGGCCCGTCGCGCTTCGGTGCCCCGGGGAAGCTGGCGTTCAGCTTCGGCAACGCCCCGACGTCGGACGGTGCCGTCCTGGCGCGGCTGCTCATGCAGAAGGGATGGAAGACCGCCACGGTCGTGACGGACAAGCTGCTCACATACTTCGTGGACGTCTGCCAGAACTTCACCACCGACTTCCAGAAGATGGGCGGGAAGATCGTCACACAGCTCACCTACACGACCGGCGACCACACCGTCACCCAGGTCGCGCAGAAGGCGGCAGCCACGGGTGCAGCGGCGACGGTGCTGTGCACGACGACCACGCCGACACTGCCGGCGTTCGTCACCTCCGTGCGCACCCTCGGCAACGAGAAGCCGATCGTCGGACCCTGGGCCATCGATGGCGGCTTCTGGGAGCCGAAGACAGCGAAGATCTCGAACAACATCTGGTGGGCGACCTACGCGTCGGTCTTCGGAGACGACCCGAACCCTCAGATCCGCAGCCTGTACAAGCAGATGAAGTCACTCGGCGAGGCGCCGCAGACCGGCGGGTTCGTGACCGGGCCGACCGCACTCGAAGGGGTGATCACCGCGATCAAGCGCACCCACGGCACACTGAAGGGGCCGAAGCTCGCTGCCCAGATGGTGAAATTCCACGACGTCCCCACCCTGTCGGGGCCGGTGAGCTTCTCGGCGAAGTTCCACGCAGTCGTCGGACGGCCGTACCGGATCATCGAGGTCAAGAACGGCAAGCCGCACTTCGTGGAGATGCTGAGCCCAGGGAAGTACGCCGGCGGAGCCTAGGTCATGAGCGAGGGCGCCGAAGAAGGTCACCTCCTGGTGTGCCAGGAGGTGACCGTCGCCTTCGCAGGGCTGCGTGCGCTCAACGCAGTGAGCCTCACGCTGGACCGGGCGGAGATCATCGGCCTGATCGGCCCGAACGGGGCGGGGAAGACGACGTTGGTCAACGCCATGAGCGGGTTCGCTTCGATCGCCCACGGCAGCATCCGGCTCGATGGGGTCGAGATCTCGAGGCTGTCGCCGGAGCGGCGTGCCCACCGGGGGCTGGCAAGGACCTTCCAGCACGGCCGGCTGTTCGGCGATCTGAGTGCCCGGGAGAACGTCGAGCTCGGCGCCATCGCGGTCGGCTGCTCCGCACGTGAGGCGCGCCGGCGGACGCACGCGCTGCTCGAGGAGATCGGGCTCATCGAGCTGGCGGCCTCGCCGGCGTCCGAGCTCTCCCACGGCGACCAGCAGCGGGTCAGCGTGGCGAGGGCGGTCGTGGCCGAGCCGGCAGTCCTCCTGCTCGACGAGCCGGCGGCCGGACTGCCCGCTGAGGGGCTCGGCGAGCTCGCCTCCCTCGTGGAGCACGCGCGCTCGGTCCGGGGTGCGGGCGTCGTCGTGATCGACCACAATGTCGAGTTCGTCCTGGGGCTGAGCGACCGGGTCGTCGTGCTGGACCATGGTGAGGTGCTGACGGAGGGAACCCCGGCACACGTGCGCGGCCACGCAGGGGTGGCAGCCGCGTACTTCGGCACCGTCGGCACCGACGAGGCGGCGACCCGCACCGTGCCGGTGCCATGAGCGAGACCGTGGCCCGCTCGGCCTCGCCGGCCGCGTCGGGCGCGTCGGGCGCGTCGGCCGGGGGCGGTCCGGCACCTTCCGCCCCTGCGCTGCTCGAGGTGTCGGGACTACGGGTTGCCTACGGCAGGGCACAGGCGGTCGACGGGGTGAGCTTCGCCGTCGGCGAGGGTGAGCTCGTCGGGATCGTCGGCCCCAACGGCGCGGGGAAGAGCTCCACGCTGCTGGCGGTGATGGGAGAGGTGCGGCGAGCGGCCGGCGAGGTGCGTCTGCGGGGTGTGCAACTGCCCGGGCGACCGGAGAACGTCGTGCGGAGCGGGATCGCGATGGTGCCCGAGGGCAGGCACCTGTTCCCTTCGATGACCGTCGGAGAGAACCTCCAGCTCGGTCGCCTGGCCAGGCGTCGGGGCCGTGCCCCACGGCTCAGCGACGACGAGGTCGCGGCCCTGTTCCCGGTGACCGCCGAGTTCGCCCGGCGCCGGGCCGGGCTGCTCTCGGGGGGCCAGCAGCAGCAGGTCGCCATCGCCCGGGCGCTGCTCTCCGACCCTGACGTGCTGCTCCTGGACGAGCCGTCGCTGGGCCTGTCGCCGACCATCGTCGCGTCCGTCTTCACCGCGCTCGAGCGGGTCAACGCGCTCGGTGTCGCGATCTTGCTGGTGGAGCAGCGGGCCGAGATGACCCTCGAGTTCTGCTCCCGGAGCTACGTGCTGGTGGGGGGCAGGATCCGCTTCGAAGCCGACCGGCGCACCAGCATGGAGACCGTCATGGCCGCCTACTTCGGCGCGGAGCCGGTCGCATCGGGGAACCGGCCGTGAACGTCGTCGGCTACCTGGTCAATGCGCTCTCCCTGGGGGCGCTGTACGCGCTGATCGCCGTCTCGGTCGGCCTCGTCTTCGGTGTGCTCCGGCAGATCAACCTGGCTCAAGGCGAGGTGATCACCTTCGGGGCGTACTCCCTCTGGCTCATGCGCTCGCTGCCGACGTGGCTGGCCATCGTGCTGTGCTTCGCGGTGTGCATCGCGGGGTCGCTCCTGCTCCAGGTGGCCGTCTTCCGCCCGCTGCGCGGCGCATCGGCGCTCACCACGCTCGTCGCCACGTTCGGGGTGAGCTATGGGCTCGAGGCCCTCTGGCTGATCATCTTCGGCCCGAGCGGGAACACGGTGTCCATGCTCACCAGCCTGAACAACACGGTGGTCGGCGGTGCCATCGCGCTGCGCTGGGTCACGCTGGTGGAGATCGGCGCGGCAGCCGTGCTGCTGGGCGGCCTGCTGCTGCTGCTTTTCCGCACGTCGCTCGGCATGCGGATGCGGGCGGTCGCCGAGGACCTGCGCGCGGCCCGGCTCGTGGGCGTGCGCATCGGACAGGTGGTCACCTGGGCGTTCGTGCTCAGTGGCGCGAGCGCAGCCGTGGTGGCCGTGCTCGCCACGGTCCAGACGCCTCTCGTCACCCCGACCTTCGGGCTGAACCTGATCATCTTCGCCCTTGTGGGCGTGGTCCTCGGAGGTCTCGACCACCTGGGCCGTGCCACGGCCGGCGGCTTCATCGTGGGGTTCGTGAATTCGCTGCTCGGATCGGTGCTTCCCGAGCAGGAGCTCGTCTTCGTGACGTCGCTCACCTTCCTGTTCGTCGTGATCGTCCTCGTGGTGCGCCCGGCTGGGCTGCTCGCCCCGCGAGGTGCCGACGTGGAGCGGGTGTGACGCGCTCGGCACTGCGCCTGACTGCGGAGCTGCTCGGGCCGCTGGCCCTGGTCGGGCTCGTGGCGCTGGTCGCCGCCCATCTCTCGACATCCGACCAGACCGACGCGATCAACGTGCTCGTGATCGCGACCATCGTCATCGGCCTCTACGTGTTCATCGGCAACTCCGGCGTGATCTCCTTCGGGCAGATCAGCTTCACGGCGGTCGGTGCGTTCGCGGCCGGCATCTACACGACCCCGCTCACCACTCGGCAGACGACCATGCCGCACCTCTTCGGGATCCTGGCCCGCCCGGAGCTCACGAACGTGGAGTCGATCCTCCTGGCCGCCGGCGTCGGCGCGCTGTTCGCGTTGCTCGTCGGGCTGGCGCTCATGCGCCTCTCCGGGCTCTCGGCCGGCATCGCCACGTTCGCCGTCCTCGAGATCACCTACAACATCGTCGCCAACTGGGACAAGATCGGCCCGGGGCCCACGACGTTGGCCTCGGTGCCGGTGACGACGGGTGTGGGGCAGGCGACGGTCGGCTGTGCCGCCGCGGTGGTGATCGCCTTCGCCTACCAGCGCTCTCGCTCGAGCCGCCTCCTCCGGGCGTCGAGGGCGGATGCCCTGGCGGCCCGGGGGATCGGCGTCTCGATCGTGCGGCACCGTCTCGGTGCCTTCGTGCTCTCCGGGGCGATCTGCGGGTTCGCCGGCGCGCTGTACGTGCATGCGCTGGGGAGCATCAACGTGACAGAGGTCTACCTGAGCATGACCTTCCTGACCTTGGCGATGCTGGTGGTCGGGGGCTCCCAGAGCCTCTGGGGGGCCACGCTGGGCGGCGTCGTGCTCGGCGTCTTGTCCTCGTTCCTCACCAACGCCGTGAACGGCACGACGGTCTTCGGGTTCAGCTTCACGCTCCCGAACGGGCTCAACTCGATCATCTTCGCCGTCCTCTTCGTGGGGGCGCTCATGCTGTTCCCGCGCGGCCTGGCGCGCAATCGCGAGTTCCTGGAGAAGTGGCTCGGGGATCGTCCCCCGAGGTCCGGGGACGCTCTCAGCGGCCCTGGAGGCGTGGGGACCGTCGCGTCCGCAGCAGCCGGCGACGCCGGTGCGCCCGGGACCGCCGCGAGATCGCACGCGGCGGTTGCCGAGCCCAAGCCGTGAGGGCCGGCGCCGTGCTCGTGGCGACGAGCCTGGCGCTCAGGACGTGCGATGGGACCTGCGGAGCAGTCGCCGGGCGACGAGCGTCCCCGACACGCCGCCCAGTCCCGGCCCCGGGTGCGTGCTCGCCCCGATCTGGTAGAGGCCGCGCACAGGGGTGCGGTGCCCGGCCAGCTCCGGACGCGGCCGGAACATGAGGTTCTGGTCGAGATCGCAGGCGCCGGCGTAGATGTCGCCGCCGACCAGGTTCGGGTTGGCCCGAGCGATGTCCGCAGGCGAGAGCGCCACGCGGGCCTGCACCAGGGCGTCGAACCCCTCGATCTGGCGGGACAGGCGTGCATGGATCCGGTCGGCGTAGCGCTCGCGCAGCGACTCCGTCCACGTGCCGTCGCCGACGTCGATGGAGCCACCGGCGTCGCCCAGCGGGCGCGCCGGGAGCTCCTGCAGCTGGATCCACAGGATCCACGTCCCGGCGGGCGCGCGGGTCGGGTCGACGGCACAGGGTTGCCCGCAGACCACGGTCGCATCTTCTGGGAGCAGGCCTCGCTCTGCCTCGCCGACCGCCTTGGAGACGCCCGAGAGGCCCGAGGTGAGGTGGACGACGGGAACTCCGCCCAGCCGGTCGTCGGCGCGCCAGCGCGGCGGGGCACTGAGGGCGTAGTGGATCTGCATGCCGGCCCGACCGAAGCGGAAGCGCCGGGCCGCTTGCCGCGCCCACCCGGGCACCGGTGCATCGGCGAGGAGCCGATCGTAGAGGGCCGGGGGCGTCACGCTGCAGACGACCGCCCGGCGGGCGCCCACGACCGCGCCTGTGGTCAGGCGCACCCCCGTCGCTCGTCCGCTTGCGACCAGCACGCGATCCACGTCGGCGCCCGTGCGGCACGTCCCGCCGTGCGCCTCGATGATGCCGCGGAGCGCCTCGACCAGCCTGGCGCCGCCGCCGACGGGCACCGGCAGGCCGACGCCCTCGAGCAGCGCCACGATCGCCCGAGCCATGACGCCGGATCCTGCGGCGTCGGGCCCGAGCCCGGTGTGGAGCACCCACGGAGCGAACAGCGCGCCGGGTGCCGGGGTGCGGTACGTGGACTCGAGCCACGTGCGGGCGCTCTCGGCGAGGGAGCCGGCGAGGGCCTGCGCGCCGCGGCGCCCGAGGTGCCGGCGCGCCGACAGCGCCGATCGCAGCGTCGTCGTGCTCATCACCTCGTCGCTCAGCAGTCCCATCACCCATGGGGCGACGGCGTCGAAGCCTTGGCGGTCGGCGACGAAGCGGGCGCCCTCGCCCATGCCGTGGCGCTCGAGCTCCGCCACCGTCTCGTCCCTCGAGCGCGTCATCACGACGGCGTCGTCACCCACGGCTGCGGTGACGGCGTGTGCCGTCTCGTAGCGCAGCCCGTGGAGAGCCAGCTCGGCACCGAGCACGCGGTATGCGTCGGAGGCGACGAACAGCGGGTGCCAGGCGCTGAACACGTCGTGGACGAAGCCCTCGTGCGTCAGCTCGGCAGAGCGGATCGCTCCGCCGAGCACGTCGGCCTGCTCCAGGACTGCGACGCCGACGCCGGCGCGGGCGAGGAGCGCTCCGCACACGAGCGCGTTGATCCCGCTGCCCACGATGGCGACGTCGGTCGCGTCCGGGTCGGCGCCAGCTGGGACCGTGACGCGTGAGGCGATGACGGACGAGGCCGTGACGCGCGAGGCCATGACGGACGAGGCTATCAGCGAGGCTTGCGCCGAGCCGGAGAGTCTGATCAAATATCCCCGACAAGGCGCAGGGCTCGTACGCCGACATGGGCGAAGAGGGGAGAGACGAAGTGGCTCGTGAATTGCGCATCGGGATGATGCAGCTCACCATGGAGCCGCTCGAGGACATCCTCTCCCATGCGAGGCATCTGGATCGAGGTGGGTTCGACACCATCTGGCTCGCCGAGGCCTATCCGTGGTGGCGCCTGCACTCGATGGAGGCCCGGTCGTCCACGGCGCTGTCGGCGCTCATCGGCCGGGAGACGACGCGCTTGGCCGTCGGCTGGGGGATCATCTCCCCCTACACCCGTCATCCGATCCAGGTGGCCATGGAGGCACGGCTCAGCCAGGAGGCCCTCGGCCCCGACCGCCTCTTGATCGGGTTCGGCGCGTCCAAGATCTTCATGCGCGAGGCGGGCATCGGGACGCGCGGTCCGGCGAAGCCGCTGCAGACGGTGCGCGAGAGCGTCGAGATCGTGCGAGCGGCTCTCGGCGGAGACGAGGTCGACTACCACGGGGTGGTGTTCGATGCCGCCCTGCCCGCCCTCCGACCCGATGCGGCGTGCCCCCGGGAGGTCTCGCCGATCTACATCGCGGGCACCGGACCGCGGCTCCAGCGGACGGCGGGCGAGATCGCCGACGGTCTCCTCACGCCGAGCATCACCACGCCCGAGTTCGTGCGCCGGTCCCGGCGCAACCTTGCCGAGGGCGCGACCAAGGCGGGGAGGGATCCCGACGCCATCGACCTCGGGTGCACGATCGTGGCATCGATCGACGAGGATCGCGAGAAGGGCCGCGAGGGTGCGCGCGAGATCGCGGGGATGTACCTGGCCAACAAGGTCGAGAACATCCAGGCGTCTGCCGACGAGCTGCTCGAGTCGGCTGGGCTCGACCGCGAGGAGATCAGGCCCATCGCGGAGGCCATGCGCCAGGGCGGGCGGCTCGCTGCGGCGGCGGCCGTGACCGACTCGATCCTGGACCGGACGAAGCCGATCGCCGGCACCCCGGGCGACTGCATCGCCGCGATCGAGGAGTACGCGGACGCCGGCTGCACGCACATCATGCTCGAGCTCTGGGGCGCCGAGCGGGAGGCGCAGCTCGACCTCTTCGCCTCCCAGGTCCTCCCGCACTTCCGCCGATGACGCCGAACGCCGACCCTTCCGGGGATCTTCAGGTGGGGGCGATCACGTCGTGCATCGACGAGCGACGGCTCGTGGAGACCGCCCGATCCCTCGTCGACACCCCGAGCCCTACGGGGAGCGAGGACGCGGTCGCCCACGTCGTCAAGGCCCGGTGCGAGGCGCTCGGGCTCACCACGGTGCTCCAGGAGGTGGAGCCCGGACGCTCGAACGTGCTCGGGACGCTGCCAGGCTCAGGCGGTGGGCGGACCTTGATGTTCAACGGGCACATGGACACCTCGTACTCGGGCGCCGAGCCCCACTTGCGGGACCGGCCGGGCTTCCAGCCCGCCGCCTACGAGCGTGACGGGAGGATCTGGGGCCTGGGGATCGCCAATATGAAGGGTGCGATCGCCTGCTACCTCGAAGCGGTCGCCGCGCTTGGGGACGCCGGCGTGCGCCTGAAGGGATCCGTCGTCGTGGCAGCCGTGGTCGGCGAGATCGAGAAGACCCAGTGGGGCACCGAGTACACGGGTGCCCAGTACCGGGGCTACTCGGCCGGTAGCCACTACCTCGCGTCGCACGGCGGTGGGGCCATCGACCTGTGCATCCTGGGCGAGCCGACCGAGAACCGGGTGGTGACCGGGCACTACGGAACCGTGTGGGTCCGCATCTCCTGCACCGGTCCGTTCGTCCACACGGCCTTCTCCCGGACACTGCGCAAGGACAACTCGATCTTGCGCATGGCGGGCGCGCTTCCCACGATCGAGCGCTGGATCGGCGCCTTCGAAGAGGAGAGCGCCTACGGCGGCAAGCCCGGCGTCGTGAACCTCGGTGCGGTCCGCGGCGGCGACCCCTGGCGGGCGAGCCGAACGCCCCAGCGCACCGACCTGTTCCTCGACGTGCGGGTCCCGCCGACGATGACGCTGCAGCACGCCGCTCATCGCGTGGGGGCGCTGGTGGCAGAGCTCCGCGCGGCGTTTCCCGACGCCGGCTTCCATCACGAGGTCTTCGTCACGAGCCCGGGGGCGGAGATCGAGGCCGACCACGACCTCGTGCGCGGGCTCGAGGCGTCGCACGCCGACGTCTTCAGCGAACGGCCCGAGCACGACACGGTGCGGTGGTCGTCGGACGCGTCGATCCTCACCCGCTACGGGATCGAGACCGTCAACTACGGAGCGTCGAGCGGGCTCCCGCATCCTGACGGGGAGAACCTGTCCATCGAGGACCTCGTCTCGACGGCGAAGGTCTATGCACTGACCGCGGCACGGATATGTGAGGTGGAGCGATGAAGCTGGTGACGTTCAAGGCCCCTGATGGCACCGACCATCCGGGGGTTGTCGACGGCGACGAGGTGGTGACCATCGAGGGCGTCGGGACGATGCGGGAGCTCTTCGCGCAGGGACCCGGCCTCGAGGCGGCGCGCCAGGCCTCGGGCGCCCGCTACGGCCTGGCCGACGTGAAGCTGCTGCCGCCGATCATCCCGAAGAAGCTGATCCACACGTCGGGGAACTTCCGCGAGCACGAGGAGGAGTCCAAGACGGTCAACTGGTCGCACGCCATCGCGCCGTGGATCGTCTTCTTCCAGAACGTGGACGCGATCATCGGTCAAGACGACGACATCGTCTACCCCGAGCACCTCACCAGGGAGCTCGACCACGAGCTGGAGCTCGCCGTCGTGATCGCGCGCGACGGTGCGTTCCTCGACGAGAAGGAGGCGGAGGGCTACATCGGGGGGTACCTCATCTTCAACGACATCACCGCTCGGGACATCCAGCGCCGCGAGATGAAGTCGGGCGTGTTCTCCTTCTGCAAGTCGATCCAGACGTTCTGCCCGCTCGGCCCGTGGATCGTCACCCCTGACGAGGTGGGAGACCCTCACACCCTCGACATGCGGCTGTTCGTGAACGGCGACCTCCGCCAGCAGTCCTACTCGGGGAACATGTCGGTGACGCTGCCCGAGCTCATCGCCCACCATTCGCCCCTCGGCTACAGCGCCGGCGACGTGCTCACGACCGGCACCGTCTCGGGCGTGGCGGGGTTCAAGAGCGACGCGCAGAAGTGGTACCTGCGCCCGGGCGACGTGGTCGAGTGCACCATCGACCGGGTGGGGACCCTCAGGAACCAGGTCGTGTCCTGGGAGAAGGCCCACGGCTCCCCGCCGCCCCCGTTCCGCGAGTGGTGAGGAGCTCACGATGACGTGGCCCGTCGATGAAGCGCGCCTCGCGCGGGTGCGCGAGCTGATGGCCGAGGACGACCTGGACGCGCTGGTCGTCCGGTCGCCGGACAACATCGTCTACCTGACGAACTACTGGTGCATGAAGGGGTACGACCTCGCCATCTTCCCGCGCGAGGGCGTGCCCACGATCGTGGTCGTGGCGCCGCAGTACGAGGACGCGGCGCGGACCGGGTGGACCGACGACATCCGGACCTTTCCCCACTACGACATCGACGACCCGCGCTCCCCGGCTGACCGTGCCCTGTCGATGGCGCTGGCCGTCGTCACCGAGCGGGACCTCGGGCGGCGCATCGGGATCGAGATGTCCCAGAACGCACAGGCGGCCGACCGCATGGTCGGCGAGCCCACCGTCTACACGAAGGGCTACTTCGACGCGTTCGACGGCGTGGCCCGGGAGGTGGTCGACGCCACCGGGCTGCTCGTGCGCGCCCGCACGAGGAAGACGACCCAGGAGGTCGAGCGGCTTCGGCTGGCGCAGGAGCTGGCCACGCTCGGCCTCGAGCACATCGGGTCGCGTATCCGCCCCGGCATGCTCGAGAGCCAGGTCGGCGCGATGTTCGAGGGGTTCGTCCACGAGACCGGCGTCGGGTACCAGGGAAGGGTCGAGATGGCACGCGCGTTCACGCTCGTGTGGTCGGGGCCGGGGATCAAGACCTTCACCGCCACGGGGCACCGCCCGGTCGTCGCCGACGAGCCCACCCTGATGGAGATCTGGGTCTGTGCCGACGGCTACTGGACGGACCTGACGAAGAACTTCTGCCCCGGGACGCTCGAACCGCGCTACGTCGACCTGCTCGACCTGCTCTTGGGCGCCCGGGATCGAGCGCTCGCGCTCCTGCGTCCGGGCACCGAGATCGCCGAGCTCGATCGGACGATGCGTGAGGCCATCGCGGAGGGCGGCTACGCCGGCCAGCCGGACCATGCCGTGGCGCATGGCGTGGGCGTGCGGGCCCACGAACCGCCCTGGGCGCATCAGGCCAGCCCGGGCACGCTCGAGGAGGGCATGGTGCTGGCGATCGAGCCGGGGACCTACTGGCCCGGCGGCGGCGGCCTGCGGCTGGAGGACGACTACCTCGTCACGGCCTCGGGCTACGAGCGGCTCGGCACGTTCCGGGACGACTTCCGATGAGCGGCCGCACCCGGGTGTGCATCGTCGGCTGCGGTGCGGTCGGGAGCCTGTTCGCGGCCCACCTGGCGCAGCTGGACGAGGTGGAGGTGCTCGCCTACGACCTGTCCCGTGAGCACGTCGACGCGATCAACCGCGAGGGGCTGCGGATCGTGGGGCGTGAGGAGCTCGTGGGGTCGGTGCAGGCCAGCTCCGACGCCGCCTCGTTGCCCGCATGCGACTACGGCATCGTGGCCACGAAGGGCTACGTGACCGAGCCCGCCATCGCGGCGACCGCACACTGCTTCCAGGACGGGTGGGTGGCCAGCGTGCAGAACGGCGTAGGGAACGAGGAGATCCTGGCCGCCCACGTCCCCCGTGTGATCCTCGGCACGACCTTCCCGGCGGGCCACCTGGTCGCCCCCGGCGTGGTGGAGATGGACACCGGCGGGGAGACGTGGCTCGGGCCCTTTGGCCAGGACGCGTCGATGCTGCCGGCGGTCGAACGTCTGGCGTCGCTGCTCACCAGCTCGGGCATGCCCACGAAAGCGCTGCCCGACGCCCGCGGCGCGCAGTGGAACAAGCTGATCTTCAACGCGGCGACGAATCCGCTCGGGGCCCTCACCGGCCTCAGCCACGGGCAGGTGTGCGAGCAGCCCGGCCTCCGGGCGCTGGTGAGCGCCCTCATCGCAGAGGACCTGGCGGTTGCCGGCGCCCTGGGGATCACCTTGGACGACGATCCCGAAGCCCTGGTCGATCACGCGGCCAAGGTGGCCTATGGGCACAAGGCCAGCATGCTCCAGGACGTGGCCGCGCGCCGCAGGACCGAGATCGACTCCTTGAACGGTGGGATCGCCGAGCTCGGACGGCGCAGCGGCGTCCCGACGCCCCTCAACGACGCGATCGTCGCGCTGGTGAAGGGCCTCGAGGCATCGTATGAGTGAGACCGATCGGGCGGACCGGGCGCCGCAGGCGGCTTCGACAGGAGTGGCGCCCGGCCCGAGGGGATCGATTCGGTGGATGGGAGGCATCGGGTGAGCCGGCAACCGAGTGACGCCGAGGTCGCGCGGCGCTATCGCGCCATGCGAGACGCCATGGGCGAGGCGGGAATCGACGCGCTGATCGTGTGCGGTAGCGAGTACACGGGTTTCGGCGGCGGGGTGCGCTACATGTCGGGGTTCCGCATCGTCCACCGTTACTCGTATGTCCTGGTGCCGCTCGAAGGCGATCCGTTGGCCGTTTTCCCCAGCGAAGCCCGCTACGTCGGCGACCACGCGGAAGGCTTCGTCCACGACCAGGCGTTCGCCGACTGCCCGGGCGAGTGGATGGCGAACCACCTCTCCGCAGCCGGTGCGCGCCGTGTCGGCGTGTACGGGCTGGACTACATCATGTGCGTGCGCGACCACCGCGCCCTCGAGGCGTCGTCGCTCGAGATCGTGGGCTTCGACGACGAGTTCGATCTCGCGCGGGCGGTGAGGAGCCAGGAAGAGCTCGCCATGGTGCGCGAGACCATGGCGATCAACGAGTCGGGGTTCTGGGCGGTGCAGTCCGCCTTCCGCCGGCCAGGCGTGACGCAGGCGGAGCTCATGGCCGAGGCGGAGGCGGTGTTCAGCAGGGCCGGGTGCGGGCGCCAGACGATGGACATGGTGCTGTGGGGCACGCACGGCTCGGCTACGCCCGAGTTCAGGATCCCCGAGCACGAGACGCCCGTGGCCCCCGACGACCTGCTCTTGTACTCGCTCGAGGTCGCGGGCCCGTCGGGGTACTGGGTCGAGTTCACCCGTCCGCTCTGCCAGGGCGCGGTCTCGGACAGCACGAGCCTTCTCCTCGAGGCCTACGCCGAGTACTACGAGCTGGTGCCCAAGGCCCTCCGAGCCGGGCAGTCGGCGCACGATGCCCACCGGACCTGCTCGGCGCCGTTCCGAAGCCGCGGGCTGCAGCTCGGGCACGTGACGGGACATTCCATCGGGATGACCATGATCGAGCACCCGCGCATCGGCGACGGGGTCGAGGTGGAGCTGCTCAGCGACATGGTCATCTCGATGCACCCGCACGTGCTCAGCGCGGACGGCAGGTCGTGCATGTACATGCAGGACACGTGGCGGATCGCCGAGGGAGAGGCCGAGCTCCTGTCGCTCGTCCCGATGAAGGTCTTCGACGGCACCGAGCGACCCTGAGACGGCGAGCCGACCGTGACCGAGCGCTACGACGCGGTGGTGATCGGCGCCGGCCACAACGGGCTGGTCGCGGCCGTCACGCTGGCAGAGGCGGGCTACCGCGTCCTGGTGGTGGAGACGGCCGACGAGCCGGGAGGGGCGCTCCGCAGCGCCGAGCTGACCCGGCCCGGCTACGTGCACGACGTCTTCGCGACGAACCTGAACCTGTTCTTGGGCTCGGCGTTCTACGGCTCGCACGCCAGGGCGCTCGAGCGCCACGGCTTCGCGGTGGCAGCGTCGGCCCGCCCGTATGCCAGCGCCTTCCCCGATGGGACCGCGCTGGGCGTGACGACCGACCGCGACGAGACGCTGGCCGAGCTCGAGGCCGCCAGCCCGCGTGACGCGGCAGGCTGGCGCGAGCTCGACGCCCTGTTCGAGCGGCTTTCGCCCGTGCTCTTCCGCGCCTACGCCGCTCGGGCGCCCTCGTGGGACCTGGCCCGTGTCGGGCTCGAGGCGATGAAGAGCCTTCGGCCGAGCGGGATGGTGACGCTCGGCCGGCTGCTCCTCAGCTCGTCGCGCGAGCTGGTCGACGAGTACCTGGAGACCGACAAGGCGAAAGCGCTGATCGCCCCGTGGGGCCTCCACCTCGACTTCGGACCGGACGTGGCGGGCGGCGCGGTCTTCCCGTTCCTCGAGGCGTTCGCCGACCAGCACGGCGGGATGACGGTGGCCAAGGGCGGCGCGAGCACGCTGGTGCGGGCGTTGGTCGGCATGCTCCAAGAGCACGGCGGTGAGCTGCGAACCTCGACCAGGGTCACCGGGATCGCGGTGCGCGAGGGGCGTGCCGTGGGCGTCGAGCTCGACACGGGGGAACGGGTCGCCACGGACCGTGCCGTCCTCGCCAGCGTGACGCCGACGGCGTTGGCGGGTGAGCTGCTGGGCCAGGCCGACCTTCCCGGCCCGATCAGGCGCGCGCTCAGCGGGTACCGCTACGGCCCTGGGACGATGATGCTCCACCTGTCGCTCTCGGCGCCTGTGCCGTGGGCGGCGGGCGAGCGCCTGGCCTCGTTCGCCTACGTGCACCTGGCACCCTACGTGGACGATCTCGCCCGCGCCTATGCGGACGCGTTGGCAGGACGGCTGCCCGCCGAGCCGCTGCTCGTCGTCGGCCAGACCTCGGCGGTCGACCCGACGCGTGTGCCCGACGGCGGGCACACGCTCTGGGTCCAGGTGCGTCCGCTGCCTGCGACTGCGCCGACGCGCCGACGCGGCGGGTGGGCCGATGCCGCGCCGCGCTACGCCGAGCGCGTCATGCAGAAGCTCGAGCGCTACGCGCCGGGCGTCGGCGAGATCGTGACCGGGATGGCCGTGCTGTCACCCGCAGACCTCGAGCGCGAGGACGCCAACCTCGTCGGCGGCGACAGCGTGTCGGGCAGCATGCACCTGCGGCAGAACTTCCTGCTGCGCCCGGCGTGGGGCATGTCCGGATACCGCACGCCGGTGCGCGATCTGTGGATGATCGGTGCCGCGACGTGGCCCGGCGGTGGCTTGAACGCGGTCTCGGGGTACCAGGCGGCGCGGCGCATCCTCGGGCGGGGACGGCGGGCATGGTGAGGGCGAAGGCCACGACCGGCCACGGACCGGCCATGGATCGGGCCCACCCGCAGAGCCCGCAGAGCCCGCGGAGCCTGCAGAGCCTGCAGAGATCGTCGCATTCGGAGCTTTCCTCGAGGGAATGTGAGATCATCGATCAGATCGAGCTCACCGACCAAGGAGATGCGCCTATGGCTCCGCAGCACAACGGGGGCGGGTTGCGCGCGCGCGCTCTCTCCGACGACTGGGCCGTTCCGGACGGCGGCAGCCGGGGTCTGCCCGCTCACCGCACGCTCGCCGAGAAGGCGTTCATCTCCCTGCACCAGGCGATCCTCACGGGCAAGCTCAGACCGGGGGAGCGGATCCCCATCGAGGAGCTGGCGAACGCGCTGGAGATGAGCCCCATGCCGGTGCGCGAGGCGATCCGCCGGCTCGACGCGCTGGGCCTGGTCGAGAACGTGCCGCACAAGGGCGCGCGCATCACGGAGCTCTCGATCACCGACCTCCGGGAGATCTACGAGACGCGGTTGTCCGTCGAGCCTCTTGCGATCGCTCGTGCCGCGCAGCGGTTCACCGACGAGGACGCCGCCCGGGCCAAGGCGATGCTCGCCGCGATGCGCTCGGAGGAGGCCGGCTCCGTAGAGCTGTGGCGCGCGCACAGCGAGCTGCACCTGACGCTGTACCGCGCTGCCCGCTCGGCGTGGCTGCAGCGGGTGATCCAGCCGCTGTGGGAGTCGAGCGAGCGCTACCGCCTGGCCATACCCACGCACTCGGCTGCGAGCAACGTGCGCAGCCATGAGCTGCTCGTCCAGGCGTGCGTGCGCCACGATCCCGAACGTGCCGCGTTCGAGCTCACCAGCCACCTGGTGACCACCGCGAATTCGCTCGCTGCGCAGCTCTCGAGCGGCCCGCTCTTCACGTCACCCAAGGGTGACGAGCTTCTCCCGCTCGCGCTCAGGTTCGCCACGCCGTGACGACCGCCGCGCCGAGCGCGTCCGGAGCCGGGGCGGCCGGCCCGTCGTTGCGCTGCATCGTCGTGGTGGGCGCGGGGGCGATCGGCAGCCTCTACGCCGCCCACCTGGCGTCTCAGGCCGACGTGTGGGTGCTCACGCGGCGCCCAGACCATGCTCATGCGCTCTGCATGAAAGGGCTGTCGGTCAGCGGGAAGTCGACCGTCGATGCCTCGGTCCACGCGACCAGTGACCCGTCGGAGCTGCCTCCGTTCGACGCCGCCATCGTGGCGACCAAGGCCAACGAGGTGGGCGCAGCGGCGGACGCCCTGCGCGGCCGCTCGCAGGACGCAGTGGTGATGACGTGCCAGAACGGCCTGGGGGCGGACGAGATCATGGCGGACGCGGGTCCGTGGCCGCTGATCAGCGCCGTGACGTTCATGAGCGGGACCAAGCACGACGACTGCCATGTCGAGTACGAGCTCGACGCGCCCACGTGGCTCGGGCCCTCCTCCGTCCGGCCGGCCTCCGGCGCTGCGGCCGCACAGCTCGCGGAGGTGCTCCGGCGCGCCGGGCTGAAGGCGGAGGCGTTCGACGACGTGCGGCCGGCGCTGTGGTCGAAGCTGATCTTCAACGCGACCGTGAACGCGCTGAGCGCGCTGACGGGGCTGCCCCACGACCGGCATTTCCGCATGGAGGAGCAGCTCACCGACCTCGGCCACCTCGCCCGTGGGCTCGTGGAGGAGGGCAGGGCGGTGGCAGCCGCGGCAGGGGTGCAGCTCCACGAGGACCCATGGGAGATGAACCTCGAGGCCGTGCGCCGCGGCGAGACGGGGCAGGGCAGCTACCGCCACCTTCCCTCGATGCTCGCCGACGTGCGTGCCGGACGGCGCACCGAGGTCGACTTCATCACGGGCTCGCTGGTCCGAGAGGGGTTGGCGCACGGCGTGCCGGTCCCGCTGCACCTCTGCCTGTGGCGCCTCGTGAAGGCGCTCGAGTCGAGCTACCTCGGAGACGTCCCATGAGGAGTGCTGCGCCGATCAACGTTGACAATTGATCAAACCAGAGATAGGTTCACCGCCGCTCCGTGAAGGTGTGCACAAGCACGCCTTGGGGTGAGGGAGCCGTGAGGCCATCGGAGGTATGACTGGCGATGCTGCTCGAACAGGTGGAGTATGTGCGACCCGAAAGCGTGGGCGACGCGCTCGAGATCCTGGCGTCCGACGAAGGGGCGGCACCGCTTGCCGGCGGCCAGAGCCTCGTCAACGTGCTGAAGAACCGGGTGGCGTCGGTGGACGTGCTCGTGGACATCTCCCGGCTCGCCGAGCTCTCCTCGATCGCTCGGACCGCCGACGGCGGGCTCTCGATCGGCGCGTGCGTCACGTACGACGCGCTGGACCGCTCGCCCGAGGTGCGCGCGAGCCATTGGATGCTCGGCGAGGTCGCCGCCCATATCGAGGACCAGCAGATCCGGAACAAGGGGACGATCGGGGGGAACTGCTGCCTCAGCGATCCCACGAACAACCTGCCGCCGATCCTGGTGGCATTGGGTGCTGTCATGGAGCTGCGCTCACGCACCGGGGAGCGCAGCGTTCCTGCGGTCGACTTCTTCAAGGGCTACTTCGCCACTGCGCTCGAGCCGGGTGAGCTCCTGGTGTCGGTCACCGTGCCGCCGATTCCCGAGCACTCGGGTGCCGGCTACGCGTCGCTGGCGGTGGGGGCGGACGCCAAGGCGCTGGTGCGGGCCGCGGCGCGGGTCACCCTCGACGGCAGCGGAGCGACGATCGCCGACTCCTGCCTCGTTCTCGCCCGTGTCGCCCACGTCCCCGTGCGCGACGCCGAAGCCGAGGCCCGGCTGAACGGCGCAGACGCGACCGAGGAGGCGGTGCGGGCGGCGTGCGCCGGCGTGGCCGACGGCATGCAGCCGATCGCCGACGTGCACGGCAGCAGCGAGTACCGGCGCCAGATGGCGAAGGTGACGGCGCGGCGAGCGGTGGTCCAGGCCATCGCCGCCGCCAGAGGGAGCCGGAACGGCTCGACCGCAGGAGGGAAGTGATGGGAGAACGCGGAACGTCGCATTCCGTGACCGTCGAGGTGAACGGGGAGAAGGTCAGCCGCATCGTTGCTGCCCGCCAGCTCCTGGTGCACTTCCTTCGGGACACGCTCGGCCTCACGGGGACCCACATCGGCTGTGACACGGGGAACTGCGGGGCCTGCTCGGTCATCGTGGACGGGAAGCTGGTCAAGAGCTGCATGATCCTGGCACCTCAGGCGGACGGTGCGACCATCGAGACGGTGGAGAGCCTTGCCCAGGACGGCGCCCTCAGCCCGCTCCAGGAGTCGTTCCACGAGCACCACGGGCTGCAGTGCGGGTACTGCACGCCGGGCATGCTCATGAGCGCCACGTACTTGCTGCGCCAGAACCCCGAGCCGACCGACGAGGAGATCCGACGGGGGATCCGTGGGAACGTCTGCCGCTGCACGGGCTACGTCAACATCGTGGAGGCGATCCGGGAGGCATCCCGGGGACAGGCGACCGAACGCCGCAGCGTGCAGGCGACGGCCGGCGAGGAGGTATGAGGTGACGATCACCAGTGCCCCGGTCACGGGGGAGGCCACGAAGACCTGGTCGGGACGCGCGATGCCTCGCAAGGAGGACTGGCGGCTCGTCCAGGGCCAGGGCTCGTTCGTCGACGACGGCGGGATGTACGGCCAAGGGTACGCATGGTTCGTGCGCTCTCCCTATGGCCACGCGCGCATCGTCTCGATCGACTGCGAGCCGGCGCTTTCGATGGACGGCGTCTACACGGTGCTCACCGGCGAGGAGGCCAAGGCGATGTGCGAGGCGCCGTTCTTCGCCATCGCCCCGCCTCCCGGATCGCTCATGCAGGAGTGGCCCCTCGCCGTCGGCAAGGTGCGCTACCAGGGGGACGCGGTCGCGGTGGTCCTCGCCGACAGCCGGGAGACGGCGCGCGACGCCGCCGAACGGATCGTCGTCGAGTACGAGCCGCTGCCTGCGGTCACCGAAGGGGTTGCCGCTGCAGACCCCACTGCACCGCTCTTGTACGACGAGGCCGGCACGAACGTCGTGTGGCACGGCGTGTTCGACTACGGCGACGTGGACTGGGCGCTGGAGAACGCCGACCACGTCGTCAAGCTCGACCGGCTGCACTTCCACCGCTTCAGCTCCACGCCGCTCGAGTGCAACGGGGCGGTCGTCGACTTCGACCACGGCACGGGCATGGTGAGCGTGCTGTCCAACTACCAGATGCCCATGTTCGCGGCGATGGTCATCGGGCCGACCATCGGCGTGCCCATGAACAAGTTCAACTTCGTCACGAAGGACATCGGCGGCGCCTTCGGTCTCAAGATCGGCTTCTACCCCCAGATCGCCGCCCTGGCGCTCTTGTCGAAGAAGGCGGGACGTCCCGCCAAGTGGACGGAGTTCCGCACCGAGCACATGCTGACCGCCGGCCACGGGAACGAGCGCACCTTCATCGACATCGAGGTGCCGGTGATGGCCGACGGCACGATCCTCGGGGTGAAAGCCCGGGCGTTCGACGACGCCGGCGCCTACCTGCACTACGAGCCGCTCGGGGCGGTGATCTGGTCGCAGGTCGTGCCGGGGTGCTACAAGCTCAAGCACGTTCGGGTGGACTACACCGAGGTGGTCTCGAACAAGTGCCCGGTGACGCCGAACCGCGGCTACTCCCGCATGCAGCACCTGTGGATGATCGAGCGCATCGTCGACGTGGTGGCGCACGAGCTCGGGCTCGACCCCGTCGAGGTGCGCAAGCGCAACTACGTCCAGCCGGAGGACTACCCCTACGAGACCCCGAACGGGTGCATCTACGACTCCGGGGACCTCCCGCGCTCGCTCGACATCGCGCTCGAGCTGGCGCACGTCGACGAGTGGCGTGCCCGCCAGCGCGAGCTCGGCACCGGGTCGGGGCGCAGGATCGGGATCGGGATCGGCTCGACGCTCGACTCGGGAACGAACAACTTCGGCCAGTCCCGGATCATCAACCCCGAGCTGCCCTTCTCGGGGAACGGCGAGGTGGCCATCGCCAAGCTGGACCTGTTCGGGGAGATCAACGTCAACCTCGGCACCACCCCCCAGGGGCAGGGCCACGAGACCACCGCCTCCCAGGTGGCGGCGGACATCCTCGGGGTGACCCCGGACGACGTGACGGTCTCGACCGGCTTCAACCAGGCGAACAACGCCTACGTCGGGTTCTCCGGGACCTACGCGAGCCAGTTCGCCGTCACCGGCCTCTGCGCGGTGATGGGGGCGGCCCAGAAGCTCCGGCACCAGATCGTGAAGCTCGCCGCCTTCGCCCTGCACGCCGACGAGGACGAGATCGAGCTGGCAGGAGGGGTCGCCCGCGTCCGTGGAGACGAGGAGCGGGCCATCCCCTTCATCGGCCTGGCCAACATGGTCTACACGAACAACGCCGGGCTGCCCGCCGAGCTGCTGAACGAATGCGACCTGAACGCCAGGTACGCGTACGTCCCGCCGTTCGAGGTGCCCGACACCGTCGCCAAGACGGGCAACCTGACGCTCACCTACGCGAGCCAGGTGCACGTGTGCGTCGTGGAGATCGACGAGGAGACCGGCGAGGTGAAGATCCTCGACTACGCCGCGGTGGACGACTGCGGCAAGCGCATCAACCCGCTGGTGGTCGAGGGGCAGGTCCACGGGGCCACGGGCCTCGGGATCGCAGCCTCGCTCTACGAGTCGCTGGACTACGACGAGTCGGGCCAGCTCGAAGAGCCGTCCTTCTACGAGTACCACGTGGCCACCTCCCTGGACATCCCGAACATCGTGTGCGGGGACATCGAGTCGCCGAGCCCGTTCACGCCCAACGGGGCGAAGGGCATGGGGGAGGGCGGCGGCGCACCGCTGCATGCCGTGTGCAGTGCGATCCAGGATGCGATCGGCGCCGGCGGCCCGATCGTGACGGACAGCCACAACCACTGGGCACGCGTCTACGAGATGCTGCAACGGGCACCCGGCGCCCCCCGCGGCGTCGAGGTCATCTCCCGGTCAGCCGGGTCGGACACCGGCGCGACGAGCCTCTGATGCTGCTCACGAACGAGTTCGTCGTCGCCGCCGATGTCGACACCGTGTGGCGCCACCTCCTCGACATGGAGGAGGTGGCGGAGTGCGTCCCCGGCGCGAAGGTGGAGGAGTTCGTCCCCCCGAACACCTACCGGGGGAAGATCCGGCTGAAGATCGGGCCGATGACCGTGGAGTACCGCGGCGAGGCCATGCTGCTCGAGGTCGACGACGATGCGCGCCGGGCCACCATCCAGATGAAGGCCAGGGAGGCGCGCGGCCAGGGCTCGGCGCTCGCCACCGTGCGCAACAGCCTTGCATCGGTGCCGGGGGGGACCCGCGTCCGGGCCGAGACCGAGCTCGAGATCACGGGTCCGCAGGCGCAGTTCGGAAAAGGCGTCCTCGAGGACGTGGGTGGTCGCATCCTCGAGGAGTTCACGGTCCGGCTCGAGCGCCGGATCGCTGCGGCTCAGCAGGGGTCGGGCGCGGAGGCCTCGTCGGTCAACGGTGCGGGATCGCCGAGGGGCGCCGGCAGCGCCGCGCCGACCGGCTCCAGGTCTTCGGAGCCGCCGGAGGACGACACCTTGGACCTGAACCGCGTCCTGGCGTCGTCCCTTCGTGAGCGCGGGCTGAAGATCGGTGCCGGCCTGGCGGCGATGCTCGTCGTCGTTTTGGCGGCCTGGCGCTGGCGACGCTGCAGGCGCTCGAAGGCATAGCAGCGCTCAGCGCCTCACGCCGAGCTCCTTGACGGTGCAGGAAGATTGCTGTACAGTTACGTATATATTTGATCAGTAGTGGCACTGCTGGTCGAGGCAAGCGCTTTGCGAGTCTCGGCTGCGCCATCCACGTCATCAGACAGGCGCCGTGAGACGAGCGCTCTGACGGCAGTAGGAAAGGGGGGAACGCGATGAAGCGTCTTGCAGGTGGCAAGGGTCGAGCGCTGGTCTCTGCATTGGCGGCGTCGTGCGTCGGCGTGGCGCTCGTCGTCTCGGCTTCATCCGGCACTGCTTCAGCGACGATCAAGCACGTGGCGACGCGGAAGGGATCCACGAAGCCGTTCGTCGTCGGCTTCACGAACCCGACCGCGGCCGTCGAAGTGCTCGACACCATCGGGAAGGCGATCACAGCTCGAGGCAAGCGCCTGGGTGTCAAGGTCGTCGAGCTGGACGACCAGCTCACAGTCAGCAAGCAGGTGTCCGACATCAAGACCCTGATCGGCGAGCACGTCAACGGCATCATCACGTTCCCGCTGAGCACAACAGCAGTGCTCCCCGCCGTCGCCAGCGCACGCAAGGCCGGGATCGACGTGGTCGGGCTCGGCACCCTGAAGGGGACAGAGCTCAAGTACAAGCCCTCTTCCACTGCGTTCAACGCAGTGGTGACCCAGGGCGCGGTTCAAGGCGGGAAGGTCGAAGGACGCGCCTTCGCGAAGGCGATGGGCGGCAAGGGCAATTTCGTCGCGATCAACATCGCAGCGCCAGTCCCCGGTGTCCGCTTCCAGCTGCAGCAGGTGATCAACAACGTGCTCAAGGGCCATCCGAAGCTCCACCTGCTGGGTGAGGAGTACAACACGACCACAAACGAGACGGGCGGGATCAAGGCCATGGACGAGGCCATCGCTCGCTGGGGGTCGAAGATCGACGGCGTCATCGGCTACAACGACTACAGCGCGGAGGGCGCAGGGATCGCTGCCAAGACGAGCCATCTGAAGCTCAAGGACGTCATGGGCCGCAATGGGGACCCGACAGCAGTGACAGCGATCAAGAGCGGCGAGATCACCGGCCTCAACACAATCCAGCCGTGGAAAGAGGGTGCCACGGCCA
Organism: Actinomycetes bacterium; assembly: GCA_021822565.1. GTDB lineage: Bacteria > Actinomycetota > Acidimicrobiia > Acidimicrobiales > RAAP-2 > JAJYVT01. The sequence goes on along the minus strand of JAKAQM010000008.1, from coordinate 26,748 downwards.
TGAACCTGATGTACCGACTGCTCAAGGGAACAAAGCACGTTCCGGCGATCGCAACAGTCCACGACGTGATCTACACCAAGGGGAACATCAAGAAGCGCATCAGCTGGACAGCAGCGGTTCAGAAGATCGCATCGGGAAAGATCAAGGGCCAGGACGCCTCGTCAGGGCATTGACTCGTGGGCGTATGAAGCGCCGGAGAAGGTGAGGGTGCGGAAGCCGTGACGGCGAACGGGACTGCCCCGCTGCTCGACACAACATCGCGCCCAGCGCTTCTCTCCTTGGATTCGATCGAGAAGTGGTACGGCGGGACGCCGGCCCTGAGCGGCGTGTCGTTCGACTGCAGACCCGGCGAGATCCATGCGCTGATCGGGGAGAACGGATCCGGGAAGTCGACCCTGCTCAAGGTTGCCTCCGGGGAGATCCGGGCGGACGCCGGGTCCATCTTTGTGGAGGGCCGAAGCGTGCGGTTCCACCAGCCGACGGATGCGATCCGCGCCGGCGTCGCGTTGATCCCCCAAGAAGTGCCGCTGGTCGAATCTCTGACGGTCGCAGAGAACATTTCCCTCGGCGCGCTTCCTGCCCGGGGGCTGAAGGTCGATTGGAAGAGCTGCCGGGAGCGGGCAAGAGCGTCCTTGGCGCTTCTTGGGGAAAAGGAGCTGGACGTCACGCGTGACGTCAACATGCTGACGGCGGACACTCGCCAGCTCGTTGCGATTGCCAGGGCCCTTGCCCGAGGGCAACGGATCCTTCTTCTCGACGAGCCGACCTCCTCCCTCTCCCTCGGTCAAGCGAACCGTCTGTTCGCGGTGCTCCGCGAACTGCGCCATCAGGGGATTGCGATCGCGTACGTGACGCAGCGTCTGGCTGAGCTCGAGCAGGTTGCGGACCGCGTGACCGTCATTCGTGACGGAAGAGTCGTGGCGGTGATGCACGTGGGCGACGTCGGTGCTGGCCAGATCGCCGAGATGATGGTGGGTCGGCCGCTCGGGCAGTCAGCACGTTCCAGGGTCCAAGAGCGCGAGGACGGCACGACCCCACTCCTGCGTGTGGAGGATCTGGGAATGCCGCCGGCACTGAGGAGCGCGTCGCTCACGGTCCACGCGGGCGAAGTCGTCGGCATCGCCGGTCTGGAGGGCTCAGGGGCATCCGAATTGCTCGCCGCGCTTGCGGGCGCTGGTACCGATCCGCGTGGCATGGCCCTGCTCGGGGGGAAGCCCCTACCGCTGACGTCGGTGCGCGCAGCGATGGCGATCGGTGTGGGCTTCCTGCCTCGCGATCGCCGGCTCGAAGGGCTGGTGCCGATGCTGAGCGTGGCCGAGAACATGCATCTTTCCGATCTCAGTTCCCTGTGGCCTCCGTTCGTCGGTTTGCGGCGGCGGCGACGCTCCGCATCGATGCTCGCTCGTCGGTTTTCGGTGCGGATGCCGGGAATCGAAGCGCCTGCGGACGCCCTGTCGGGCGGGAACCAGCAGAAACTGGTCATGGCGCGTGTCCTGGCGCGGAATCCACGGCTTCTCCTTCTGAGCGAGCCGACTCGCGGCGTGGACATCGGGGCCAAGATCGACATCTTTCGCGCCGTCCGTGACTATGCACAAGGCGATAGGGCGGCCCTCGTCTATTCGAGCGAATTCACGGATCTCATCGAGTGGTGTGACCGGATCGTCATACTTTACCGGGGTCACACCATCGGCGATTATCCAGCTGGGTCACTCGACGAGGAGGATGTGATCCATTTGGCTGGGGGAGCGACGCAGCTGTCGCGAGACGCTGAGCGCGGGGATTGAAAGACGGCTCGTGGGTTTGGACGGGTTTCTCACAGTGTGGAGCGTGCCGGGATGAGGATGCGCGCAGGGTCCGAGGTGGAGACGGGGAGCAGTAGTGTGGACGAGTCCTTTCGATCCGACACAGTTCCGGCTGTCAGGAGAGATCTGGTCGGTTGGCTGAAGCGGGGCCGTCGCTATGTCGGACCAGGGGGGGCCTTGGTCGGGATCATCGTGGTCTTCGCCGCACTGCATCCGTTCTTCATTCACGGGCAGAACATCACAAACATCCTTACGTCGAACAGCGACCTGATGCTCGTCGCCGCAGGGATGACCTTCGCGATGATCGGAGGAGGGTTCGACCTGTCGGTGGGCTCGGTGATGGAGGCGACCGGGGTGCTGCTCGCCGGGCTGCTGGCGATCGGCGTCCCGCAGCTCCTCGCGATCGTCATCGCCATCCTGTGCGCAGGTCTGTTCGGCGCGTTGGTCAACGGCTTCTTGATCGGCTACGCCCGGTTGAACTTTCTCGTGGTCACCCTCGGCACGATGACTGCAGTCGAGGGTCTCGTGTACGTCGTGACGAACGGAAACACGTTGTCTCTTTCGAAGTACCACATGGTTGCCTCGATCGGGTCCGCGAAGGCCCTCGGTATCGGCGTCCCGATATGGTTCATGATCGGCGCTGTCGTCGTCGCCGGCGTGTGCCTTCGCTTCACGCGTGTCGGACGCGCCATCTACGCGGTGGGTGGCAACCGGGAGGCTGCGAGGATTGCCGGGATACGCGTCGGCCTGATCACGATGTTGACGTATGGCGCGGCGGGTCTGTTCGCGGGGATGGCCGGAATCGTGGACGCCGGGCGGCTCGCCGCAGCGTCTCCGACAGTAGGGGCAACGATCAACCTGATTGCGGGTGCCGCGGTCCTGCTCGGTGGGACGAGCTTTTCCGGCGGCGAGGGTGGCATATTCGGCACGATCCTTGGTGTGCTGCTCATCGGAGCTCTCGAGAACGGTCTCGGCGTGGTGGGAGTCTCGGACTTCTGGTCCAACGTGGTGACCGGCATCGTGCTCGTCGTGGCCGTCGGCTTGGACCAGTTCCAGAAGTCGCGTACCCGCAGGCGATTCGTCAGAGAGTCGACGGAAGCGGGGCCTGCGGACGTCGCAGTTGGAAAAGGGGCAGCGCCCGTGGGCGCCTACCAGCCCGTCGAAGCGATCGTGGAGCCGCCGTTCGGGTCAGGTTCCGCCCATGAATGACGGCTGCGGGTCTCGTTCGCCGTATGGCATCGTACGCGGGCAGGACCTGGCTGGTGGCGGGACGCTGGTGGAGCAGTGCTGATGGAGGTGGCTCCCTCGCAGCGGACGCTGCCCGCCCTGCTCCGCCAGCGGGCCGAGTCCAGCGGCGACACCCCGCTCTTGCGGGTCGGCCCGGTCCTCCGGTCTGCGGAGGGGATGGCCGAGCACACGGCCCAGGTAGCAGGCGCCTTCGCGGCGCGGGGAGTGCAACGCGGTGATCGCATCGCCGTGATCAGCACGAATCGCGTGGAGGTGTTGGACACCTTCGCCGCGTGCGGGTGGCTCGGAGCGACGCTGGTCCCCATCAATGTGTCCGCCCGGGGCCCGCAGCTCGAGCACATCGTGCACGACGCCGAGCCTCGCGTGCTGGTCGTGGAGCCGGGGTTGCTCGACCGTTTCGACGGGATCGACCGATTGCCAGGATCGTTGGAGCAGCTGTGGGGGCTCGGAGACCACCCTGCCACGTGGCGGGAACGGCGCATCCAATCGTTTCCCGGCAACGGCGACGCCATCACGCCGGCGCCAGTGCTGCCGGGCGACGACCTCGCGCTGCTCTATACCTCGGGAACGACCGGGCCGTCCAAAGGCGTGCGGTGTCCTCACGGCCAGTTCTACTGGTGGGGAGTCAACTCAGGGGCGGCGCTCGACGTGCACTCAGGTGACGTGCTCTACACCTGCCTTCCGCTTTTCCACACCAACGCGCTCAACGCATTTCTTCAGGCACTCGTGAACGAGGCCTCCCTCGTCGTCGGCGAGCGGTTCTCCGCTTCTCACTTCTGGGAGCGGCTCGTCGAGAGCGAGGCGACCGTGACCTACCTTCTCGGGACCATGGTCTCCATCCTCTGCTCGCGCGACGAGACACCAGTCGAGCGCGCCCACAGCGTCCGCGTCGCTCTCGCTCCAGCGACTCCAGCCGTGCTTTGGTCGGTGTGCGAGGAGCGGTTCGGCATCGAGATCGTCGAGGCGCATGGGATGACGGAGACCAACCTCGTCATCGGACCTCGCGACGGGGCGCAGAAGCCGGGGATGATGGGCAGGGTGATGCCCGGCTTCCATGCCCGGGTGGTCGACGAGCACGACGTCCAAGTGCCTGACGGAACGGCGGGCGAGCTCGTCGTGCGCGCTGACGAACCGTTCGCCTTCACGACGGGATACTGGCGGATGCCAGAGGCCACGGTCTCCGCCTTTCGGAATCTCTGGCTCCATACCGGTGACCGAGTCGTCCGAGACGCCGAGGGCTGGTACCGGTTCCTCGACCGCCTCAAGGACGCGATCCGTCGCCGCGGGGAGAACGTCTCGAGCTGGGAGGTCGAGCAGGTTCTCGTTGGACACCCCGGTGTCGCCGCGATCGCGGTCGTCCCAGTGCCTTCCGAGCTGGGAGAAGACGAGGTGATGGCGTTCGTGGTGCCCTCTACCGACCCTCCGCCAAGCCCCATGGAGCTCGTCGAGCACTGCCAGGAACGGCTCGCATACTTCGCGGTACCGCGCTATATCGAGTTCGTCGAAGACCTGCCGATCACCTCGAATGGCAAGGTGCAGAAGTTCGAGCTGCGAGCTCGAGGAGTATCGGAGCGGACGTGGGATCGCGAGAAGGCAGGCGTTCGACTTCGCCGCTGACGAGCATTCAGCTGCGACTCTTCCTCGATCTTCGTGGCCGGAGTGGATCCTTTGCTCCGCACCGTGGGGCTTGCGGCGGAGAGGGAGCGGTGATCAAATATCCATGGCAGTGGGAGCGAGGACTGTCAGGAGGGATGAGTCTGAGACCACACCCGCGCATCGGAACACCTTGGCCGGACATGATGCAACAGGCTCTCGCGGTACGCCTCCTGCCGCCCTGGGATCGCCGTGAGTGAAGATGCGGTGACCATCCGCCGGGGCTACGTCGACGTGCCGTGGGGCCAGCTTCATTTCGCGCGCTGCGGCGAAGGGAACGGCGCGCCAGTGGCGATGGCGCACCAGACCCCTCGTTCATGGGACGAGTACCGAGACGTCCTGCCGCTGCTCGGGCGCGACTACGACACGGTTGCCTTGGACACCCCGGGGTTCGGGGCATCAGATCTGGATCCGCGTGCCGGGGATTCGATCGAGCATTACGCAGACGGGCTCACCCTGTTGATCGATGAGCTCGGTCTCGACCAGGTCGCGCTCGTCGGGCACCATACCGGAGCGCTGGTGACGCTCGAGGTGGCCGTTCGGTGTCCCACAAGGGTCCGGGCCGTCGTCTTGTCCTCCGCCCCGCTACGTTCTGCTGACGAGCGCGCCGCCGCGTTGGCCGGCCCCGGGGTGGATGACGTCACCGAGCGACCGGACGGGTCGCATTTGACCGAGCTGTGGCGTCGCAGGCTCGCGTTCTATCCCGCGGGTCGCTCCGACCTGCTCCGAAGGTTCGTCGCGGATGCTCTTCGAGTGGGCAGTCGTGCCGAAGAGGGTCACCGAGCGGTCAACCGGTACCCGGCGCCGGAGCGAGCCGAAGAGCTGAGGCGGACGGGACTCCCCGTACTGGTTCTCGTAGGTTCCGCCGATCCGTTCGCGTATCCCATGTTGGCACGTTGGCGCGAGGCGCTGCCCGACGCGAAGGTCATCGAGCTGGCCACAGGGATGGTCCCGCTGCCCGACCAACTTCCGGTACCGTTCGCGGCGGCGGTGGCCGAGTTCCTCCGCGCGCTGGACGAACGGGAAGAGGTTGCCGAGCTCGACGTCCAGACGCCCGACACCGCCGCCTCGAAGTCGGGCGCAGGATGACCGACCCGACGGTGCCGCCCTCGGTGACAGCAGGTCTGACAGAGTCCTGCAACCGACGCTGGACCTATGCGGAGATGTTCCGAGCCAGTGCAGCCGCACGGCCCGACCACCCCGCCCTGGTGTTCCCAGGTGGCGCGCTGACCTACTCCGAGCTCTGGGAACGAGCCGGTCGGCGTGCGGGCCAACTTCGGGCGCTCGGCGTGGGGCGTGGGGAGACGTTCGGGCTGATTCTCCCCAATTCGCCCCAGTTCGTCGAGCTCTTTCTCGGCGCAGCGCGACTCGGCGCCATTCTCGTGCCGATCAATATCCGGTACAGGACCTTCGAGATCTCCCACGTCTGTCGAGACGGCGACCTCCGAGCGCTGGTCACCACCAGCCAGCTCGACGAGCCCTATCAGCTGGGTCCGGTCGTGACCGAGGCGCTTTCCGGGCTGGAGGCCTCCGATCCCACCAAGCACTTGGGGCTGGAGCAGTTCCCGCGCCTCCGGCACGTCGTCATGCTTGGCGCGACCGCGCCCGCAGGGATGCTCAATGAGTCGATGGTGGATCGGATGGCGCTGGAGTTGCCTCCGGCCCCCGAGGACGGGGCTTCGCCGGACGATCCGATCATGTACATGTACACGTCGGGCACCACGTCGATGGCGAAGGGCTGCGTCTTCACGCATGATGCGTTCGTTGCCAATGCGGTCGGCACTGCCCAGCGTTTCGAAATCACCCCTGATGACCGCTGTTGGTGCCCGCTGCCGATGTTCCACGTCGCGGCCCTGCTCGTCATGTCGGCGGTCTTCAGCCGCGGGGCGACGTTCATCAGTCAGGAACGGTTCGAGTCCAAAGAGGCCGTGGCCCTGTGCGCAGCACAACGGCCGACGCTGCTGTACCCGCTTTTCCCTACGATCACGCTGAACTTCATGCAGGATCCGGGCTTCTCCTCTTACGACAGGCGCGATGTGCGGGCCATCTGCAACGTGAGCCCGGAGAGCACGCAAGTGCAGATCCAGGAGGCCTTCTCTCCCGCTGTCCTCGTCAATGCCTACGGAATGACCGAAGTGTGTGGGACCCTTTCGTACAGCCGCCTGGACGACGGCTACGAGGCGCGAATGCGCTCATGCGGCCCAGTGCTCCCAGGTTGGGAAGCGAAGATCGTGGATCCGCTGACCGGGGCTCGCTTGCCACACGGCGTGAAAGGTGAGCTCGCGACGCGCGGGAGGAGCCTGTTCAGCGGCTACTACAAGAACGCGGAGCAGACCGCTGCGACTCGCGACGCCGATGGCTTCTTCCATACGGGTGACTTGTGCTCGATGGATGAGCATGGGTTCATTTCCTTCTATGGAAGACTGCGAGATGTTCTGAAGGTCGGGGGTGAGAACGTCTCCGCCAGAGAAGTCGAGGCCTTCTTGGATTCGCATCCCGGCATCAAGCTGAGCCAGGTGGTGGGAGTGCCCGACGACCGCCTGACCGAAGTTCCGGCGGCGTTCGTCGAGCTGTCACCGGGGGCTCGGCTCCGCGAGGAGGACGTGATCGCGTTCTGCCGCGGCAGGATCGCATCGTTCAAGGTCCCTCGGCATGTTCGATTCGTGACGGATTGGCCGATGTCGTCCACGAAGATCCAGAAGTTTCGCCTGCGCGAGCAGATCATCGAGGAGCTGGGCGACGGGACGGGGAGCCGTGGCGTGGACGATGCCCTCCAGGGAGCCCGCCGTGGCTAGGCTGGGAATCGACGTCGGCGGGACGTTCGTCGACCTCGTCCTCGAGGACGAGCACGGGGGTCTCTTCTTCGAGAAGGTCCTTGCAGAGCCGGAGGATCTCGTGGGGGCCATCACCTCCGGTGTCAGCGCCGTCCTCGAGCAGGCGCACGTCGCGCCTGGGGAGGTGCGCGAGGTGGTGCACGCGACCACCCGAGGGTCGAACACCGTGCTCGAGAGGAGCGGTCCAACGACTGCCTTCCTCGCCACGCGCGGGTTCCGCGACATCCTGCAGATCCAGCGCGCGCTGCGATGGAGCATGTACGACGTGCAGCTCGACAAGCCTCGGCCGCTCGTCGAGCGCTCGCTCAGCTTCGAGCTGAGCGAGCGGACGCTCGCGGACGGGTCGGTTCCGCTCCCCCTCGACGAGGACGAGGTGCGCGCGGTCGCGGCGGAAATTCGGGAATCGGGGGCGCAGGCGCTCGCTGTGACGTTCCTCCACTCCTATGCGAACCCTGCGCACGAGCGTCGTGCGGCGGAGATCCTGGCGAGGGAGCTTCCCGGGATGGTGATCACGATCTCCAGTGACGTCTCGCTCCAGGCGCGCGAGTACGAGCGAGCCAACACGGCAGTGGTGAATTCGTACATCGCCACCTCCGTGTCCGAGTACCTCCGGGAGCTGGTCGAACGGCTGCCTTCGGTGGGGATCGACGTGCCGGTCTGGATCATGCAGTCGAGTGGCGGGCTCGCGTCCATGGACCAGGTCCTCGATCGCCCGGTTCGGACGCTCGAGTCCGGACCGGCCGCGGGCGTCGTCGGCGCGGCGCGCTTCGGATCCTCGCTCGGGTACCCCGACGTCCTCTCGTTCGACATGGGGGGAACGACGGCCAAGGCGGCGGTCGTGCACGGCGGGGTGCCGGCGACGGCGTCGTACTTCGAGCTCCAGAGGGTCGGCAACCGGCGCGGCAGCGGCCTCCCCGTCGACATCGCAGCCCTCGACCTGGTGGAGATCGGCACCGGAGGCGGCAGCATCGCCGAGGTGCGCGAAGGAACGCTGCGTGTCGGGCCTCGGAGCGCGGGCGCCAATCCCGGACCGGCCTGCTACGGAAGAGGAGGCACTGCTCCGACCGTGACCGACGCCAATCTCTTGCTCGGCTACTGCGACCCCTCGGCGTTCTCTGGTGGGATCAGCCTGGACGTCGAGGCGGCCGAGGCGGCCGTCGACGGTCTCGCCGCGTCCCTTGGGGTCGACCGCCTGCGCGCGGCGTGGGGGATCCACGAAGTGGCCACCTTGGACATGGAGCACGCCATCCGGCTCGTGTCGATCAACCGTGGGTTCGACCCGCGCACGCTCGCGCTCGTCTGCCTGGGCGGCGGAGGACCGGTGCACGGCCCGCGGCTCGCCCGCGCGCTCGGGGTGGAGGTGGCCGTGGTCCCGCTGGCTGCAAGCGGGGGTTCGGCCCGCGGCCTGCTGGAGGCCTCGGTGTCGATGGAGCTGACGCGCACGTCCCTGCTGCGGCTCGACGACGACGCGAGCGTGCGCTCGAAGGCGATCCTGGAGGAGCTGGTCGACGAAGCGAGCAGGAGCGCGTTCCGTTCGGGCGAGGAGGTGCGGGTCGTCTGCACCTTGGGGATGCGCTACGTCGGACAAGGCCACGAATTCCTGGTTCCCGTCGACGTCGAGGAGGCCGATGCCGTTCGTTTCGCGGAGATCTTCGAGGAGCGCTACGCGCAGGCGTACGGCTACGCTGAGCGTGGGCATCCGGTCGAAGTCGTCACCTGGCATGTGGCCCTCGTGAAGGGGCGCGCTGAGCGCCAGGTGCCCTCGCAGCGCGCCGGCCGAGCCGATGCGGGCATCCCGGCTCGGCGGACGGTGTACTACCCGGAGACGGGGCTCGTCGACGTCGACGTGCACCAGCGCTCGAGCCTCCGTCCTGGGGACGTCGTCGTCGGGCCGTGCCTCGTTGCCGAGACGACGACCACGACCGTCGTGCTCCCCGGCGACGAAGTGGAGGTTGCTCCGGACGGCTCGCTCCTCGTGCACGTGCTGGGGGCGAGGTGAGCGCGTCGGACCACGCCTGTGTCGACCCGCTGACGGTCGCTGTCGTGTGGGGCAGGTTGGCGGCGATCGCAGAGGAGATGGCCGAAGCCCAGCAGCGCTGCGCCTTCTCGGACCAGGTTCGGGAGGGAGGGGACTATTCCACCGCGGTCTTCGACGCAGCAGGCCGCATGCTGGCGCAGGCGAACCGCAGCCCCGCGCACCTGGGGGCCATGCCGCACGTGGTGCAGCACATGCTCGACGCGTACCCCGTCGACACGCTGGTGCCCGGCGACGTGATCGTGCTGAACGATCCGTACATGGGCTCGGGCCATCTTCCGGACTTCTTCGCCATGAGCCCCGCGTTCCACGCGGGAAGATTGGCCGGCTTCGTCGTGAGCTGCATCCACTTGACGGACATCGGCGGCCCTGCTCCCGGGAGCCAGGCAGTCGTCGGCGTCACCGAGGGGGTCCAGGAAGGGCTCCGCCTCCTGCCCACCCGTCTCTACAGGGAAGGGGAGCCGGTGCGCGAGATCTTCGAGCTGATCGGTGCGAACGTGCGAGTGCCGGAGCTGGTCCTCGGAGACATTCGCGCCCAGCGTGCCGCGCTCCACGTGGGTGCGACGAAGCTGGCGCAGTTCCACGGGCAGGTCGGCTCTCCGGTCGTCGATGCCGCCGCCGAGCAATTCCTCACCCAGTCCGAGCAGGCGGTGCGACGCGAGCTGCTCGGCATTCCCGATGGGACGGCCACGTTCGTGGACTACCTCGACGATCACGGCCCGGGGTCGCCTCCGATCAGGTTGGAAGTCGCGGTCACCGTCAGTGGCGGCGATCTCCTCTTCGACTTCACGGGTACGGATCCCCAGACGCCCTCTTCGCTCAACTGCACGATGTCCTACTTGAAGGCGTACTGCTATTGGGTCGCCAAGGCCATCACGACGCGCGACACCATTCCCCAGAACGAGGGCCAGCTCCGCCCCTTGCAGATCACGGCGCCACCGGGCTGCTTCTTCAATCCGGTGCCTCCCGCTGCCCTGAACGGCCGTGCGCTGCTCAACCAGCGGATCGTCGAGCTGCTGTTCGGCGCGCTTTCGAAGATCGTGCCCGACCGCGTCTGCGCGGCGAGCGGCCAATGGACCAACCCGATCTTCGGGGGGATCGACCCTTCCAGCGGGCGGACGTTCGTGTTCTACGACTACGTCATGGGCGGCGTCGGTGCGCGCTCGTCCAAAGACGGGCTCGATGCGATCCCCCCGACCGTGTCGGTCGAGAACATCCCCGTGGAGGCCCAGGAGGCGAGGAACCCGATCATCGTCGAGCGCTACGAGCTCATTCCCGACTCGGGAGGAGCAGGCAGGTGGAGAGGTGGACTGGGCGTTCGCAAGGACATCCGCATGCTCGCGGACGACGTCATCCTCTCGAACCTGACGGACCGCCACGTCTACCCCGCCTACGGGCTCTTCGGTGGCCAAGACGGCCTCCTTGGAGAGACCGTCTTGAACCCGGGGGGAGCCGACGAGCGGAGGCTCCACTCCAAGGAGGTCGTGCACCTCCGGCGGGGTGACGTCGTCAGCTTTCGCTGCTCTGGCAGCGGAGGGTACGGCCTTCCATCGGAGCGACCTCGCGAGACGGTGCTCGAGGACGTGCGAGAGGGCCGGGTGACCCCGCGCAGCGCGAGCGAGGTCTACGGCGTCGAGGCCGAGTGGTGACGGCACCTGCCAAGAAGCGCGGGGCAGTGCACGTCGGCCTCAACCTGAACAATCGCGAGGCGCTGATCGCTCCCGAGTACGGCGCACGTGACCTCCTCGAGCTCGGCGAGAGGGCGGAGGGCGCGGGCTTCGACTCCTTGTGGGTCGGCGACAGCCTGGTGGCGCGACCTCGCTACGAGCCCTTGGTGCTGCTCGCGGCGCTTGCAGAGCGGACCCGTTCGGTGACCCTTGGCACGGCGTGCCTGGTGACCACGCTCCGGAACCCGGTACAGCTCGCCCAGGTGTGGGCGACGCTCGACGTCGTGTCGAACGGGCGCACCGTGCTCGGGGCGTGCCCGGGGAACGTCGTCGAGGATGCGGTCAAGGAGGAGTTCGCGATCGTCGGTCTCGACCACCGAAGGCGGATGCGCGTCTTCGAGGAGGGCCTGAGGATCGTGCGCTCCTTGCTCACCGACGGGCGCGTGACGCACCGCGGAACGGAGTTCGACCTCGACGACGTCGGGTTCACGACGGGCACCGAGCCACGGCCTCTTCTCCCCGTGCAGACGCCGCCGCCGATCTGGGTGGTGGCCAACCCGTCGATCGGAGCCCCGGAGCCCAAGCGCGCCGCGCGCGCTGCCGCCCGGGTGGCGGAGCTCGGAGACGGTTGGCTGACGTGCTGCCGGGCCTCTCGTCCAGAGGAGGTCGCCACCTTCTTGCGCATGCTCGGTGAACTGCGGTCCTTGGACGGCTTCGACGTCGCGTACCAGGTCACGATCGGTCTCGCGGACACGAAAGCCGACGCGCTCGCGGAGCAGCGCCGGTACATCGACGCGTACTACCCGGGGTTCTCCGACGCGGTCGGTCTCGACGATTGGGGACCCACGGGCGCTCCCGACGACGTCATCCGCTGGTTCCGGGACTTCAGTGACGCAGGCGTGAGCAGCTTCATCTGTCGGTTCGCAGCTCTCGACCAGCCCGGCCAGGTCGAGCGCTTCGCCGCCGAGGTGCTCCCTGCGGTCCAGCGTGACGAAGCGGCGGGCAGCCGAGCGCCCGCGGTCGGCACGGCGGCGACCACACGACGGGAGGAGGCGCGATGACGCTCACCACACGCCGGTTTGCCCCCCTGCCTGGCGAGAGGGAGGCGGAGGAGGGCGATTCCGTCTTCCTCACCGGCATCCAGGCACTGGTCCGTGTGGTGCTCGACGCGATGCGCAGGGACCGGGCGGCAGGGCTTCGCACCGCGGCGTTCGTCTCGGGGTACCCGGGCTCGCCTCTCGCAGGGTTCGACAAGGAGATGGCACGGCATCGGTCGCTGCTGGGCGAGCTCGACGTCGTCCATCTGCCGGGGCAGAACGAAGAGCTCGCTGCGACCGCGGTCGCGGGGAGCCAGCTCGTGCAGGGGTTCCAGAACGCGCGCGTCGACGGAGTGCTGGGAGCGTGGTACGGCAAGGCCCCGGGCCTTTGCAGAGCGCTCGACGCGATGTGGCATGGCCAGTTCACGGGCGCCTCATCCCATGGCGGAGTGCTCCTCTTCGTCGGGGACGACCCGGTGCCCAAGTCCTCCATGGTGCCCAGCGCCTCCGAGCACCTTCTTGCTGCATTGGACGTCCCTGTGCTCTTTCCGGGGACCGTGCAGGAGATCTTGTCGCTCGGCGCACATGGAGTAGAGCTGTCGCGATCTTCAGGGCTCTGGACGGCGCTCAAGATCGTCGCGTCCGTCGCCGACGGCTTCGGTTCGATCCCTGCATCGGCCCTCCGTGCGACGGGGAACGAGCCACGGGACGCCGGCGTCCCGTCCCTCGCGAAGGTCCGACCGCCCTGTGTGCCGGAGTCTCTCGAGACGGAGCAAGAGATCGCGACGCTGCGCCGCGAGGCCGCCGCGCGGTACGGGCGGATCGCCGGGCTCAACCGTGTCACTGTGGACCCGCCGGACGCATGGCTGGGGATCGTCGCGGCCGGCAGCCTCTACAGGGAGCTGATCTCGGCGATGGAGCTGCTGGACCTCGACGAAGCCGGTCTTCGCCGCTTCGGCGTTCGCCTCATGCAGGTGCAGATGTTCCACCCGCTGGAGCCGCACGCCTTCCGAGCTTTTGGCAGAGGACTGCGCGAGATCTTGGTCGTCGAGGAGAAGCAGCCGCTGCTCGAGCCCTACCTGCGCGATGCCCTGTACGGCGTGCCGGACCCCCCGACGATCGTGGGGCGCCGCGACGAGCATGGAGCACCCCTTCTCCCCGGCTTCGGCGTGCTCACGTCCGACCGGCTCGCACGGGTCGTCGCCGCGCGGTTGGCCCAGCGGGTTCCAGGAGTGGTGCTTCCCTCCCCGGACCGGCAGCGCCCGAAGATCCCGGTGGCGACCACGCAGCGCACCCCGTTCTTCTGCTCGGGATGCCCGCACAACTCGAGCCTGCGCGTCCCCGAAGGCACGCTGGTCGGTGTGGGAACCGGTTGCCACGCGCTGGGCGCCTGGGCAGACGAGCACATGGTGGGCGACATCGTGACCAAGGCCCAGATGGGCGGGGAGGGAGCCACCTGGCTGGGTCTCGAGCCGTTCGTCGAAGCCGACCATCTGGTCCAGAACATGGGCGACGGGACGTACTTCCACTCCGGCCAGCTCGCGGTCCAAGCGGCTGTCGCCGCAGGATCGCACGTCACGTTCAAGCTGCTTTTCAACGGTGCGATCGCAATGACGGGAGGACAGGACCCCGCAGAGAGCGACAGCCGTCCAGTCGAAGACGTCGCGGAGATCCTCCTGCGCCAGGGCGTCAGCCGTGTCCTCGTCACGACCGACGATCCCGCGCGCTATCGCCGCGTGCGGCTCCCTCGGGGGGTGGAGGTGTGGGATCGCGGGCGGGTGCTCGAGGCTCAGCGCGTCCTCGCCGGGGTGCCCGGCGTGACGGTGCTCATCCATGATCAGCGCTGCGCCGCCGAGAAACGTCGGGATCGCACCCGGGGGCGGCTCCCCGCTCCGACCCGGCGCGTCCACATCAACGAGCGGGTGTGCGAAGGCTGCGGGGACTGCTCGGCGGTCTCGAACTGTCTGTCGGTCGAGCCGGTCGACACCGAGCTCGGCCGCAAGACCACCATCGACCAGAGCTCGTGCAACGCCGATTACTCCTGTCTTCGAGGGAACTGCCCGTCGTTCGTGATCGTCGACTCGCGCCCATCGAGCCTGGTGCGCAGGCTCCTCGGTCACGCCCGCAGACCCTGGAACCCCGCCGATGGTCCTCGAGAGCAGGGAACGGGAGTCGGATCCCCGCCGGGCGCCTTTCCACAGCCTCCGCAGGCGGTGAGCCCTGAGGACTGCGTCATCCGGATGCCGGGGATCGGTGGGACGGGGGTGGTGACCGTGAGCCAGATCATCGGGACGGCGGCGACCCGTGCCGGCCGTCATGTCCACGGCCTCGACCAGACCGGCCTCAGCCAGAAGGCGGGGCCCGTGGTGTCCGAGCTACGCGTCAGCGCCAAGGCAGTCGATGGCTCCAACCAGGCAACCCGTGGGGGCGTGGACCTCTTCTTGGGCTTCGACCAGGTGGTGTCGCTCCAGTCCCCCAACCTCGAGACCATCGAGCCCGGCCGGACCATCGCGGTCGTCTCGACCAGCCAGACGCCCACCGGCGACATGGTCTCGCACCCCGAGCGTTCCCTGCCCTCGCCAACGCAGGTCGAAGAGGTGCTCACCGCGCTCGTCGGCGCGCCCCGGTGCGTTCTGGTGGACAGCGTTGCGCTCGCCGAAGGGTTGCTCGGGTCGGCGCTCTACGCGAACGTGCTGCTTCTCGGGGTCGCGTACCAGGTCGGGGCCATCCCGCTCCCGGCTGACGCGGTCGAGGCCGCCATCGAGCTCAACGGGGTCGCCGTCGCGCAGAACCTCGCCGCCTTCCGCTGGGGACGGGCATGGGTTTCCGATCGACCACGGGTGGACGAGGCCCTCGCAGCACGTCGCGAGCCTCACGAGACAGAAGGCTCGTCTCGCTCAGCGGTGGAGCTGCCAGATCCGATCCGACGGACATCCGAGCTTCGTCACCTCGTCGAGCTCCGCGCGCGCGACCTGGTCGAGTACCAGAGCCCTCAGTACGCACGCCACTACGTCGAGGTCGTCGAGATCGCTTTGGAGGCAGAGGAGCGTGTAGCTCCGGGCTCCTCTGCCTTCGCCTCGAGCGTCGCACGCTCCCTCTACAAGCTCATGGCGTACAAGGACGAGTACGAAGTTGCCCGGTTGCACCTCGCGTCCGTCCCCGAGGAGGCCCGACGTCGTGGCGTGCGTGTCAGCTGGCTGCTACAGCCGCCGGTGCTCACGTCGATCGGGCTCACCCGCAAAGTCGAGGTGGGTCCGTGGTTCCGCCCCGTCTTCTCGGCCCTCCGGGCGGCGCGTGTGCTCCGTGGCGGCCCGCTCGACCCGTTCGCCCACACGGACGTCCGCAAGGCGGAGCGGCGCCTCGTGAAGGAGTTCGACACGGACATCCGGCGGGTGGCGGCGATCATGTCGTCCGAGAACCACGCGTTGGCATCCGAATTCGCCGCTCTTGCGGATATCGTGCGCGGCTACGAGGAGGTGAAGATGCGAAACGTGGCAACGTACGACTCGAGGAGGGTGGAGCTGCTGCGTGCCCTGGGCTTGGACGAGGGCGCGGTGCGTTCGCAGTTCGAGTGACACGAGTGCGCGTGGGCACGTTCCTGAGCCTCGCCTCTCCGGAGGCGACGGCGATCGTGAGCGGGCGCCTGGACCTCGTCGTCGTCGACGCTGAGCATGGGATCGGGGACGAGTCGGTCCTCGTGGCCCAGCTCCGTGCCGCGCGCTCTGCATGTCGATGGGTTCGCGTCAGGCAGTTGACGGATGCGCCCAAAGCGTTGGACCTGGGCGCCGACGGCGTGGTGGTGCCGAGGATCCGGGCAGCCGAAGAGGTGGCGGAGCTGGTGAGGCTCTGCACGTACCCACCAGAGGGGATCCGGGGGATCGGGCCGTCCGCAGCGAACCTCTACGGTGTGCTCCTGCGAGAGCAGGTGACGTCCGGCACGCGCCGAGGCGAGGTGTGGCCCCAGATCGAGACGTTGGAGGCGGTCGAGGCGCTTCCCGAGATCCTGACCCTGGATCCCAGGCCGGAGGGGGTCTTCATCGGCCCGGGAGATCTTTCGGCGGCTCTCGGTCGTCCCGGCGAGCTCGGGCATCCTGAAGTCCGGGCCGTGGTCGAACGAATCGTGGAGGCGTGCCTGGAGGCCGCTTGGAAATTCGCGATCTTCAGCCCGGACCACGAGGACGCCGAGCGCTGGATCGAGCTCGGCGCATCGGCCGTCGTGGTCGGTTCCGACGCGAGCTGGATGATCGAAGGCGCAGCACCCGTATGGGCACTGGCCGAAGCGAAGGCCACCGTATGAACGGCAAAGTGGTGAAGACGGACGGCGCCTTCAGGAACCCTGAGATCGAACGCGGCATCTTCGCGCGTGCCGGGATCGAGTTCGTGGAGTTGAGCCAACCGAGCCCCGAGGAGCTCTCGGAGCATGCCCGGGACGCCGATGCCCTGATGGTCCTCGCCTACCGCGTCGGCCGTGAGCTCCTCGAGGCGCTCCCGAGGGTGAGGGTGGTCGCGCGCTACGGCGTGGGCGTGGACAATGTGGACGTCGAGGCTGCGACCTCGCTCGGGATCGCGGTCACCTGCGTGCCCGATTACTGCGTGGACGAAGTGAGCAGTCATGCGATCGCCCTGATGCTCGCCGTGTGGAGGAAGCTCGTCCCTCTGGCTGGCCTCGCACCCGCCGGCACGTTCCCTGCGATGGAGGCGGTGAGGCCGATCCGCCGGCTGGAGGGTTCCAGGGTCGGGCTGGTCGGCTTCGGGGCGCTGGCGCAAGCGGTCGCGAGGAAGCTGGCCGGGTTCGGCCTCGAGATCGTGGCTGCCGACCCGTACGTCGCTGACCACGTGTTCGCTTCTCACGACGTCTCCAAGGTCGGCCTGGACGAGCTGGTCGAGACGTCGGACGTGGTGTCGATCCACACCAGCCTCACCCCGGCCACGTTCCACCTGATCGGTGCCGAGGAGATCGCTCGGATGAAGCACGGTGCCATCGTGGTCAACACGGCTCGAGGCGCAGTGGTGGACCAGGCAGCCCTGTTGGAAGGGCTGCGCGACGGCCGTCTCGGAGGGGCCGGGCTCGACGTCCTCGAGACGGAGCCGCCCGACGCGGACGACGAGCTCCTCCGCCTGCCGAACGTCGTCGTCACTCCCCACGTCGGCGCCTACTCCGAGGAGGCGATCGCCACGCTGCAGGAGCATGCAGCCTCTTCGGTCGTGGACGTCCTCTCGGGCGTGAGACCGCGGCACCTCGCCGACCCGTCCGTCTGGCGCAACCTGCGAGGACGGGTATGACCGGGGACGAGCGGCCGAATGCCGCCGAGGGGGTCGCAGGGGCTCCCGCTGGCGCGAACGCGACGCGGATGGATGAATTGGCGCAGGGCCTGAGCAATTGGGGGAGATGGGGTTCGGATGACGAGCTCGGGACCCTCAACCATCTCACCCCAGATCGACGTGTGGCAGCGCGCGCAGAGATCATCGACGGCATCGCGGTCTCGCTGGCCATGTCGTTCGACAGGTACGGGCCCCAGCCGTGGGGCGATCGTCGAGTCAACCCGACCCTCTCCATGCTCCAGACGGGAACCGACATCAAGCTCGGCGTCCAGGAGGGGTGTGTCGACGGCTGGGGCTATGCCGACGACATGGTCACCATGGCGCTCCAGGCTGCAACGCACTGGGACAGCCTTGCTCACGCATTCCACCGGTATCGCATGTACAACGGCTACCCCTGCGAGGACGTGAGCGCGGCCGGTGCGAGACGTAATAGCATTACGGTTGCAAAAGAGCGCGTCGCGGGGCGCGCGGTGCTCCTCGACGTAGCCCGTCACGAGGGCGTGGACTGGCTGGAGCCCGGGTATGCCATCGGCTCGGACACGCTCTCAGCCGTGGGGGAGCGGGAGGGCGTGAGCGTGGGCCGCGGCGACATCGTCCTCGTCCGCACCGGGGCGCTCGCCAAGGCCCGGCGGGAAGGCACCTGGAAGAGCTATGCCTACAGTGACGAGGCGGGCCTCTCGCTGGACGCGCTGCCATGGTTGCAGGCCCGGGAGGTGGCGGCTGTCGCCATTGACAACTGGGCATGCGAGGTGCTTCCGAACGAGGGACCGGTGATGCTGCCCGTGCACGTGGTCGCGATCGTGTACATGGGGCTCCTGGTCGGGGAGAATTTCGATCTCGAGGCGCTCGCGGAGCACTGTGCTGGGGATGGGCGCTACGCGGGGATGCTGGTCGCGGCACCCATCCCGTTCGCCGGGGCGGTGGGGGCACCGGTCAACCCGATGATGCTGCGGTGAGGACCGGGTGGGTCGCCGGACCTCGACTGCCGGTGTGGAAGTGAGGTGCACGTGGACGACGTGAGCGACGCGACGATCGGCGCGTCAGCCGAGCGGATCGGCGTCGGGATGGGGGCGCGCACAGTCGAGCGCATGGCGCCGGGCGTGTCGGCGCTGGTCGGCGCGGTGCGCGTGCTCGATCACGTGGCCGACTACCTCCCACCGGTGCGCTACGAGCGCACGCCGGGCTACCGGCCGGGCCCCGACGAGGACCCTCTGCACGTGTGGTACCGCAAGACGTCGATCCGAGGCAGCACGACCGGGCCGCTCGCGGGACGGCGTGTGGCGCTGAAGGACACGGTGTGCGTGGCAGGGGTGCCGCTCATGAACGGTGCTTCCTACTTGGAGGGCTACGTGCCCGAGGTCGATGCCACGATCGTGACGCGTCTTCTGGACGCCGGCGCGGAGATCGCGGGGAAGACGAACTGCGAGTACCTGTGCTTCTCGGGAGAGAGCGACACGAATGCGACGGGACCGACCCATAACCCGCATCGTCGCGGGTACTCTGCGGGAGGCTCGTCGTCGGGGTCGGCCGCCGCGGTTGCCGCCGGAGAGGTCGACATGGCGATCGGCGGGGACCAGGGAGGATCGATCCGGATCCCCGCCGCGTGGTGCGGCGTCTACGGGATGAAGCCAACCTGGGGCCTCGTGCCCTACACCGGCATCTTCCCGGTCGAACAGACGCTCGACCACGTGGGCCCGATCACGGCGACGGTGCGGGACAACGCACTCCTGCTCGAGGTGATCGCGGGCCCTGACGGGTTGGACCCGCGTCAGGCACGCCAGGATCCCGGCTCGTACGCCGATGCCGTCGGCGACGCAGTGCGCGGGGCGCGGGTCGGAGTGCTCGAAGAAGGCTTCGATCTGCCGTGCGCAGACCACCGCGTCGAAGAGAAGGTCCGCGCGGCACTCGACCTCCTGGAGCGCCAGGGGGCGGTCGTCCGGCCGGTGGCGGTCCCCATGCACAGGCTGGCCGGAGCTATTTGGTCGGCGATCGTCCTTCAAGGCGGGCTCGAGATGATGATGCTCGGGAACGGAATGGGGACCAATTGGAAAGGCCTGCACCTGGACAGCCTCTCCCGTCAGCAAGCCGCCTGGCGCCGCAATCCCGACGAGCTCCCCGAGCCCGTGCGCATCTCGATGATCGCAGGTGAGATCCTGCGCACCTCGTTCGGTGGTCGTTATTACCACAAGGCCCAGAACCTGGCCCGCCAGCTTGCAGCAGCGTATGACGGCGCCTTGCAAGAGGTCGACGTCCTTGCGCTCCCGACGGTGCCGTTCGGGCCGAGGCCGTTCAGGGCCGAGGCCCGAGGCGGAGGTCACGACGTGGGGGGCGAGGGGAGGACGTCCGTGGGCTCCGACGCGCCCCGGCTCGAGACGGATCAGACGATCAACACCGCCCCGTTCAACTGCACCGGCCACCCGGCGATGTCGGTGCCCTGCGGGATGGTCGACGGACTTCCCGTCGGCGTGATGCTGGTCGGTGGCAGGTACCAGGAGCGGGACATCTACCGTCTGGCCGGCGCTCTCGAGAAGGCGGGCGATTGGCAGGACTGGTGAGAGATCCCGCGCCCGGGTCGCATGACGGTGTCGCAGGAGCGAGCATGAGGAGCGCAGAGAATTGAACGTGGCCGTTCTCGGCGGGGGACACGGTGCGGTCGCGGTCGCCGGCGATCTCGCGCTGCGTGGTCACGAGGTGCGGCTGGCACTGCGCAACCGCCCGCGCTTCGAGGAGATCTTCGCGACGCGCACGATCCGGCTCGAAGGACTGATCGAAGGTGAGGCCGAGCTGGCCGCCGTGAGCGAGGACCACGCCGGCATCGTCGTGGGCGCGGACGTCGTCCTCGTCCCACTGCCTGCGTACGCGCAGGAGGATGTCGCGCGCGCCGTCGCGTCGAGCCTTGTCGAGGGACAGGTCGTCTACTTGACGCCGGGCACGTTCGGCTCCTTCGTCTTCCGTGAGACGCTGAAGCGAGCGGGCGGGGCCGACGTCCCTGTCGCCGAGAGCGCGACGCTGCCGTACGGAGCACGAATGTCGGGCCCTGCGTCCGTGCGGATCGGGCTCGTCGCGTCGCACCTGCCGACTGGCGTCTACCCCGCGGCGCGGACCGAGGCAACGCTCGCGCCGATCCGCGAGCTGTACCCGGTCGCCGAGCCCGTGGAGGACGGGCTCGCCGCCGGACTTCTCAACTTCGACGGTGCGCTGCACGCACCACTCGTGCTCATGAATGCCGGACCGATCGAGGGGCTGGACGCGTTCGACATCCACCTGGAGGGGAACCCACCTGCTGTGGTCCGTGTGAGCGTGGAGCTCGACCGGGAGCGGATCGCGCTGCGCCACGCTCTCGGGTACCACACGCACGACTGGCCGCTCGAGGACCTGTACTCGCGCGTCGGCGAGACCTTCTACGGGGTGATCTCGCGGGCGACCATGGAGCGCCAGTCGGTCTGGCGCGAGAAGATCGACTTCCACCACCGCTACGTCGCCGAGGACGTGGGGTGCGGGCTCGCCCTCTGGTCCTCGCTCGGGCGCAAGCTCGGTGTCGCGACGCCGCTCGCCGATGCGTTCCTCGCCATCGCGTCGGCGGTCAACGGCGAGGACTACCAGCGGTCGGGGCGGACCCTCGAGAACCTCGGGCTCGCTCAGCTCTCGGCCGCCGAGCTGCGAGAGAGGCTGTCGTCGGGATGACCCACTTCGGCGTACAGCTCCACGGCACCTTCCCGATGGACCACTACCCGAGACTTGCGCGCGCAGTCGAGTCGTACGCGTTCGACGAGCTGACCGTCCACGACATCGTCTGGTGGCGCCCGGTGTGGCCGATCCTGGCTCTCGTCGCCGAGCACACCGAGCGCGTGCTCGTCGGTCCCGACGTCACCCATCCCTACCTGCGCCATCCCGCCGACACCGCTGCGTGCCTCGCCGGGATCGACGAGCTCTCGGGGGGGCGTGCCATCCTCGGCTTGGGCGCCGGCTCGATGCTCGGCCCCCTCGGGCTCGCCGCCACGCGGCCGACCACGGCAGTGCGTGAGACGGCCGAGCTGATCCGCCGGCTCCTTGCGCGCGACCGCGCCGCCTACCAGGGCGAGCTGTTCACCGCCGATCCGCAGGCGCAGTTCTTCTGGGAGCCCCAGCGACCGAGGGTGCCGATCTTCGTCGGCACCCTCGGACCTCGGATGGTGGCCGAGGCCGCGCGGTGGGCAGACGAGCTGCGTCCCGCGGGGATCTTCGCACCTGGCTTCTTCCGCGACCTGCAGCGACGAGCTCGCGAGGCCGCCGGCTGGGAGGGCTATCCGGTTGGCTGCGAGGTGTGGGTCTCGATCGCCGACGACCGCGAGGAGGCCCGCGCGCTCGGGCGCCGGATCTTGGCGCAGTTCCTGGCGCTGCGGGTCTTCGAACCGCAGGTCGCCTTCTTCGAGGTCGACCCGGAGGAGGTGCGCCGTGTGGGAGAGGCGATGGCCGAAGGGGACGTCGACGGTGCGGCGCGCCGGATCTCCGACCGGACGCTCGACACCTTCGTCGCGAGCGGGAACGCCCGAGACGTCATCGCCGGACTGGAAGGGTTGCTCGAAGCGGGGCCCTCGACGGTCACGTTCTCGGGGCGGCTCGGGCCCGATCCTTTCCGTGCGATCGAGCTGCTCGGCGCACAGGTCCTCCCGGCGGTGTCTCCCGGCTGCGATGGAGGGTGATCGAGGTCGAGCGTGCGGACAGCGCCCGCATCAGCCCCTGGTCGGCGCTCCGGCAGCTCTTGACAAGGCGCCGAATACTTGATCATATAGCTCCGAGGTACACGAGGTCACGCGAGGTCCCGACCGCGTGTCCCTCGGGTTCCGCTCGGTTGGAGCGTGCGCGATCACGAGACGCGCAACCGTGCTGCAGCTTCGTCGTTCGGGGGGAGGAGTTGCTCGCCATGGGTACGTGCTCGACGTGATCGGCTCGTTCGGCATGGGGAGCGGCATGCCGGCCTCCCGGAGAGGGACCGGGAGCGTCGCGGTTCGCGCCGGGTCCGCCCTCGCGAGGCGTCCAGCGGACAAGCTCCGCCTGTGGAAGATGATGGTCCAGCTGCGCGCCTACGACGAGCGGGCGACGCTCCTCCAGCGCCAAGGACGCATCGGCGCCTACCCCACCTTCTGGGGTGAGGAGGCCATTCAGGCGGCGGCGGTGCTGGCCGTCGGGGACGCAGACTGGCTGTTCCTCAGCTATCGCCAGAACGCCGTGCCGGTCCTCCGGGGGCTTCCTCCGGAGCAGGCCTGGGCGTACTTCCGAGGCGATCCCCGGGGCTTCTTCGACCCGTCGCAGTTCGGCTGCGCTCCGCAGTGCGTGCCGCTGGCCACCCATCTTCCGCACGCCGTCGGGTGGGCCGTCGGAAGGCGCCTCCAGGGCGGTGACGAGGTGGCCTTGGCGTTCTTCGGCGACGGCGCCAGCTCCGAGGGAGACGCCCACGAAGCGATGAACCTTGCAAGCGTGCTGCGTGCGCCGGTCGTGTTCCTGTGCACGAACAACCAGTGGGCCATCTCGACCCCCTTGTCGAGGCAAGCGGCGGTCGATCACCTTTCGGCACGGGCGGCCGGTTACGGCATGCCAGGCGTGACGGTCGACGGGTACGACCCGCTTGCTGTGCTCGGTGCAGTGGCCGAAGCCGTCGACCGAGCTCGGAGCGGTGGAGGGCCGAGCCTGGTGGAGGCGTCGTGCTACCGGATCGGCCCCCACGCGACCGCAGACGACCCCAGCCTGTACCGGGACGAGGCGGAGGCCGCGCTCTGGCGTGAGCGGGAGCCCATCGGCAGGTTCGAGCGGCAGCTGCAGGAGGAAGGCCACCTTGCCACGCAGGACATCATCGAAGAGCACGAGCGAGCGGCCAGTGCCATGCGTGACGCCGGGCATCGGCTCGACCGGATGCCCGTGCCGACCGGGGAGGAGATGACCGCCCACGTGCTCGCGGTGCCGCCGCCTTCGTGGCCGCGGTCATCTGCTCCGACGCTGGCGACCGCCGAGCAATGACGACGCCCCCCGCCGCACCCGGCAACGCCGAGCCCGTCACCCTCGTCCAAGCCGTCGACGCAGCATTGGAAGCCGAACTGGCGGCGGATCCTCGGGTGGTGCTGCTCGGAGAGGACATCGGGCGGATGGGTGGGGTGTTCCGGGCCACCGCCGGGCTCCAGGCCCGGTTCGGCGAGAGCCGTGTCGTCGATGTGCCGGCGTGCGAAGCCGGCTTCGTCGGAGCGGCGGTGGGAATGTGCCTGGCCGGCCTCCGCCCCGTGGTCGAGCTCCAGTTCGATTCGTTCTCGTACCCGGCCTTCGAACAGATCGTCTGCCACTTGGCCCGTTACAGGTGGCGCACGGCGGGTGCGACGGAGATGCCGGCCGTCCTGCGGATCCCCTATGGCGGCGGCACCCACGCCCCCGAGCTCCACAGCGACTCTCCTGAAGCGCTGTTCTGCCACATTCCCGGCCTCGTGGTGGTCACGCCGTCGAGCCCGGCCGACGCCTACTCGATGCTCCGCTGGGCCATCAGGCACCCGGACCCGGTGATCTTCATGGAGCCAAAGCGCCTGTACCGCTCGACCCGTGCCGCCCTTCCTGCCGACCCTGACCCCGAAGGCCTCCTTCGCGCACGCGTGGTCCGCCCCGGGACCGACGTCACCATCGTCAGCTACGGACCGTCGGTGCCGACGTGCCGGGAGGTCGCCGAGATGCTGGCCGCCCGGGGAACGTCCGCCGAGATCCTCGACCTCCGTGCGTTGTGGCCGCTCGACCAGGAAGCCATCCTGGCTTCTGTGCGGCGTACCCGGCGCTGCGTCGTGGTGCACGAGGCGGCGCGCTCGTGCGGGGTCGGAGCAGAGGTCGCCGCGCTGATCGCCGAGCACGCCATGTTCTCGCTCGACGGCCCGGTCGTTCGGGTCGCGGGGCTCGACGCCCCGTTCCCGATGTTCATGCTCGAAGACCTCTACCTGCCGGACCCGGGACGGATCGTGGATGCCGTCGAGGAGGCACTGAGATGACCGTGCGTGTCGAGGTCCGCCTTCCCGACCTTGGCGAAGGCATCGCCGAAGGCGCGATCGGAGAGTGGTTGGCCCGTCCCGGTGACGCCGTGACCGAGGATCAGCCGCTGGTCGAAGTGGTCACGGACAAGGCCAGTGCGGAGATCCCTTCGCCGGTGACCGGCCGTCTGGCAGAGGCGATCGCCGCCTCCGGGTCGGTGGTGCCCGTGGGGTCCGTCCTGGCCGTGCTGGAAGTGGACCCGTCCGACCTGGGCAGAGAAGACCGCGAACCAGCCCCGTCGTCGACTTCGTCCGAAGCCGGCCCCGTCGAGGTCGCAGCGACCCCCGGGGCCCGCCGACTGGCAGGTCGCCTCGGGATCGACCTGGCTGCCGCGGGCATCGCTGCCGGAAGCGAGGTGATCCGCGAGGACGACGTCCGGGCCTATGCGCACGCGCACGGCTACACGAGCAGCCCCGGGGAGATGCCCCGGCGCGAGGAACCGCGGGAGGGAGCCGGGAGCGAGGCCTTCCCCGACCGCTCCGCGATCGCTTCCCGCCTGACCAGGGCGGCGGCGGTGCCGACCGTCACCAACGTCGACGAGGCAGATTTCGGCGCCGTGCAATCCTCGGGCGTCTCGCCGCTGACCGCGCTGGCGTTCGTGGCGAGCCGGGCGCTGTTGGAGCATCCCAGGTGCAATATGCTCGCCCCGGACGGGAACCCGGTGCCCCAGGGTTCGGTGCATCTCGGGATCGCCACCCAGGCCGACGCCCGTCTGCTGGTGCCTGTCGTCCGCCACGCCGAGACTCTCGGCGTGGCGGAGCTCGACGCTGCGATCAAGGACGTGAGCAGCCGTGCCCGCGCCGGTCACCTGCGGCCTGACGAGCTGAGCGGCTCGACCTTCACCATCACCAGTGCCGGCCGGATGGCTGGCCAGTGGTCGACGCCCCTGCTCAACCTGCCCGAAGTCGCGATCCTCGGGCTCTACCGCATCGCGGATCGCCCGGTCGCGCGTGACGGCGTGGTGGTCATCCGACCGATGGGCAACCTGTCGATCACCTTCGACCACCGCTACCTCGACGGCTTGGACGCGGCGGCCTTTCTCCAGGCGGTCATCGACCAGCTCGAGTGCTGGAGGGAACGACCATGATGAGCGATCACCGGTTACGAGGAGAAGGCAGACGATGATCCGTGTCCGGGGAGCAATCGACGGGGTCCCCGTCTACGGCGCCGGTCGCCCCGGGTCGGCCGACGACCCCGCCAACCAGGGCCTCGCACAGCTCGCCTCCAACGAGTCCCCGTATCCGCCGCTGCCATCGGTCAGTGACGCCATCGCCCGCGCCGCCGCCGGAGTGAACCGCTACCCGGATATCGACGGAATGGTGCTGCGTGACCGTCTCGCCGACGCGCACGGTGTCGAGGTGGACCAGATCGTCCTCGGCTGCGGCTCCATCGAGGTGTGCCACCAGGCCGTGACCATTTCTGCAGAACCGGGGACCGACGTGCTCTACGCCTGGCCCACGTTCCCCGAGTACACCGCCATCACGGCGCTGGCCGGCGCCCGTGCGCGTCGCGTCCCTTTGGTCGGATGGCGTCATGACGTGGTCGCCATGGCGAAAGCGGTGACGGAGGAGACCAGGGTCGTCTTCGTCTGCAATCCGAACAATCCGACGGGCACCGCCGTCGGCGCGGCCGAGCTGGCCTACCTGCTCGACGCCATTCCGTCGTCGTGCCTCGTCGTGCTCGACGAGGCGTATGCGGAGTTCGCCGACCCCCCGGAGTTCGGCTCTGCGCTGGAGCTCCTCGGGGCGCACGACAACCTCCTCGTGCTGCGAACGTTCTCCAAGGCGTATGGCCTGGCGGGTCTTCGGGTGGGCTATGGCATCACGAGTGTCGAGGTGGCTTCGCTGCTTCGGCTCGCGAAGATCCCCTTCAGCGTCGGGAGCGTCGCCCTGGCTGCTGCAGTCGCCTCCGTCGATGCCGGCAGTGAGCTTGCCGCCAGGATGGCGATGATCAAAGCGGAGCGCGACCGGGTGGCGCAGCAGCTCACCGGGCTGGGCTGGGACATCCCGTCTTCGCAGGCCAACTTCCTCTGGATCCCGGCGAGCGAGGCTCGGGCGGATGCGCTTGCGCATCGTTGCGCCGAGCGCAAGGTGCTCGTCCGCAAGTATCCCGAGG
>JAKAQM010000080.1 GCA_021822565.1 Actinomycetes bacterium | reverse complement strand
CCAGCGGTCCAGGTTGGCGACGACCCGCTCCTCGCTGCTGGCGTCGAGATGGGAGGTCGGCTCGTCGAGCAGGACGACGGTCGCCGCCGTGCGGCGCATCGCCCGGGCGAGCCCGACCCGCTGGCGTTCTCCGGCGCTGAGCCTGGCGCCGCCTTCGCCCAGCGGCGTGTCGAGGCCCTCGGGGAGGCGGGCGACCAGATCGGCCAGATCGGCGAGAGCCAGCGCCTCGGCAAGGCGGGCGTCCTCGGCGACGGCGTCGGAAGCGTCCTCCTCGCCGAGGCGGAGGTTGTCACGGAGGCTCGCGGAGGACAGCCACGGGCGCTGGGGAAGGAAGGCGAAGCAGGCCCGCCAGGCCTCCGGGTCGGCGTCACGTTGCACGAGCCCTCCGAGCGCGATCGACCCGGCGCTCGCCGGCACCAGCCCCAGCAGCGCGCCGAGCAGGCTCGACTTGCCCGCCCCGCTCGCCCCGACGACCGCCACCCGCTCACCCGGCGCGACCAGGAGGTCGACGCCCTCGAGAGCCAGGCGGTCCCGGTCCGGGTACTGCACGCACAGTCCGGAGACGACGAGCGGACCGCGCGAGGAGCCCGGCCCCCCTCCCCCGTCCTCGTGGACCCGATCGGCGCGGGGGCCCGGCAGGGCCGCGCCGCCGGCGCCGAGCACCTCGACGATCCTGTCGAACGCGCTGAGGCCTTCGGTCGCGGCATGGAAGTCCGCCGACGCCCGTCGCAGCGGGAGGAACACCTCGGGGGTGAGGATCAGCACGGTGAGCGCGGGCGCGAGCGTCATGTGACCGCCGATGAGGCGCAGCGCCAAGGGGACCGCCACGAGCGCGGTGCCGACCGCGGCGAGCGTCTCGAGCACCAGCGCGGAGAGGAACGCCTCGCGCAGCACCGCCAGGGTGGTGCGCCGCAGGTCGTCGGTCACCGCGGCGATCTGGGCCTCCTGGCGCCGGGCCCGGCCGTAGGCACGGAGGACCGGGAGGCCCTGCACGGTGTCGAGGAAGTGTGCCCCGAGCGCGCCGAGCGCCGACCACCGCCGGGCGACTCGCTCCTCCGTGAGCTTGCCGACGAGCACCATGAACACCGGCACCACGCCGAGCGCGGCGACCAGGACGAGGAGGGACACCCAGTCCAATGCGCCGATCACCCCCAGCAGCACGAGCGGCGCGAGGCCGGCGAGCACCAGGCGCGGCAGGTAGTCCGCGACGTAGGTGTCGAGCGCGTCGAGGCCCCGGCCGAGCGTGACCGCGAGCTCGCCGGAGCGCTGCCCGGCCAGCCAGACCGGCCCGCGCCCGAGCACCGCCCCGAGCGCGTCGCGGCGGAGCTGTCCTCGAACCCGGTTGGCGGCACCGGCCCCCGCCGTCGCGCCGAGCGAGAGCAGCAGTGAGCGGACCAACGTCGCCGCAACGAGCCCGACGAGGTCGCCGAGCACGCCGTGGAGGCCGACGACGGGCCCGCGAAAGAGCCTGGCGAGGAGATCTGCGAGGAACAGCGCCTGGGCGACGAGGCACCCGGTCAGCCCGAGGCCCACGGCCACCGCCGACGCCAGCCACAGGCGCACGGGGGCGACCCGCCGCCACAGCCTGGGGTCGACCGGCGCACGCCTCGTGCGCGGTCCTCTGCCTGAGCCGCCGGTCGAGCCACCGGCACCGTCGGCACCGTCGGCACCGCGCGCGACGCTCATCGCGACGTGGGGCCCGGGACCGCCGGAGCCGCATCCCCCTGCACGGCAGCCGGCGACCCGCCGGGGCTGGATGGTCCCGCCGTCTGGCCGGGGCCTGCGGGCGGGCGGGTGAGACGCTGGCGGAACACCCAGTAGGTCCAGGCCTGATAGGCCAGCACGAAAGGCGTGAAGATGGCCGCCACCACGGTCATCACGAGGAGCGTCTCGTGCGCCGACGCCGCGTTCCACACCGTGAGGCTGTCTCTGGCCGTGACGGAGGAGACCATCACCCGGGGGAACAGGGCGGCGAACGCTGCCGCGCTGAGCGCGACGATGGCGACCGCGGTGGTCCCGAACGCGAGACCTTCGCGCCCCCGCGCGATCAACAGCCCGCCGGCGCCGAGCGCGAGCAGCGCCACGACGACCAGTGCCGCGGGAACCGCTCCGGAGAGCGCCCCGGGCCGGGACGACCCGGCGATCGTCACCCCCGTCCACGCGCCCAGGCCGGCCACCGCCACG
This sequence comes from Actinomycetes bacterium, assembly GCA_021822565.1. Lineage (GTDB taxonomy): Bacteria > Actinomycetota > Acidimicrobiia > Acidimicrobiales > RAAP-2 > JAJYVT01. The sequence continues at coordinate 10,514 of JAKAQM010000080.1, read as the reverse complement.
AACGCGGGCGCCGCCAGGAGTGCTGCAGCCCGTCGAGCCCTGCGGCGCAGCTCACCGGTCGTCTTGAGCGACAGGAACACGGCGCCGTGCAAGCTGAACACGAGGAGGCTGGCCACCCCACCCACCAGCGCGATGGGATGCACGAGGCCCGCGAAGCCCCCGACGTAGTGCGGCCCCTTGGTGATGTCGAGACCCCGGACCAGGTCGGTGAACGCCACGCCCCACAGGATCGCCGGCAGCAGGCTGCCGACGGCGTGCGCCGCGCCCCAGGTGCGCCGCCAGGAGAGCCGGTCACGCCTGGCTCGGTACTCGAAGGCGGCACCGCGCAGGATGAGCGCGACCAGGATGAGGAACAACGCCAGGTAGAACCCGCTGAACATCGTGGCGTACCAGGTGGGGAATGCGGCGAAGGTCGCGCCCCCGGCGACGATCAGCCACACCTCGTTGCCGTCCCAGAACGGCCCGATCGCATTGAGCGTGATCCGCCGGTCGACGTCGTCGGCGGCGAGCAGCGGCGAGAGGATCCCCACCCCGAAGTCGAACCCCTCCAGCACGAAGTACCCGGTCCACAGGACCCCGATGAGGGCGAACCACGCCGTGTTCAAGCTGGCGACCGGCCCGGTCACGACCGCCCCCGACGGGCAGGCCCGGCAGGCTCGTGGGCGACAGCCTCACGCGGAGGATCGGCAGGCTCACGCGGAGGATCGGCAGGCCCACGCCGAGGATCGAGCGGCTCAGTAGACAAGGCCGGCCACCTCCTCGCCGCTCCCGCCACCTGCCGCTCCCTCTTCGCCCGCCGGGGGGTCGAGCGACTGACGGGCGGCTCGGCGCATGAGCGCCACGTCCACGGCGCCGAGCGCGCTGTAGAGCACGGTGAAGCCGGCCAGGGTGCCGATGACCGAGCCGGTGCCGACCGTCGGGGAGAACGCCTGGGAGGTCTTCATCAGCCCGTAGACGATCCAGGGCTGGCGACCCATCTCGGTGAACAGCCACCCGAAGGTGTTCGCGGCGAACGGCGCGACGATGCAGGCCACCAGCACCCACAGCGTCCGCCGGCAGTCCTCGAGGCGCCATCGGGAGCGCTTGCGCGAGAGCCACCAGGTCCACGCCGCCACGACGAGCATCACGATGCCCAGCCCCACCATCAGCCGGAAGCTCCAGTAGGTCAGCCAGATGACCGGCACGTAGCTGCCCGGGCCGTACTTCTTCGCCTCGGCCTTCTGCAACTGGTTGATGCCCTGGACCTTCCCGTCGTAGGACAGGTCGGCGATCAGGCTGAGCAGGTGGGGGACCCGGATCTGGAAGATCGGCTGCCCCGAGAGGTTCCCGATCGTGAGCAGCGAGAAGCTCGCCCCCGATGCCGTGTTGTACAGCGCCTCGGCCGCGGCCATCTTCATCGGCTGCTGCTCGTCCATCAGCCGCGCCTGCATGTCGCCCGTGGTGATGGTGGCGACGAGACAGACCGCGGCGAAGCCCGATGCCAGCGTTGCCGCACGGGCGAAGATCCTCACGTCCCGGCGCTTCAGCATCTGCCAGGCGGAGACGCCGACCACCACCATCGCCGCGGTGACGAACGCGGCGAGCACGGTGTGGGCGAACTCCTCCCACAGCGTCGAGTTGGCGAAGACCGCCCAGATGTCGGTGAGCAGCGCCTTGTGGTCCACGATCCTGAAGCCGACGGGGTGCTGCATCCAGGCGTTGGCCGCCAGGATGAACAGCGCGGAGATCGTGCTCCCGAACGCCACGAGCCAGATGCACGCCAGGTGCACCCGCTCGGACAGCCGCCCGCGCCCGAAGATCCACAGGCCGAGGAACGTCGACTCCAAGAAGAACGCGAGCAGCCCTTCCATCGCCAGGGGCGCTCCGAAGATGTTGCCGACGAAGATGGAGTAGTTCGACCAGTTCATCCCGAACTGGAACTCCTGGACGATCCCGGTCACCACCCCCATCGCGAAGTTGATCAGGAACAGCCGGCCGAAGAAGCGGGCGAGTCGGTCCCAGTCGGCGTCCTTGCGGCGGTACGCGAGGGTCTGCATCCACGCCACCAGCACCCCGAGGCCGATGGTGAGGGGCACGAACAGGAAGTGGTAGACGATCGTCACCCCGAATTGCCAGCGGTCCAACAGCTCGGTCACGCCTGCAACCTCCTCGGGCACGATCGTTCAGCTCACACCAGTCGCACCGCTGGCACCGGCTCCGCCCACCGGCCCCAGGCCGACGATACGGCCGGGGCGCCCGCGCCGCAACGATCTACCGCCGCGCTCCCCGGGTCGAACCTCGACAGCGTGCCGAGCGCGGCGCGCGTCTCGTCAAGTCGTAACCTCATGGCCTGTCGGGCCGCGTGCACGAGCCGGGAACGAGCCAGGAGGAAGACCATCACCGACGCCATCACCGAGGGCGCCGCCCGCGCCGACGACGCAGCGGGCGAGGGCGCATTCCGCCTCCACGGCTACTTCGGCCGGCTCGTGGCGCGCTGCCGGGACCTGCCGCCGCTGCGCGTGGCGGTGGTCTACCCGGTCGATCCGCCTGCGCTGCTCGGCGCCGTCGACGCGTCCCGCGCCGGCATCGTGCGCCCGCTCCTCGTCGGCCCAGCGCGACGGATGGCCGAAGCGGCGAAGGCGGCCGGCGTGGACATCGACGGCTTCGGCGTCGTCGAGGCATCCGACGAGGCGTCTGCAGCCGCCGCGGGCGTCGAAGCCGTCCGGGAGGGGCAGGTCGACCTGCTCATGAAAGGCAGCCTGCACACCTCGACGTTCCTGCACGCCGTGGTCGCACGAGGCAGCGGCCTGCGGGGCCCGCGCCGGGCCAGCCATGTCTTCATCTTCGACGTGCCCGCCTACGACCGGCCGCTGCTGGTCACCGACGCCGTGGTCAACGTCGCCCCGGGGCTGGCGGAGAAGGCGGACATCTGCCGCAACGCCGTCGACCTCGCCCACGTGCTCGGGATCGAGCTGCCCAAGGTTGCCGTGCTGTCGGCGATCGAGGTGGTCGACCCGGCCATCCCCTCGACGCTGGAAGCGGCCGCAGTGGCGAAGATGGCCGACCGCGGCGAGATCGAGGGCGCTCTCGTCGACGGGCCCCTCGCCCTCGACGACGCGATCAGCCCTGCCGCCGTGGCGACCAAGCACATCACCTCGACGGTGGGCGGCAAGGCCGACATCCTCCTGGTGCCGAACCTCGAGGCCGGCAACATCCTCTACAAGAGCCTCACGCACCTCGCGCGGGCCGACGTGGCCGGGATCGTCCTCGGCACGCGCGTCCCGCTCGTGCTCACCAGCCGAGCCGACACCGTGCAGAGCCGGGTGGGCAGCGCCGCACTGGCCACGATCTGGTCCGCCAGGCCCGGCGCCGACCCGAGCCCGTAGCTCCGGCCCTCGTCCCCTCGACGCACGGCCGAGGGGCCGGCCGCCAGCCGGTAGGTTGCCCGGTGGTGCACAGCGGCGAAGGCGGAGTCACCGAGGTCGAGATCGTCCGCCCTGCGGCACCGCACGCCATCCGCCTGATCGCCGTGACCTCCCTGGCGCACTTCGTGAACGACGGCGTCATCTTCTTCGTGCCGGTGATCGGCGACCTCCTGGCGCAGCAGGACCACACGTCGCCAGCCGTGCTCACGGCGATGCTGACGGTGTTCTACGTCGTCTCGGCGGGTGTCGGGCTCGGGGTCGGGCTGGTCTCCGACGCCCTCGGGCGGCGAGGCGCGATGATCGCGCTCGGTATCGCGGCCCTCGCGGTGAGCCTGTTCGCCTTCTACCTCGCCCTGTCGCTCCACGGCGGCGAGAGCGACGTCGTCGTGATCGCCGCGGCGGTCGTCGCAGGGTTCGGGAGCGCCTTCTACCACCCGCTCGGGGCCTCGGTGCTCCAGCTCGAGTTCGCTGACGCCTCTCGGGGCAGGGCGCTCGGTATCAACGGAGCGTTCGGCAGCCTCGGGCGGACGGTGTACCCGGCGCTGTTCTTCGTGGTCGCGGCACTCGGGATCACGAAGGTCGACACCACCGCCGTCTTCGGCGGGCTCAGCCTCCTCGCCGCCGCGGGGATCGCCTACGGCCTCGGCGCGAGCGTGACCGGCGAGCGCACCGGCCGCGTCGCCGAGGTCTCGACGGGCGCTCGGTCCGGCGACGCCGAACCTCCCGGGTCCGGCGCCGTCAGCGCCAACGACCCTGCCGGCGTAACCCCGCCTGCGGAGCGCCAGACCCTCCGCGGCCTCTTGAACCGCAGCATGGCCGCCCTGATGGTCATCGCGTTCTTCCGCTCGCTCGCGTTCATCGGGATCGTGTCGTGGGTGCCCATCTACCTCACCACCCAGCGCCACGCCGGCGTGTCGGGCACCCTGGGCGTCACGGTGACCGTCATGTACGCGGGCGGCATCGTCGGCCAGCCGGTGTTCGGGCTGCTCGCCGACCGCTTCGACAAGCGCCTGGTCCTGGCCGTGGACAGCCTCGGCTCGGCTGCAGGCATCTTCGCCTTCCTCGGGACCTCGGGGCACGGCGCCGGGGCGCTGCTCTCACTGGCGCTCTTCGGGTTCTTCACCTTCGCCAGCTTCCCGCTGCTCCTCTCGCTGGTCGCCGACTACGTGCCCAGGGAGCGGTCGACGACCGGCAATGCGCTCGTCTGGGGCGTCGGGTCCACGGGTGGTCAGGCGCTGGGGCCGGTCGCTGCCAGCGTGCTCATGCTCGGGTCGTACTCGCACCTCGGGCTCGCGTTCGGGATCCTCGGAGGCCTGGCCGCGGCGACGGTGCTCGGCACGCCCCTGCTCGCCAGGACGCCTCGGCGCGCTCGCATGGCCCTCTTCGGCTGAGAGACCCGGGGGGCGTGCTGCACCATGGCCGAGACGCTGGCCGAGGCGCTCCACCGTCTCGGACGAGTGGGGTTCGCCCGGCGGTTCGAGCCGGCCGGCGACGCGCTTCGGTGCACGTCGTGCGAGGAGACCTTCTTGCCTGAAGCGCTTCTCGTCGAAGACGTCGTCGACGTCGTCGGCGGCGTCGGCGGCGGCGGCGATGCCACGGGAGCGCGCACGACGCTGTACGCGCTGCGCTGCACCGGCTGCGGGGCGAAGGGCGTGTGGATCGTGACCGACGAACGACCAGAAGACCACGCGCTGCTCCGGCGGCTCGGGAGCAGTCAGGCTCACGACCACGACCCCGGGCACGACCACGACCACGACCCCGGGCGTGACCACGACGACGACCCCGGGTCCTCCGGCCCTGTCTTCGGGACCTAGGCCCCTGGTCCGATCGGTGCTTCCCGGAGAATGGTGCTCGGGAAGGTTCGAGACGCAAAGGACCGAGGGGCGGACGCCGACCTCGGACGGAGAGAGGAGCTCGCCATGTCGATCGGTGACCGCACACCGGTTCCCTCCACGCAGTCCGCGCCGCCAGGGGCGCCCGGCGGCGGCGCGCCTGGGGCCCGCGAGCCCGCGCACGCCCCGATCACGCCGCTCACGCCGCGCAACGAGGCGAAGGCCCGCGCCCTCGGGGTCTCGTCCGCCACGGGGCTGGTCATCGGCTCGATCGTCGGCACCGGCGTCTTCACCATGCCCGCCGTCCTGGCGGGAGCGGGCACCATGTCGCTCGCCGTGCTCGGCGTCATCGCCATCGGCGCCATGCTGCTCGCGGTCCTCTTCGGGCAGCTCACGAGACGGGTGCCCAACTCCGACGGCGGCCTGTACGCCTACGCCCGCCACGAGTTCGGCGACTTCGCGGGCTACCTGACCGGCTGGTGCTACTGGATCCAGTCCTGGGCGGGAAACGCGGCGATCGTCTCGTCGTGGGTCTTCTACGTGACGGCGCTGTTCGGTTGGAAGGCCAACGGCACGGAGGAGTGGCTGATCGCCCTCGTCGGCCTGTGGGTGCCCGCCGCGATCAACCTCGCCGGGGTGCGCCAGATGGCCTGGTTCCAGAACGTGACCGTCGTCTTGAAGTTCCTGCCCCTCCTCTTCATCGGCATCGTCGGCTGGGCGTTCGTCCGCTCGGCCAACTTCGGGAACTTCAACATGTCGGGTGGCAGCCTCTACTCGGGCATCGGGATCGCGGCCGGCGTGGCCCTCTTCTCCTTCATCGGGGTCGAGGCGGCGGCGATCACGGCCAAGCGGGTGAGGAACCCCGAGCGCAACGTCGGGCGGGCCTCGCTCCTCGGCACCGGCCTGAGCGCCATCCTCTACCTGCTGACCGCAGCGGTCGTCATGGGCCTGGTGGCCCACCACACCCTCGTCGGCACCGGGTCGCCCTTCGTGAACGCGTTCGACTCGATGTTCCCCGGAACCCCGTGGGCCGGCACGTTCATCGCCGCGGTGGCGGTCGCCTCGGGCATCGGCGCATTGAACGGCTGGACGCTCCTCGTGACCGAGACCTCGAGAGCCATCGCCCAGGACGACCTCTTCCCGCGCCCGTTCGCCTGGGAGGACCGCAAGCACACCGCGTGGTTCGGGATCCTGGTCGGCACCGTCCTGCCGTCGCTCCTCATGCTGTGGGCCTACGAGACCAAGACCGGCCTCACCGTCTTCACCTACCTCGTGGACCTCACGGTGGTGACCGTGGCCATCCCGTACTTCATGTCGGCCATCGCCCAGCTCACCTTCCTCGTCTCCAAGCGGCGCCGAGTGCAGGGCTGGCTGCTCGCCCGTGACCTCCTGGTGGCGACGATCTCCGTCCTGTTCTCGATGTGGGTCACCTTCGCCTCGGGCTACCAGACGGTGTACCAGGCGCTCGTGGTGCTCATGGCGGGCCTGATCATGTACGCCTTCTTGAACGCCCGCCGTGAGCGCCTGGGGGAGGCGGCGAGCCCCGCCGACATCCCGGTGCCCGGCGACGGACACGCACCGGTGGCCGCCGACGTCCGCCCGACCTGAGCGCCCACGCGGCACCCATTTCGTCTTCATCTTCGTCGTCATCGTCTTCTTCTTCCACTACGAAAGGTGCAGTTCGCCATGACCTTCCACGTCGACTCCGAGATCGGCCAGCTCCGCCAGGCCATCGTCCACCGCCCCGGGCTGGAGCTGTCCCGCCTCTCCCCGCGCAACATCGAAGAGCTCCTCTTCGACGACGTCATGTGGGCGAAGAAGGCGAAGGAGGAGCACGACGCCTTCGTCGAGTCGCTCCGCGAGCGCGGGGTGCGGGTGCACTACTTCGGCGAGCTGCTCGCCGAGACGCTCGAGATCCCCGAGGCCCGCGACTTCGTCCTCGACCGGGTCTGCACGCCCGCGCAGCTGGGCCCGGTGCTCGTCGGGGCGGTGCGGTCGCTCCTCGACGACCTCGGCGGGCCGGAGCTGGCGGAATACCTCGTCGGAGGCGTGCTCAAGGCGGACGTGCACCCGACCCGCGCCTCGAGGAGCCTCAAGTGGTCGATGATGGCGGCCGACGACTTCTTGCTGCCGCCGCTGCCGAACCATCTCTTCCAGCGGGACAACTCGTGCTGGATCTACGGCGGGGTCACCGTGAACCCGATGGCCAAGCCGGCGCGACGTCGAGAGACGATCCACTCGCGGGCCATCTACCGCTACCACCCCATGTTCGCCGACGCGAAATTCACGGTCCTCTACGGCGACGACGACGAGCAGCACCAGCCCGCCACGCTCGAGGGGGGCGACGTGCACGTCATCGGCAACGGCGTGGTCCTCATCGGGATGGGCGAGCGGACCACGCCCATGGCGGTCGAGCTGGTGGCCTCGCGCCTGTTCGAGAGCGGGCAGGCGACGAGCGTGATCGCCATCGAGCTGCCCAAGTCCCACGCCACCATGCACCTCGACACCGTCATGACCATGGTCGACCGGGCGACGTTCGTCGTGTACCCCTACCTCGACCGGCACCTGCGCAGCTGGACGTTGACGCCCGGCGACGAGCCCGGCCAGGTCCACCTCGCCCACAACCACTCCCTGTGGGACACCATCGCCACCGCCCTCGGCATCGACCCCTCCGAGCTGACCGTGCTGTCCACCGACGAGGACATCCGGGCAGCCGAGCGCGAGCAGTGGGACGATGGGACCAACTACCTCGCCGTCGCACCCGGCGTGGTCTACGGCTATGAACGCAACGTGCCCACCAACACGATGCTGCGACGGCACGGGATCGAGGTGGTGACCGTGACCGGGTCCGAGCTCGGCCGCGGCCGAGGCGGCCCTCGGTGCATGACCTGCCCGATCGAACGCGACGCCTAGACCCCCGACGGACGAAGGAGACTGGAGACCGACCATGGACCTGCGTGGACGCAGCTACTTGAAGGATGCCGACCTGAGCGCGGAGGAGTACGGCGCGGTCTTGGACCTCGCCGACCGGCTGCGCCGGGACAAGCGCGACGGCGCCGAGCAGCATCGCCTCACGGGCAAGCACATCGCCCTGTTGTTCGAGAAGACCTCGACGCGCACCCGCTCGGCGTTCGAGGTCGCGGTCGGCGACGAGGGCGGGCACGCCACCTACCTCGGGCCCGGCGAGAGCCAGTTCGGGGTCAAGGAGTCGACCAAGGACACCGCCCGGGTGCTCGGCCGCCTGTTCGACGGGATCGAGTTCCGCGGCTTCCGTCAGGCCGACGCCGAGATCCTCGCGGACTTCTCGGGCGTGCCCGTGTGGAACGGCCTCACCGACCGTTGGCACCCCACGCAGAGCCTGGCCGACCTGCTCACCATGCGGGACCACGCCGGGCGGCCGCTCACCGAGGTGTCGGTCTGCTTCCTCGGCGACGCCGCCAACAACACGTGCGCCTCCCTCCTCACCGCCGGAGCCCTCATGGGCATGGACGTGCGCGTCGCCTCGCCGGCCTCCCGGCGGCCGGCACCCGAGGTCTGGCGAGACGCCCACAGCCTCGCCGCGGCCTCCGGGGGCTCGCTCACCCTCACCGACGACCCGCGTGAGGGCGTCCGCGGCGTCGACTTCCTCTACACCGACGTCTGGCTCTCGCTGGGCGAGCCCGAGGAGCTGTGGGACGAGCGCATCGACCTCCTGCAGCCCTACCAGGTCAACGCCGCGCTGGTCGCGGCCACCGGGAACCCGGACGTGAAGCTGCTCCACTGCCTGCCGTCCTTGCACAACACCGACACCGAGATCGGCCGGCGGATCTTCGAGAAGCGAGGGCTCCAAGCGATGGAGGTCACCGACGAGGTGTTCGAGTCACCGGCCTCCGTCGTCTTCGACGAGGCGGAGAACCGGCTCCACACCATCAAGGCGATCCTGGTCGCGACGCTCTCGGGCCTCGAGGTCTGAGGTGCGCGTGGTCGTGGCGCTGGGGGGCAATGCCCTTCTCGAGCGAACCGAGCGGCCCGACGCCGACATCCAGGAACGCCACGTCCTGCGTGCCGTCGACGCGCTCGCTCCGATCGCGCGCGACCACGAGCTGGTCGTCACCCACGGCAACGGCCCGCAGGTCGGGTTGCTGGCGGCCGAGAGCGAGAAGGACCCCGACCTCGAGCACCCCTACCCGTTCGACGTCCTCGGTGCGCAGACGCAGGGCATGATCGGGTACTGGCTCCTCCAGGCGCTCGAGAACGCGCTCCCGGCGAGGGGCGTCGCGACCGTGCTCACCCAGACCCTCGTCGACGCCGACGACCCGGCCTTCGGCGACCCGCAGAAGTTCGTCGGTCCCCTCTACGACGAGGACACCGCCAGGCGCCTGTCCGCAGCGCGCGGCTGGACCGTCCGCCCCGACGAGAAGGGCTTTCGCCGGGTCGTCGCATCCCCTGAGCCCCGGAGCATCGTGGAGATCGCCGAGGTCGACGCGCTGCTCGCCGGCGGCTCGGTGGTGGTCTGCGCGGGGGGCGGCGGCATCCCCGTCGTCCGCCGGCCCGACGGCCGCCTCGCCGGGGTGGAGGCGGTGATCGACAAGGATCTCACGGCAGCCCTGCTCGCCGAGCACGTCCATGCAGACGCCCTCGTCATCCTGACCGATGTGCCCGCGGTGGAGATCGACCACGGCACGCCTCGGGCACGGCCGATCGGTCGCACCACGGTCGCCGAGCTGCGTGCGCTCTCCTTCGCCCCCGGTTCCATGGGCCCGAAGGTCGAGGCCGCGTGCCGCTTCGTCACGGCCACCGGCGGCATCGCGGCCATCGGCCAGCTCGGTGACGCCCCGGGTCTCCTCGCCGGGAGCGCGGGCACCGTCGTCGAGCCGGCCGGTGGCGGACGCCGATGAAGAAGGCGACGAGCGAGGAGCAGAAGGAGCAGAGCATGGATCCGCCGGCCCTTGGAGCCGCCGACGCGCTGGTGTTCTTCGGCGCCACGGGCGATCTCGCACACAAGATGATCTTCCCGGCGCTCTACGAGATGGTGAAGCACGGCACGCTCGGCGTCCCGGTCATCGGGGTCGCGTTCTCGGGATGGGACGTGGACAAGCTCCGCGACCGGGCGCGCGACAGCGTCGAGCGCACCCCGGCGGGCATCGACGACCCCGGCGCGCTCGACCGGCTCCTGTCGCTGCTCGGCTACGTCGACGGGGACTACGAGGATCCGGCCACGTTCGACCAGCTCCACCGTTTCCTCGGCGCGGCCCGCCACCCGGCGCACTACCTCGCCGTCCCGCCCTCCATGTTCGCG
>JAKAQM010000079.1 GCA_021822565.1 Actinomycetes bacterium | reverse complement strand
CGGAGATGGGGAACTGCGCGGCCAGCGGGAGCTCGGCCGCAAGGCGTCGCCCGAAGCCGCCGTTGCCGATCTGGTCGTGGTTCTGCGCGAAGACGACGAGGTGCTCGCCTCCGAGCGGTCCCGGGGGTCGTGCCCCGTGCCGGCGCTGGCGTGAGGGGGAGACCCGGTCGGCGACGACGAAGCCCTCGGTGCACGCGGTCGCGACGTCCCCCACTCCCTCGTAGTCGCCGAAGTAGCGGTCCGACTGCCCGGTGAGCGCGACCCGCAGCGAGTGGCAGAAGTCGTCGTTCCACACCCCGTCGAGACCCATCCCGCCTGCGGCGCGGGGCGCGACGAGCCGCGGATCGTTCGCGGGGCTCTCTGCGACGACGGTGAGCACGCGGCCGAGGCGGCGTCCCTCGGCGTGCAGCGCGCTGGCGAGCTCTGCGACGAACGGTGACGCAGTCTGGTCGCGGATCTCGTGCACCGCGTCGAGACGGAAGCCGTCGACGCCGAGCTCCCGCGCCGCGCTGAGGGCGTGCTCGACGAAGTACCGCCGGACCTCGTCGCTTCCCGGCCCGTCCACGTTGACCGCATCGCCCCACGGCGTGCGGTACCGGTCGGTCGTGTAGGGGCCGAACTCGTCGTGCACGAACCCGTCAGGACCGAAGTGGTTGTCGACGACGTCGAGGACGACGGCGACGCCCCGGCGATGCGCAGCCGTGCAGAGCCGTGCAAGTCCCGCACGCCCGCCGTAGCCCGCGTGGACGGCGAAGGGGAAGACCCCGTCGTAGCCCCAGTTCCGCTCCCCGGGGAACGCCGCGACCGGCATCAGCTCGATCGCGCTGTAGCCGGCTCCCGCGAGGTGGTCGAGCGCGGCGGCGACGCCGTCGAACGTCCCTGTCGCAGAGAACGTGCCGACGTGCACCTCGCAGATCACGTGCGCGGCGAGCGGGAGCCCGCGCCAGCCGTCGACCGGCTCGGCGACCGGCGCCGCGACGACCTCGGACGGTCCGTGCACGCCCTCGGGCTGCGAGCGGGACGCAGGGTCCGCGAACGGCCCTCTCCCGTCGAGGAGGTAGCGGTAACGCGTCCCGACCGCAACGGGGAAGACGCCGGAGTGGTAGCCGTCGCCTGCCTCGCCGAGAGCGCCGGCCACCTCCCCGTCGACCACGAGCTCGACCCTGCGGGCTCGTGGTGCCCACACGCAGAAGCGGGTCCTCTCGCCGTCGAGCGGGAACGCGCCGTGGCGCCACCCTCTCACGTCGCTCGCCCCACTAGAAGGCGATCGTGCGCCAGCGCTCGGCGATGGTCTCGTCGCCGAAGCGCTCGATGCCCAGCTCCTCCGCGCTCGCCCGGTTCGCGGACCAGAGCCACAGCGCCTCGGCGGGGCCGCGCAGCGCCAGGTCGGCCTTGGCGTGCGCGTGCTCGGCCGTCACCTGCCCGTCGGGACCGAGGCGCACGACCCACTCGCCGTCGCCGTCGGTGCGGTGCAGGTGCACGGTCTCGCCCGACCACGCCCCGGGCTCCCGGCCCACCGAGCGCGGCACGATGACCGTCAGGTGCTCGTCGACGCCGTCCGCGGCGACGTCGGGGTCGAGGCGCGCGACCCTGCCGACCGCCCCCTCGGCGTCCCAGGCGTGCAGCGCCGTCTCGAGCGCCTGGCGGCGGAACCAGAAACGCGCGCTGCGCGGCAGCCCGAAGGTCCAGCAGCTCGCCTCCGGGTCCGCCGCGCCGAGTGCGTCGCCGAGGCGGGCGGCCTGCATCTTCGCCCAGGCGCGCAGCGCGTCCTCAGAGCGGTCCTCGGGCGCAGGGGCGCGCGCTGCGCGCGTTCCCGACGAGACGGTGTCCGCGGCCCACCCCCAGACGAGCCCCACGTGCACCACGAGGTCGGCGACCGTCCAACCCGGGCACGTGGGGACCTCGAGACCCATCGCGCCTTGCGACGCGTCGATCAGCGCGTCGACACGCTCCGAGAGCACTTGGAGGTACCGGGCAGGCTCCACGTCCCTGGAGGCTACCGGCAGCGCGCTCGGGGTGTCGTGGCGTCGTGGCGTCGCGGTCCAGCCGGTGCGCGGGCATGCCGCCTCGAGCACGAGCCGGGCCCGCGCACGTCGACGACCCTCCACGTTCACTACCCTGCAGCAACGTGGACTGGGTGGACATCGTGGTCGTTGTCCTCCTGCTGGCCGCGGCGCTGCACGGGCTCCGGGTCGGCGCGCTGGTCCAGGTGCTCACGCTGGCAGGCTTCGCCCTCGGGGTCACCCTGGGAGCGCTCTTGACCGATGTCGTGGCTCCCTCCGTGCACACTCCCTCGTTGAAGGCAGGCCTGGCGATCGCGCTCGTCCTCGGCTGCGGCGCGATCTTCGGCGTGCTCGGGCGCATGATCGGCACCTGGGGCAACCTCGCGGCACGTCGTCTCAGGCTGGGCCGGCTCGACAGCCTGGCCGGCGTCGGCGTCGCGCTGGTGGCCACGTTGTTCGGCATCTGGCTCATCGGCAACGAGCTCGTGCGGGCTCCCTATGGATGGCTCAGCTCCGCCATCGAGCGCTCGAGCGTGGTGCAGGCGGTCGACGGGGTCATGCCGCCGCTGCCCGACCTCTTCTCACGGGTCCAGGTGTTCCTTGCGGGCTCGGGGTTCCCGCCGGTGTTCTCCGAGCTGGAGCCCGCACCGGTGCACGTGGCGGTGCCGAGCGCCGCGTGGGCGCGGGGCGTCGCGCGCACGGCGGACGCCTCCACCGTGAAGGTGCTCGGGCAGGCGTGCGGCTACGTGCAGGAGGGCTCCGCCTTCGTGGTCGGACCCGGTGCGCTGCTGACGAACGCGCACGTGGTCGCCGGGGAGCCGGCCACCAGCGTCGTGGTCGGGGGCCAGCAGTACCCGGCGACCGTCGTCTACTTCAACCCGACATACGACCTCGCGGTGCTGCGGACGACAGCACCGCTGGCTGCGTCGCTCACCCTCGACGCCTCCACAGTGCCGTCGGGCACGCAGGCGGCCGTCGTGGGCTACCCCGAGGACGGGCCGCTGACCGCTGCACCGGCGGCGGTCGCCGCGCAGCTCACGGCCCAGGGGCGCAACATCTACAACGAGGGCACAGTCTCCCGGCAGGTGTACCAGATCGACGCGAACGTCGAGCCCGGGAACTCCGGCGGCCCCCTCGTCGACTCGAGCGGGCAGGTGATCGGCGTGGTCTTCTCGCGCTCGACCGCCTACGCCGGCGTGGGGTACGCGCTGGCGTCACCGGGCGTGCGCGCCCGCGTGCTGCCCGCAATGGCGCGCAGCGCGGCCGTCAGCACCGGTGCGTGCACGACCGGCTGACCGAACCGGCCGCGCGTACCTGCCGGGCCGCCCGCCTGCGCAGCGCACGGGCATCGAGGTAAGAATGACCGCCGTGTCGCAGCGCATCGAGGACTACGCCGTCATCGGAGACCTGCACACCATGGCGCTCGTGGGGCGTGACGGCTCCATCGACTGGCTGTGCCTCCCGCACTTCGACTCCTCGGCATGCTTCGCACGCCTGCTCGGAACGGAGGAGAACGGCTTTTGGAAGATCGCTCCTGCCGGTGAACCCGACAGTGTGGTCGCGACCCGGCGGCACTACCGCGCCGACACGCTCGTGCTCGAGACGGAGATGGACACGGCGGACGGCACGATCCGGATCGTCGACTGCATGCCGATCCGCGAGCAACGTCCTCAGGTCGTGCGCGTGGTCGAGTGCGTCCGTGGGACCGTGCCGGTCCGCATGCAGCTGGTGGTCCGCTTCGACTACGGCGGCTCCGTCCCCTGGGTGACGCGCCACGACCACATGCTGACCGCCACCGCCGGCCCGAACGCGGTGTCGCTGTGGACGCGGGCCGAGACGCGGGGCGAGGGACTGACGACGGTCTCGGACTTCACCTTGCGTGAAGGCCAGCAGATGACCTTCGTGCTCACGTGGTACCCGTCCCACGAGTCCCCGCCCGCCCCGGTCGACTCGAACTACGCCGTCGCGGTCACCGAGGCCTGGTGGCGGGCGTGGTCCTCGTCGTGCACCTTCGAGGGTCCCTACAGGGATGCCGTGCTGCGATCGCTCATCACCTTGAAGGCGCTCACCTACGAGCCGACCGGGGGGATCGTGGCAGCCGCGACGGCGTCGCTCCCCGAGGCGCTCGGTGGCGAGCGCAACTGGGACTACCGCTACTGCTGGCTCCGCGACGCGACGCTGACCCTCGAGTCGCTCATGCGCGGCGGCTACCACACCGAGGCGATGGCCTGGCGCGACTGGCTCCTGCGGGCGACCGCGGGCGACGTCTCGAAGCTCCAGATCATGTACGGCGCGAGCGGCGAGCGGCGCCTCCACGAGTGGGAGGTCGGCTGGCTCCAGGGCTACGAGCGCTCGCGCCCCGTGCGTATCGGGAACGCGGCGGCCGCCCAGTACCAGCTCGACGTCTACGGCGAGGTCATGTCGGCCCTGTACACGGCCGCGCGCGTCGACGGGGTCCACAGCCGGGCGATCTGGGATCTCCAGAGCAAGCTCGTGGAGTTCCTCGAAGACGGCTGGCGCGAGCCAGACGACGGGTTGTGGGAGGTGCGCGGACCTCGTCGGCACTTCACGCACTCCAAGGTCATGGCGTGGGTGGCGGTCGACCGCGCCGTGCGCACCATGGAGGAGTGGCCCGATCTCGAGGGGCCGATCGACAAGTGGCGCAGCTTGCGCGACGAGATCCGCCACGAGATCTACGAAAAGGGCTTCGACGCCGGGAAGAACGCCTTCACCCAGTTCTACGGGTCCGACGCGCTCGACGCGAGCCTCCTCATGATCCCGCGCGTCGGCTTCCTCCCCGCCAGCGACCCGAGGATGGTCGGCACCGTCGAGGCGATCGAGCGTGAGCTCGTCGAAGACGGGTTCGTGCTGCGCTACCGCACCACCGACGCGGGGACAGTGGACGGCCTCCACGGGCGGGAGGGTGCGTTCCTCGCGTGCTCGTTCTGGCTCGCCGACTGCCTGCACCTGATGGGCCGCACGGGTGATGCCACCGCGATGTTCGAGCGGCTCCTCTCACTGCGCAACGACCTCGGCCTCCTCGCCGAGGAGTACGACCACGTCGCCCACCGACAGGTCGGGAACTTCCCCCAGGCCTTCTCGCACGTCTCCTTGGTGAACACCGCCTTCCTGGTCACGGACCAAGAGCCCCCTGTCGTGGCCGGAGCGCAGGCGTCGTCCCGGCATGCGGGGAGGGGAAAGGCGTCGTCCGCGGGATCGGGCCACTGGGGGATCGGGCTCCTGCACAGGGGGGTCTCGAGCAAGGCGCGGCCGGCTCACGACGCCGCGGTCGCAGACGGCTCGGGCGTGAGGGGGTCCAACGGCGGCTCGGGCGCGCAGAACCTGGGCGGGGATCGTGCAGATCGCATGCTGGGGGAGAAAGGCAAGGCGACATGAAGGCGCTGACGGTCGTACCGCTCTCGAAGGACTCCGCGGAGCTCTCCGACATCGAGGAGCCGCCGGAGTCCGACGGCCCGGTGCTGGTCGAGACGATCGGCGTGGGGATCTGCGGCACCGACGCCGAGATCCTCTCGGGTGAGTACGGCTGGCCCCCCCCGGGGCGCAAGCGTCTGGTGCTCGGCCACGAGTCCCTTGGCAGGGTCCTCGACGCTCCGTCCGGCGGGCCCGTGGCGAAGGGCGATCTCGTCGTGGGCATCGTGCGCCGACCCGACCCGGTGCCGTGCAGCAACTGCGCGGTCGGCGAGTGGGACTTCTGCCGGAACGGCAGGTACACCGAGCGCGGCATCAAGGAGCACGACGGGTACCTGTCCGAGCGCTACCGGATCACTCCGGAGTACGTCGTGAAGGTCGATCCTTCGCTCGGTCTGCTCGGCGTGCTGCTCGAGCCGACCAGTGTCGTGGCGAAGGCATGGGAGCAGGTCGAGAAGATCGGGCACCGCGCGCACTGGGAGCCGGCGAGGGCAGTGGTGACCGGCGCGGGCCCCATCGGGTTGCTCGCCGCGATGATCGGCGTCCAGCGCGGCCTCGAGGTGCACGTCATCGACCGGATGACCTCGGGCAAGAAGCCCGACTTGGTGCGTGGCCTCGGCGCGCACTACCACACCGGGGCGATCGAGGATGCTGTCGACGATCCCGATGTCATCATCGAGTGCACCGGGGTCTCGAGCCTGGTGCTCGACGCCATCGAGCACATCGGACCCGGCGGGGTGGTGTGCCTCACCGGCGTCTCCTCGGGCGGGCGCGAGCTGTCGGTCGACGAAGGCGCGCTGAACCGCTCGATGGTGCTGGCCAACGAGTCGGTGGTCGGCTCGGTGAACGCGAACCGCCGGCACTACGAGGCCGGAGCCGATGCGCTGGCACGCGCCGAGCGCGGCTGGCTCGCCCAGCTGGTGAGCCGCACCGTGGCGCTCGAGCGCTGGGAGGACGCCCTCTCCCGGGTTCCCGACGACGTGAAGGTCGTGGTCCAGGTGAGCGACGTATGAGCGACGAGCTGGATCCGGGCCCGGGTCACCTCGTGACAGGGCACACGCACCTGCACGCCGGCGGAGCCGAGCCACCGGGCGACGGCGAGCCGGCGGAGCCCTTCCCCATCGCACCGGGCGTCGTGCAGATCGACACGCTGCTCGGGGGCTGGCGACGGATGACCGCCGGGTACCTCGTCGAGGGCCCCGCCCCGGTGCTCATCGAGACGGGAAGCCGGTCGTCGGTCGCCGTGCTCCTCGCGGCGCTCGAGCGACTGGGGGTCGGGCCGGGCGACCTTGCCGGCGTGGCCGTCACCCACATCCACCTCGACCACGCAGGAGGCGTGGGCGACGTGGCGCGGGCGTTCCCCAACGCGACGGTGTACGTCCACGAGAAAGGTGCTCGGCACCTTGCGGACCCGACGCGCCTCGTGGCGTCCGCCGAGCGCGTGTACGGTCCGCTCCTCGACGGGCTCTACGGCCGCCTGGAGCCCACGCCTCCCGAGCGGCTGCACGTGCTCGCCGACACCGAGGAGGTCGTGATCGGCCCTGGACGAGTGCTGACCGCGGTGGACTCTCCCGGCCATGCCAAGCACCACCTCGGCCTCCACGACTCGGTGAGCGGCATCCTGTTCGCCGGCGACGCCGTGGGCGTTCGGCTCCCGGATGCCGGGGTCCTTCGCCCGGCGACCCCGCCCCCGGACTTCGACCTCGACCAGGCGCTGCATTCCCTGCACAAGTTCGCCGCGCGCCGTCCGTCGGGCATCGCCCTCGCGCACTACGGGCTCCTCGGCGAGCCCCAGACGCTGCTCGAGGAGGCAGAGGCGACGCTGCGCGGCTGGGCGGAGACCGCAGAGCGCGCGTTCCGCGAGGGTCGCGACATCGCCAGCGCGCTGGAGGAGCGCTACAGCTTCGACACGAGCCACGTGCCTGCCGAGTACCGCGAGAAGCTCGAGGTGCTCAACGGCTTCCACTCGAACGCCGCGGGCCTGCACCGCTGGCTCACGACGCGCAGCGGCACCGGGGCCGAGGGGACCTCCGGCGCCGCTGATGGTGCCACGAGCTGATCGGTCAGTCGACGCGTAGACGTCGTCGCAGGTCGTCCTGGCGCGACTCGAACTCGTCGAGCGAGATGCGGCCGTCTGCCAGGTCTTCGTGGAGGCGGGCGAACTGCTCGAGGAGTGCCTCTTGGTCCTCGTCGGGCGCAGGGGGAGTTGTCTCGCCGCGCTCTTGGCGGCGGGCCAGTCGGTCCTCCTGCTTCGCCTTCGCCTTCTCCCGCTTCGCCTGATCCCGTTGGAGCTTGCCGACGGTGGTGCGCGGACGTGCCATGGTCACCCCTTCCTCTCGGTGCTCGGGACCCACCGGACGGAGCCGGCGAGCCTGTGGTGGAGGGCGGGGCTGGTCAGATCACTTTGACGTTGCGTGCCTCGTCGCCCTTGCGCCCCTGCGCGATCTCGAACTCCACTTGCTGCCCGGCCTCGAGGGTGCGGAACCCGTTGCCCTCGATGTTCGAGTAGTGGACGAACACGTCGTCCCCATCGGGTCGCGACACGAACCCGTAGCCCTTCTCGTTGCTGAAGAACTTCACGGTGCCGATCGGCATGATCGCCTTCTCTTTCTTTTTTCTTGTTCCTGCCCTTGCGTGATCGCGCAGGACGTATTGCCTGAGGGCACGGGCTCGGGACCACGTCGAGCGGGCTTCCACCGTGACAGGAGGCCTCTGGGCCGCGGCCACGTGGCCCACGTTGGACGCAGCGCCCGCGAGCGGCGCGAGCCGCACGGCGGCCACGACCAAGCTCCTGTCATGTCGAAAGGCCCACTCGAACAGGAACCCGAACGAGACCCCGCCGGCTTTTGCCGGCATCCGGCCTGTGCGGCCGACGGAGGCAGCCTACCAGGACGGCGCGAGCCCGAAGCAGCGGCGCGCGGCTGGCGCACCCGCGTCGCACCCACGCGGCAGCCCGCGTGCGCTGGCAGATGCGCGACGCTCGTGGCAAGAGCGGAGGCGGTGGGATTTGAACCCACGGTACCCAGGGGGTACAACGGTTTTCGAGACCGTCCGATTCGGCCGCTCTCGCACGCCTCCGGCGCAGAGGTTACCGGCTCGCGAGGTCTCGGTGCGGAGGCCGGGCTCGGCCGGGCTAGGCCCTTCGCACGGCGAAGAACTCCCGTAGGAGCTGCGCGGCCTCTTCCTCGAGGACGCCTCTCGTCACCGCCAGCTCGTGGTTCAGCCGCGGGTCGCTGCAGAGGTTGTAGAGGGTGCCGCACGCGCCCGCCCTCGGATCGGGGGCGCCGAAGACGAGACGAGCGACCCGAGCGGCGATCAGCGCGCCAGCGCACATCGGGCACGGCTCGAGCGTGACCACCAGCGTCACCGAGTCGAGGCGCCAGCTACCGAGCGCGTCTGCCGCCGCGCGAAGGGCCAGGAGCTCCGCGTGCGCCGTGGGGTCGCCGCGGCGCTCTCGCTCGTTGTGCGCACGGGCGACCACCTCGCCGTCGGCCAGCGCCAGCGCGCCCACGGGCACGTCGCCGTGGGCCGCGGCCGCGCGCGCCTCGTCGAGCGCAGCGCGCATGGCGGCCTCGTCGGCGCGGGCATGCGCGGGAGGGCCTGTCGTGGGGTGATCGTCGGGCATCGCGCGGAGGGAGTGGGATTCGAACCCACGGGGACCGGAGCCCCACGGCTTTTCAAGAGCCGCGCATTCGTCCGCTCTGCCATCCCTCCCGGGCTCTGGCCGGACGTCCGGCGTCGGAAGTCCGCCCTGAGTGCCTGCGGCGCGCGAGGCTATCCCGGCGCTCCTCAGGGTGTGGGCTGCCGCTCCGACCTGGCTCGGCCACGGAGGCGGCCGCGCACCGATGCGTCGAGGACCCGCTTTCGGAGCCGCACCGCGCTCGGCGTCACCTCGACGCACTCGTCCTCGGCGATGAATTCGAGCGCCTGCTCGAGGGAGAGCGTCAATGGAGGCGTGAGGCGCTCCAGCTCCTCGGCGGTGGAGGAGCGCATGTTGGTGAGCTTCTTCTCCTTCGCCGGGTTCACGTCCATGTCGTCTGCGCGCGAGCTCTCGCCCACGATCATCCCTTCGTACACCTCGGTGGCAGGGCCGACGAGGAGCGTGCCGCGCTCTTGGAGGTTCATGAGCGCGAAGGTCGTGGTCACGCCGCGCCGGTCGGCGACCATCGACCCGTTCCGCCTGGTGCGCAGCTCCCCCTGCCAGGGCGCCCATCCGTCGAAGACGTGGTGGAGCACGCCCGTGCCGCGGGTCTCGGTCAGGAATTCGGTGCGGAACCCGACGAGCCCGCGCGCCGGCACCCGGTAGTCGAGGCGGACCCAACCCGTGCCGTGGTTGACCATCTGGAGCATGGTCCCCCGCCGTAGGGGCAGCAGCTGGGTGACCACACCCAGGTACTCCTCGGGCACGTCGATGACGACCCGCTCCATGGGCTCGGACCGCGCGCCGTCGATCTCGCGCGTGACCACCTGGGGCTTGCCCACGGTGAGCTCGAACCCCTCCCGCCGCATGGTCTCGACGAGGACGGCGAGCTGCAGCTCACCGCGCCCGTGGACCTCCCACGCGTCGGGACGGTCGGTGGGCGTGACGCGAAGCGACACGTTGCCGACCAGCTCGGCGTCCAGCCGGCTCTTGACGAGACGTGCGGTGAGCTTCGTCCCGCCGTCCATCCCGGCGAGGGGCGAGGTGTTGATGCCGACGGTCATCGTGAGGCTCGGCTCGTCGACGGTGATCGCCGGGAGCGGGCGCGGGTCGTCGGGGTCCGCGATGGTCTCACCGATGGTCACGTCCGCGATCCCGGCGAACGCGGCGATCTCTCCGGGTCCCGCCTCTTCGGCAGGCACCCGCTCGAGCGCGTGGGTGACGTAGAGCTCGCTCACCTTCGCCCGCTCGACCGTGCCGTCGAGCCGGCACCAGCCCACGACGGCCCCTCGCCGCAGGGTGCCGTGGTGGATCCTGCAGACGGCGAGCCGGCCCACGTAGGGAGAGGCGTCGAGGTTGCAGACGAGGGCCTGCAGCGGAGCCCCGGGGTCGTGCACGGGCGCTGGGACGTGCTCGACGATGGCCTCGAACAGCGGCACGAGATCGGTCCCCTCCTCCCCGCGCTCGGTGGTCGCCCAGCCGGCGCGGGCGTTGGTGAAGAGGATCGGGAACGCGATCTGGTCCTCGTCGGCGCCGAGGTCCAAGAAGAGCTCCTCGACGTCGCGGACCACCTCGTCGACCCGGGCGTCCGCACGGTCGACCTTGTTCACGGCGAGGACCACCGGGAGGCGGGCCTCGAGGGCCTTGCGCAACACGAAGCGGGTCTGGGGCAAGGGGCCTTCCGAGGCGTCCACCAGCAGCAACACCCCGTCGACCATGGTGAGGCCACGCTCGACCTCGCCGCCGAAGTCGGCGTGGCCGGGGGTGTCGACGATGTTGATCTTCACCGAGCCGTAGCGCACCGAGGTGTTCTTCGCGAGGATCGTGATGCCCTTCTCGCGCTCGAGGTCTCCGGAGTCGAGCACCCGATCGGCGACCTCCTGGTGCGCGCCGAAGGCGCCGGTCTGGCGCAGCATGGCGTCCACCAGCGTGGTCTTGCCATGGTCCACGTGCGCCACGATGGCTACGTTGCGGATGTCGTCTCGAGTCTGCATTGGCCGTGCCACGCTAGTGGTTGTCGCCGGGCGCTCCTGGCGCGTCCGCTCCTCCCGGCTCGTGGGGAGCCCCGAGCAGCGCTCCTGCGGTCACGACGACCGCGTCGACCGCGATGGCGAGGGTCTCGGCGTCGACCGGGACGATCCACGCCCTGCCGGAGTCCGGCCACCAGCCGACGACGCGGCTGGGCACGGTCGAGGACTCCGGTGAGCGGAGGCTCGAGAGCGCGTCGACGAGCGCGCTCAGCATCAGCCCGTGCCGTGTGGCGGCACCCGGGTGCCCGTCGAGCACCACGAGGTGCGCGCCGTGCGAAAGGCCGTCTCGGACCGTCGCGCCGACCCGGATCCTGATGTCGGCTCGCCCGCGCAGGGCGATCCTGGCCGCGCGGCCCGTGCCGGACCAGCGCCACCACCGGTCCGGCCCGCCCACCGAGAGCTGCCGAGGGTCGAGGCGCCCCCAGTCGAGGGAGGTCCAGAGCCTGGTCGCCCATGCGGTCGCTTCGGCTGCCACGATCGAGCGAGCAGGGGGTGCGAGCGACGAGAGCCAGTCGGCGCAGGACCCGGGTCCCTGGCGACCGACCCCGAGGGGGCCGCCGGGGTCGGACATGACCCGTGCGACCGCGTCGGAAGGCGTCGCGGCGCGACCGTCGAGCCCCAGGCGCACGGCGGCGAGGCCGACGGAACGCCTCGCCGTCCAAGAGCTCCAACGGAACGTCTCGCGGGACTCGGGTACCGGCAGCGCCGTGGGGCTCGCCGCGAGGAGCGCAGCGAGCACCCGCGCGACCTGGTGATGACCGATGCGAGCGACGCGAGGGTGCACGACGGGCGCGAGGGTGGCGGCGAGGCCCCGCTCGAGCCGCGCCCGGGCCTCCCTCGAAGCCGTCTCGGGATCGGCGAGCGCAGTGCCGCCGAGCAGGGCGTCGGTCAGCGCGTCGGCCCTCGGGATGCGGGTCGGCGGGGTCGTGGCGGGGATCGGCCACGGCGCGAGGCCCGCGCTCGAGCGTGCTGCGACCGCGCTCATCCCCGCACCAGGGCGTCCAGGGCGTCCAGGGCGTCGCGCACCGCGTCGGCGAGGAGCGCTTCGGTCACCTCGTCGCAGTCGAGGCGCCGGGCACCTGGGTCGTAGGTGGCGACGCGCCATGGAGGAGCGCCGCTGCGCAGCGTCTCGGAAAGCGCGAGCGCCCGGCGCGCGCGGTGCGCCTGCCCGTCGTCGAGGGGTCCCCGGCGTTCGTCGTGCAGCCGAACGAGGCAGGCGGAGACCCCGCCGCCGGGCGGCCTTGCGAGCACGAGGTCCGCGGTCGCGCGCAGCACCACTGCGCCGCCCCCGAGGGGCACGCAGAGGCTCTCGCCGGTGCGCGGCAGCCACGCAGCGGGCACCGGCTGCCACTGCGCAGAGATCGCAGACGCGCGTGCTCGCGCGAATGCTCGCAGGCTCGCCCGCTCACGGGGACGCAGGCGGCCGATCGCATCGAGGAGGTCGGGCCCGTCCTCGGTCACCGACATCGCGCACAGCGCCTCCTCGAATTCGAGAGGATGACGTAAGGGGCCCTGGACGAGCGTGAGCCGGAAGATCATCCGGGTGAGGCAGGCGCGCAGCTCGCGAAGGCCGAACGCACCGGGCCGGGCGAGCGCGACGC
>JAKAQM010000236.1 GCA_021822565.1 Actinomycetes bacterium | reverse complement strand
CGAAGTCGATCCGCCGTTCGGGTTCGTCGGCTACTTCGACGACCCCATCTCGAACCCGCAGGTCGCAGGGACGCGCCTCGAGCAGGTCGGCAGCTGTCTCGAGGATCTTGTCGCGAGCCGCCGCCGCTGCCATGCGGGCTGCATTGCCGGCGACGAACGTCGTACGGCTCGCGTGCACGCCGACGTCCCAGGGCTTGATGTCCGTGTTCGAGTTGACGACCTGGACCGATTCGATCGGCACGCCCATCTCCTCGGCGACGATCATGGCGAGCGCGGTCTCCGAGCCCTGACCCAGCTCAGAGGAACCCGAGATCAGCGTGACCTGACCAGATTCCTCCACCTTGACGATGGCGCCGCACCCGTCAGACCCGTAGATGCGCGCGCCACCGCCGACGTGGATGAACGCTGCCGCTCCGAGACCCCGATGGCGGTCACGCATCGTTCCTCTGCGCTTGTCCCATCCTGACTGCTCGCGCACGATCTCCAAGCACTCGCTCAGGCCGCAGGACGTGATCTCCATGCCCTGAGGCGTGACGTCGCCGGACTGGTTGGCATTGCGCAGTCTGAGATCCATGGGGTCCATGCCCAGCGCATCGGCCAGCTCCTCCATCTGCTGCTCGACTGCGAACGTCGCCTGAGGGTTGCCGAAGCCCCGCACGGAGCCCCCGTAATTCTTGTTCGTGTACACGACAGCACAGCGAATGCGGCTGTTCGGCACCCGATACATCGAGGTGATCGTGTTCATCGCGACGAGCATCGCGTGCGATCCCCAGGCGTTGTAGGCGCCGTTGTCGGACACGACCTCCGCGTCGCGAAAGAGCAGGTTCCCCTCGGCATCAGCGCCGGTCCGCAGCCTGAAGTGGATCGGCTGACGCGTGCGCGTCCCGATGAACTCCTCCTCCCTGCTCATCGCCAGGCGAACCGGTCGTCTCGCGTGCTTCGCCAACATGACGGCGATGAAATCATGGGTGTCGATGTCGATCTTTCCTCCGAAGCTCCCGCCTACGGGGGGCTGGATAACGGTGATCTTCCTCCAGTCCAGCCCAAGGACGTCTGCGAGCGCTTTACGGTACATGAACACCATGTGGACCGGGCTCCACACCGTCAAATGACCCGAAGGGCTGAACGAAGCGATCACCACGTGGGTCTCGATCGGAGCTGGTGCAGCCTGGGGCGCGGAGTAGCGACCCTCGACGACCACCGCGGCGCGTTCGGCAGCGGCATCGACGTCTCCGTGGTCGAAGTCCCAGCGCATGGAGACGTTGCCGCTGACGTCTGCGAGCTCGTCGTGTATGCAGGGCGACGCATCTTCCAGGGCCTCGTACGGATCGAAGACCGCAGGGAGCACCTCGTACTCGACGTGGATCAGATCGATTGCCCTCTTCGCGACCTCTTCGTCGATCGCCGCGACCGCCGCCACTTCGTCCCCGATGAAGCGGACCTTGTCGCCCTTGAGCGGCATATTGTCGTTTCCATACCCGAAACGGCTCTGTCGCACGTTTCCTGCATGGATCACCGCGCGCACGCCGGGCAGGCGCTCGGCAGCCGAGACGTCGATCGACAGGATCCGGGCGTGGGGATGCGGACTGCGCAGGATGGCCCCTTCGAGCAGCCCCGACATGCGCAGGTCGTCCGCGTACGCGATCTGGCCCGTCACCTTCTCGGGTGCGTCGAGCTTCGGGATCCGGCGCCCGACCACCTGCAGTTCACTCGTCCGAACCGCTGGCATACCTCCACGCTCCTGTCCTGGTCGCTTCGACCGCGAGCCTGCCACCGGCACGACCGGATGTCAAGCTCCTGTGACGACCGTCACCAATCTGCCACATCGACCAGACGACGCCTCAGGGCGAATAGCGGCTCAGCACGCTGGAGACGTAGTGCTCGCCCAGGCCGGAGAGCAGGTCGACGAGGTCGAAGAAGATCTCGGCGGCCCGCTGTCCCTCCCACGTGGCGGGGAGGAGCTCGGGCGGCAAGCCCGGATCGAGGTAGGGGAACCGCTGCCAGGCCGAGACCACCCCCAGGTAGTCGACGAAGGCGGCTTTCCCGTCTTCGCCACCCCGGCGCCAGCGCGCCACGGTCGCCGACTGCTCCCGGGCGAACTCGGCATATTCCACCCCCAATCGATCCAAGTTCCACCAGCGAGCGACGCGCGCTGCGGTCGTCTCGAACCCCTCGTGGTCGGCATGGAACAAGTCGACATAGCCGTCCATGCCGAGACGCACGACGAGGCGCCTCGCTCCTTCGGCGAGGCGCCAGGGCGCGATCCACACGCCGGGAGAGACATTGCCGAAGCCTTGCCAGGCGAGCCGGGACCTCAAGAGATGACGTTCGCCGCGTTTGGACTCGGGGACCGAGAAGACCGCGACGACCCATCCGTCTTCCAGCTTGGCGGGCGGCCGCCTGGCCAAGATCCGCTGGTCCCCCTCCTCGAGGACCTCCTTCGCGTAGTCCGTGAGCGCATATCCGATGCGGCCGTGGCGCCGCTCCGGCACGAGGAGGTCGCGTCGCTTCATTCGGGAGACCGCCGAGCGGGCGGCCCGCTCGTCGACGCCGAGATCGCCGAGGAGCGCCACGAGCCCCGCGACGGAGATCCA
>JAKAQM010000078.1 GCA_021822565.1 Actinomycetes bacterium | reverse complement strand
GGCTGTGGCCCCGCGGCGTGCAGAAGGCCGCCTTGGACTACGACGAGTGGGCCAAGGACGCGGCGCCGAGCGCCGAGCTGCGCCGCTGGTACGCCCACGACCCGGCGCGCTTCGCCGAATTCGCCGGTCGATACCGGACGGAGCTCGGGCGCGAGCCGGGGTTGTCGGTCGTCGAACGGCTGCGTGGGCGCATCGCGTCGGGTCGCGGGCGTCTCGTGCTGCTCACCGCGACCCGCGACGTCGAGCACTCGGGCGCCGCGGTGCTCCGGGACGTCCTCGTCGCCGGGGGCCGCTGAGCGCGTGGGCATCGACCGCGTCACGATCGAGGTTCGCCCGCCCTTCCGCCTCGATCTCACCGTCTGGGCGCTGCGGCGTCGTCCGCACAACACCATCGACGCCTGGGACGGCACGACCTACACGAGGACCCTCGTCTCCGGTGGCGTGGCGCTGCAGGTCGCCGTTCGCCAGGAGCGGGGTCGTGCTGCACGCCTGGTGGTCGAGGTGCGCCGTCGCGGGCGGCGACCGTCGGAGGCCGCGGTCGAAGAGACCCGCCGCGCCCTCGAGCGCATGCTCGGCATCGGTGTCGACCTCTCCGGCTTCTACGAGCTCGCTGCCGCAGACGAGCGTCTCGCAGCGCTCGCCCTGCGCTTCAGGGGGATGCGCCCGCCCCGCTTCCCGAGCGTCTTCGAGGCACTCGTCAACGCGGTGGCCTGCCAGCAGCTGTCCCTCGACGTCGGCATCCACCTGCTCGACCGCCTCGCGGCCGCCTACGGCCCGCGGGTCGCGCTCGATGACGCCGAGGCGGGCTTCCCCGTTGCCGAGCACCTGGCGACAGCCGCGCCCGAGGACCTGCGCCGGCTCGGGTTCAGCTCGGCGAAGGCGGCGACCCTCGTCGAGCTCTCCCGGCGGGTGGCGACGGGGGCCCTCGAGCTCGAGCGCCTGGCCGAGGCCGACGACGCGGAGGCGACTGCGGCGCTCGTCGCCCTCCCGGGGATCGGCCGCTGGAGCGCGGAGTACGTGCTGCTCCGCGGGCTCGGACGCCTCGAAGTCCTCCCCGGCGACGACGTCGGGGCTCGCAACAGCTTGCGCCGGCGCTTCGACCTGCCCTCCTCGGCCGGCTACGACGAGGTGGCCGCGATGGCCGAGCGCTGGCGGCCGTACGGGGGGCTCGTCTACTTCCACCTCCTCCTCGACGGCCTGGCCCGGTCCGGCCGCCTGGGGGAGGCGGCGGGGGTCGGAGGTCGGGCAGGAAGGGAGGTCGCATGAGGACGGCGGTGCACGGGATGCCCCGCATCGGGCGGGACCGGGAGCTCAAGTGGGCGCTCGAGGGCTACTGGTCCGGGCGCATCGGCGAGCGCGCGCTCCTGGAGGTCGCCGCGGGCATCCGCAGGGACAACTGGCGGGGCCTCGCGGCGGCGGGAGTCGGCTTCGTGCCGTCCAACGACTTCGCGCTCTACGACCACGTGCTCGATGCCGCCCTCGCCGTGGGCGCCGTTCCCGCCCGGTTCGACGCGATCGGGGGACGAGGCAGCGTGGAGCGCTACTTCGCCATGGCGAGAGGCGCCGAAGGAGACGGCGAAGACGGCGGAGACGGCGTGCCGATCGCGCCGCTCGAGCTCACCAAGTGGTTCGACACGAACTACCACCAGCTGGTCCCCGAGATCGGTCCGGAGACCGCCTTGGCCGCGGATCCCACCAAGGCGCTCGGTGAGCTGGAGGAGGCCCGGGCGCTCGGCATCGAGACCACCCCGGTGCTCCTCGGCCCGCTCACCTTTCTCCTGCGCAGCGCCGTTCTCGAAGACAGCGCCGCGACGCCGGGGCGCTCCGCGCTCGCGCTGCTCGACCGGCTGGTCGGGGCGTACGCGGAGCTGTTGGCGGCGTTCGACGCCGCTGATGTGGCGTGGGTCCGCATGGACGAGCCTGCGCTCGTCGAGGACCGGAGCCCCGAGGAGCTGGACGCCTTCAGGCGGGCGTACCTGCGGCTCGCCGGTGCCTCGTCGCGCCCGAGGCTCGCCGTCTCCACGTACTTCGGCCACGTCGGCGACGCGATGGCGGCGCTCGCCGACCTGCCCGTCGAGGGCATCGGCCTCGACTTGTGCCGCGGGCCCGAGAACCTCGGCCTGCTCGAAGCGGCGGGCGGCATCGGCGAGCGCGTGCTGTTCGCCGGTGTGGTCGACGGGCGCAACGTCTGGGCGAACGACCTCGACGCCTCGCTCGACGTGCTCGAGCGCATTCGCCCGCACGCGTCCGAGGTGGTGGTGTCCACGTCCTGCTCGTTGCTCCACGTGCCGGTGAGCCTCCGCGCCGAGCCGGAGATCGACCCCGAGGTCCGCTCGTGGCTGGCGTTCGCCGAGGAGAAGGTGAAGGAGCTCGAGGTCCTCGCAGAGGGCGCCGAGCACGGCCGGGAGCGCATTGCAGGAGCGCTCGAGGCCAACCGGGCGCTCCGGGCGGCTCGAAAGGCGTCCGCGCTGGTGCGCGACGACGCCGTCCGCCGCGCGATGGCCGAGGCGCCCGCCGATCCACGGCGGGCAGGGTCGCCGGACGAGCGTGCCGACGCGCAGCGGGCGCGCCTCGCCCTCCCCGTGCTGCCGACCACGACCATCGGGTCGTTCCCGCAGACCCACGAGCTCCGTGCGGTGCGGGCATCGTGGCGGGCGGGCAAGACGAGCGAGGAGGAGTACCAGCGGGCGCTTCGGGCCGAGATCGACCGAGTGGTCGCCCTCCAAGAGGAGCTGGGTCTCGACGTGCTGGTCCACGGGGAGCCCGAGCGCGACGACATGGTCCGCTACTTCGCCGCCGCGCTCAGGGGCTTCGTGCTGCCGGAGTCCGGCTGGGTGCAGTCCTACGGCTCGCGCTGCGTGCGGCCTCCGGTGCTCGTCGGCGACGTGTCCCGCCCCGAACCGCTCACGCTCTCTTGGACCCGGTACGCGATGTCGCGGACGCACAAGCCCATGAAGGCCATCCTCACGGGGCCGGCCACCATGCTCTCGTGGTCCTTCGTGCGCGACGACCTCCCCCGCAGGGACGTCGCCGCCCAGGTCGGCCTTGCGCTGGCCGAGGAGGTGGCCGACCTGCAGTCGAGCGGCGTTGCGGTCGTCCAGATCGACGAGCCTGCGCTGCGCGAGGGCCTGCCTTTGCGCGGCAGCGAACGGGATGCGTACCTCCAGTGGGCGACCCGTGCGTTCCGCCTCGCCAGCTCGGCCGCCGCCCCGGCGACCCAGGTGCACACCCACATGTGCTACGCAGAGCTCGCGGACGTCCTCGACGTGATCGCCGACCTCGAGGTCGACGTCGCGTCCTTCGAGGCGGCGCGCTCGAAGATGACGCTCCTGGTGGCGCTCGAGCACTCGAGCTACGAGGGCGGCGTCGGCCCCGGCGTCTACGACGTGCACTCGCCTCGGGTCCCTTCCGCTGGCGAGATGGCGTCCCTCCTCCGCCGGGCCGTGGAGGCGGTAGGGCCAGGGCGCTTGTGGGTGAACCCGGACTGCGGGCTCAAGACCCGCGGCTACCCAGAAGCCACCCGGGCGCTCGCCAACATGGTGGCGGCCGCGCGCACGGTGAGGGCCGAGCTCGCTGCGCAGGGGCGGGCGGGCGACGCGGCGGGCACTGCCGACGCAGACGACCCCGACCCCTCGGGCGACGTGCGCCTGTGCCCATGACGCCCGCCTGGCTCTACGACCTCGCCCTGTGCCTGCACCTCCTCGGTGCCTTCACGCTCGTCTCGGGCACCGTCGTCGCGATCGTGGGATTCGAGGCGGCGCGCAGGCGGACGAGCTCTTCGGAGATCGCGCTCGTGCTCGGCCTGGCACGCGTGGGCGCGCTGCTCGTGGTCGCAGGGGTCGTCCTCGCCGGGGCGTTCGGGCTGTGGCTGGTCCACCTCGGGCACTGGGGCTACGGCACCACGTGGGTCGACGCGGCGATCGGCCTCCTCGGCCTGGTCGCAGTCGTCGGCTGGGCTGGCGGGCAGCGGCCCAAGCGGGCGCGCAAGCTCGCCGGGGCGCTGGCCGCGCAAGGGCTCCCGCCGAGCGCGGAGCTGCGCGCGCTCCTCGGGGACCGGGTCGCGCTCGTGCTCAACTACCTCGCGGCGGCGGCACTGCTCGCCATCGTCGTCCTCATGGTCGTCAAGCCCGGGTCGCCGCATCAGTAGGTCACCATTCGCACGGGCGAGGCGCCGCTGGGGTGACGTCGTCCCCGTCGGGGATCGCTTCCGTCCGGGCCCTGCGAGTCGAGCGCCATGCGGCGACGGTCCCGAAGAAGAGGACGAGCAGGCCGTAGATGCCGAGCACGCCAGCAGATCCGGGCCCGAACGCGGCCGTGGCGATCCCGGCCGCGACAGCGAAGTCTCGCATGGCGAGAGGGAGGAGCAAGCCGGGCCGCCCTGCGGGTTCGACCCCATGGGCGACCAGCGCGCCGAGCGACGCGCCGCCGGCGAGGAAGGCGAGCAGCAGGCCTGCAGCGACCAGGTAGCGCGCGTCGAGACGCACCTGGCTGGCGACCTCCCACAGCAGCACGAGCAGCGCGAGCAGTCCAACGAGCCGGCCGAGCTCGACGGCGCGCGGCCGGCGGCGGACCAGCGGGGCGAGCGCGGCCCCGGCGGCGAGCGGCGCGGCGACGACCAGGGCGAGGGTCGTGAGCAAGTCGACCGGGTGGAGGCCGGCCGTCGGGGCGAGCAGGGAGAGGACCGGTCCGGCGACGACGACGGTGACCACCGTGGTCCCGGCGAGCAGCGCGGCGGCGACCGGGACCTCGCCGCCGGCCAGTCCGGTGAGGGCCAGCGAGGCGACCTCGGCCGGGGCCACGCCGACGGCGAGGATCCCGTCGCGGACCCCGCCCGTCGCAGCCCGGCTGAGCGCCCAGGCAAGCACCGGCAGGGCCACCGTGCCGGCGGCGAGCGCGCCCGCCATCCGGCCCAAGCGGGCCCGGAGCTGCCGGGCGCCGGCCATCTCGAGGGACAGCCCGGCGGTGAGGACCAGCACGGCAAGGGTGGGGTCGATCCCTCCGGCCCCGTCCACCGATCGGCCGGGCGCCGGGAGGGCGACCCCGAGCGCGCCGGCCACCACCACCAGAGGGAGGAGTAGCCTTTCGAGACCGCCCGTCGTCCGGGCGAGTGCTGAAGTCGTTCCCGCGGCCCCACCCGCGGCGCCGATCATCGCCACCAACCCGCGGCGCCGATCATCGCCACCACCCCGCGGCGCCGATCATCGCCACCACCCCGCGGTTGGGATCACCCGCCTCCCAGCCTCCGCAGCTGGTGTTTCTCGCGAAGCGAGGGCTCCCGCCCGGCGAAGAACCGGACCAGCCCGACCAGGTCCTCGTGGAGAACGGCGGCTCATGGTCGACCCAGTCTGCCCCGCCGCGCACCGGCGTCCGGTGGAGCCGGCAATTCGGCGGACGACCTGCTGTTGGGCACGAGAGGCTGGCGTGCTCGTGGCTCAGTAGGCCCACTGCCGTCGCGGGGACTCCCCGTAGGCGGCGGAGCGGCCAGGAGGCGGCGGAGCGGCCAGGAGGCGGCCAGGAGGCGGCGGAGCGGCCAGGAGGCGGCGGGGAGGCGGGCGAGGGGTCTGGAATTCGGTACCGTGCGCCCGATGGTCGTGCCCGGACCCGATGCGCTGGGCCGCAGCGTCGTCGTCGCGGCCGGTCAGGTCGCGCCGCCCGCGTGGTCGGATTGCCGCCGGCTCGTGGTCGACGAGACGGCGTTGGCGATGCCCTCGAGCGCCGTCTCTGCACTCCACTCGGCGTGGGTGTGCCGGGAACCGGTCGTCATCGAGCTCGCCTGCGACGCGGCGGCGCTCCGAGAGCCCGAGACGTGCAAGGAGCCGGTCTGGTCGCTCACCCCGTCGTTCGAGCTCCTGCGAGAGCGTCTGCAGTTCCTCGTCTGGGCCAACGCCTACGACGCCAGGTCAGGCGACCCGATCTGGTGGCACGGGCGCCGAGCCCTGCGCCTCCTCGCCGGTCGTGGCGTGGTGAGCGGGAGCTCCGCCGACCTCGTTGGTCCCGATGGCATGCCCATCTATGTCGACGGCGGCCCGTTCCCTCCACCAGCCGTCGCCGAGGCCAGCCTGGTCCACCGCTGGAGCGTCGAGGAAGGTGAGCTTCGAACGGTGCGGTACGAGCCCGCAGCGGGGACACTTGCCGACGACCAGCGGCGAGCGGTCGAGCACGGCGCCGGTCCGGCGCGGGTCATCGCGCCGGCGGGGTCCGGAAAGACGCGGGTGCTCACCGAGCGCCTGCGGCACCTGCTCCGCGACCGGGGTGCCGCCCCCTCCTCGATCATGGCGCTCGCCTTCAACGACAAGGCCGCGGAAGAGCTGCGGAGGCGCACCGGGTTGGCGAGGAGCGGCGAAGGCACCCAGGTGCGGACGATCAACAGCCTCGGCCTGTGGATCTGCACGCAGTTCGGCCGGAACCGGCTCGAGGTCCTCGGCGACGAGTGGAAGGTCAGGGAGCTGGTCCAGAAGGTCTTCGAGGTCCCTCGGCGGGCCAACGCGGACACCGTCTCGCCCTACATCGACGCCCTGTCGGCGGTTCGCCTCGGCCTGCAGTCGCCGGCCGCAGTGGAAGAAGCCCTTCCCGACGCGGCCGGTCTCACCGAGGGTTTCGACCGCTACCGGGACGCGCTCCGGCTCGCCGGGGCCGTCGACTACGACGAGCAGGTCTACCGGGCGATCGAGATCCTGCTGACCGATCCGATCACCCGGCGAGAGGCGCAGGCTCGGTGCCGGACGATGCTCGTCGACGAGTTCCAGGACCTGAACCCCGCGCACCTGCTGCTGATCCGCCTGCTGTGCGCGCCAGGCTTCGACTGCTTCGGGGTCGGCGACGACGATCAGGTGATCTACGGGTACTCGGGTGCCACCCCCGAGTACCTCATCGACTTCAGCCGCTACTTCCCCTTCGCCGCGGAGTGCGCACTCGAGGTCAACTACCGCTGTGCTCCTGGCATCGTCGCAGCTACCACGAACCTCTTGTCGCACAACGAGGAGCGCATCAGCAAGGCGATCCGCGCCCGCCCGGGCGGACGGGACGAGCTGCCCCCGTTCGACGGGCCCCTCCTCGGCAAGGGTCCCGTCGTCGTGAGCGGTGGACCGCCGGACGTGCTGGCCCGCGAAGCCCGGGACATCCTCTCGTCGTGGATCACCGCCGGGGCCGCGTACGACGACGTGGCGGTGCTCGCCCGGGTGAGCTCCGTGCTGCTGCCCGTGCAGATCGAGCTCACGACGGCCGGCATACCCTGCACCCGACCCCTCGGGCCGAAGGTGCTCGAGCGCACCGGCGTCCGGGCCGCCCTCGCGTACCTCCGCATCGCCCTCGCGCCGGACGCCATCTCGCGCGGCGATCTCGAAACGACGTTGCGCCGTCCACCGCGGGGCATCGCCCGGAACGTTGTCGACATGCTCCTCGAGAAGCCCGTGACCTCCCTCGGCGCCATTCGAGGGCTCGCCGGCCGTCTGTCGGGCAGAGATGGACCGAAGGTCGCCGAGTACGCCGACGCCATCGCCTTGGTGGCGCGCCGGTGCAAGGTGTCGAGCGTCGAGGCGCTTCGGGCCATCCGCGGGGAGGTCGGCCTCGGGACGACCATGGACGCGCTCGACTCGTCGAGGAAGGAGGCCGATCGCTCGACCCATCTCGATGACCTCGTCGCCTTGGAGTCGGTGGCGGCGCTCCATCCCGAGGCTGCGGATCTCGAGACATGGCTGCGCCGGCAGCTCAACGATCCTGCTCCGGTCGGACCAGCCGTGCTGCTCTCCACGATCCACAAGATCAAGGGCCGCGAATGGGACTACGTCGTCGTGTACGGGGCCTCGAGCGGCATCATGCCCCACCGTCTGTCCGACGACGAGGAGGGCGAGCGGCGGGTCTTCCACGTCGGCCTCACCAGAGCCAAGCAGCAGGTCGTGGTGCTGGCGGACGCCTCGGCGCCCTCGCCGTTCGTGCGCGAGCTCGAGGCGCCTCGGCCGAGAGCGCCCCTCGCCGATCGGTCGAGGAGGGCGCCACGAGCGCCGGCCGACCGCACGGCACCGGGATGTGCCGCCGAGCGTGAGCGTCATTCTGTGCCCCGGCCCATGCGCGCGGCCGACCGGGACGCGCTTGCCGGGGCGCTTCGAGCGTGGCGCGCGCAGGCCGCGAAGAAGGCGGGCGTGCCCGCGTTCGTCGTGCTCCACGACAAGCACCTGCTGTCCATCGTCGAACGCGGCCCGCGCACCCTCGCCGAGCTTGCGCAGTGCAAGGGCATGGGTCCGATGAAGCTGGAGCGCTGGGGGGACGAGATCCTCGCCGTCCTCGGCGAGCCGGTCTTTGGACCGTGAGAGCACCTCCGTTCTCGACACGGCCCCCGGGGGCGCCTAGGCCGCAAGGCACCGAGGAAAAATGTGCCCCTGACCTGGACTTTCTCAGCGCGCTCGGAGGGATTCGAACCCCCAACCTTCTGATCCGTAGTCAGATGCTCTAGTCCGTTGAGCTACGAGCGCATGCTCCGTGACGGCACGTCACTTTACCCAGCCGACGGAGGGAGCGAGGCGGACGAGGCGCCGGCCGACGGAGGAAGGCGCTGCGGAGCCGGAGGGGAGTGCCCCTTCGGGCCTGTCCCGCCCGCTCAGAGGCCCATGTGGTGACCCTCCCAGAGCTTGATGCCGCCGAGAATGCCCGCAGTGTTGTCGACGGCCGTCACCTTGCGTGCCAAGGCGCCGAGCCCGGCGATGCGGACACGACGGGCGTTGCCTCCGCCGATGTAGAGGTGGTCGAAGAAGACCAGTTCGTCCAGGTTGGTGACAGCCTTGGCGAGTCGCCGGTTCCAGCGCTCGTCGCCGATGTCCTTTCGCGTGCGCTCGCCGAGCTGGTCGTTGTACGTCTCTCCCTTGCGGAAGGGCTGGTGGGCGATCTCGAGATGGGGCATGAGGGCGCCCTCCAGGAACAGGGCGGTGCCGAAGCCGGTTCCAAGCGTGATCACGAGCTCCAGGCCAACCCCGGTCACGACCGCGAGACCCTGGACATCGGCGTCGTTGGCGACGCGGGTGGGCTTTCCGGTCATGGTGCGCAGGGTCTCGGCGAGGTCGAAGTGGTCCCAGGCCTTCTCGAGCTTCGGATCCGCGTCGGTGCCGGGACCGCCCTTCATCACGAAGTGCGGCGCGCTCAGCACGATGCCGTTGCGCACCATGCCTGGGAAGCCGACCGATACGCGGTCGGCTTC
The DNA here is from genome assembly GCA_021822565.1 of Actinomycetes bacterium. Classification (GTDB taxonomy): domain Bacteria; phylum Actinomycetota; class Acidimicrobiia; order Acidimicrobiales; family RAAP-2; genus JAJYVT01. Next base: position 3,675 of record JAKAQM010000078.1, on the reverse strand, counting down.
CGGCAGCTTCGCGATGAGCTTGCTCAGCTTCCCGACGAGGCCTCCGTCTCCTGACGGAGGCAATGGGTACGTCGTGGCCGTACGGACGCGAGAAGTGACCATGGCCCCCGCGGCGTCGAGGACCGACGCCTTGAGCCCCGTGCCGCCGACATCGATCGCGAGCGTGTGCGGCCGGTCGGCGCCCCAGACGTCGTGGTCGTCGTGTGTCACGCGCGCGACTGTAACGCCGTGCCCTCAGTTCAGCGCCTCCCCCGCCGCTCCCACGGCCGCCTCCGGCGCCTCGTGCAACCGCGCGCCGCGGGTGGCTCGCCCGGAGCGCGGCCCAACTCACCTCGCCGGGAGAGCTCGGGATCCGAGAACCACGGTCGGAGCCGCACGAGCGCCGGCGGCATCGCGCCGTAGAGGAGGACCGCCCTGCCCTTCTGAAGACGGCGCAGGGTGTCTGGCGCCAAGAGGCGCCGCACCTGCAGCGACGTCGTCACGGTTCGCTCACCACGGGCGCCGAGCGTGACCGAGGGCGTGGCAAGCTCCTGGTCCCCTGCCAGGTGGCTCGCGAAGTCCAGGGTTCCGGGGTCGGCGATCCCCGGCAGGAACAGCTTCGCCCGGTGGTTGTTGACGACGGTGGCAGCGCGCTCCCCGTAACGGGCGTGGACTTGTGCGAGGTCCTGCCACACGGTGACCAGCTGGACTCCGTGACCGGCGCAGGTCGCGGCCAGCCCGTCGAGCTCTTTCAACGGCGCGATGTTCGCCGCTTCGTCGAGCACGACGAGCAGCGGCGGGTCGAGTGGTCGGCCTGCCCGTGCCGACGCGGCGAAGGCCGTGCGGACCACCTGTGAGACGAGGGCCGCGAACACTGCGCGAAGCCGGTGCTGATCGTGTGCCGGCGCACAGACGTAGATCGTGTGAGAGCCGAGGAGCAGCGCGTCGGGGTCGATCACGCCTCCGACCCCAGTCCCTCCGCCTGCCGGCGATGCAAGGTGCCCGCTGGTCTCGACCCGCGTCCCGTAAGGGGGCGTGTGGAAGAGCGCTTCGAGCTCTTGGGCCATGCCGGGCTCCGCGAACGGCTCGAGGACGGTCTCCGCCGTCGTGTACACCGCGGAACGCTGCCGCTCGTCCCGGAGCCACGTCGCCCTCGCCGCTTGTAGCGCCTCGGGAACGCCCGACGCGTGGAGGATCTCGAGCACCTCCTCGGTCTCCTGGGTATCCACCCAACGCACGACGTCGTGCATCGTGCGCCCCGCCGTCGCGGCGGCGAAGAGCAGTGGTGCCAGGAGCTTGGCCGCGGTGGCGTACCAGAACTCTCCGTCGGCGCTGGTTCCCTCGCCGCGCGCCACGTCGGTGAGGTCGGCTGCCGCCCGGCGGGCTTGCGACCAGGTGCGCGCGGAGGAGATCGGGGACCACGAGCTGCGCGGCAGCCCGGTCGTTCCTGCAGGGTCGAAGCACCACACCGTCCCGCATCGTCGTCGCCACTCGACCGTGTCCCGGACGAGATCCGTCTTGACGCTCGCCGCGAGTACCGGTCCTCCCCAGCCCAGGATCGCGGGTACGGCGAGCCCGGTCGTCTTCCCGCTCTGGGTCGGGCCGATGACGGCAAGCGACTGCGCCGGTTCCGCAGCGAGCACCCGACGGCGCAACGCGCGGCCCGCTTCCTCGCCCAGCACCAATCGGTCAGGAGGGAGCCCGGCGGTCACGATGTCGCGCAAATCGGCGTGGCGTGCCCACCGTGCGCCTCCAGGGGGGGTCGGTTCGTGCAATGGGCGCAAGAGCCCTCGTGCCAGGCCTCCGCGTGGCCCGGACCTCCCGGGTGCGGCGCGCAGCCCGCGTGACCCGAAACTCCCGGGTGCGCCGAGCCGCCCGCGCGGCCCGGACCTCCCGGACCTCCCGGGTGCGCCGGGCAACCCGCGGTCCTGCGAACCGCGGCTCGAAGAGGTGCTCCTGTAGCTTCCGAGACCGGCCACCAGCATGGCGCCGATGGCCCCAGCCGCAAGCAGAAGGGGGACGTGCCCGCTCATACGGACAGCAGCTGCAACGAGGCGGGAGCGGTGCCGACGTCGGGCTGGTGGCTCGCGTCGAGATGACTGCGCCGTGCCGGCTGCGCCGTCATCGCAGCATCCGTGTCGACGATGGCTCGCTCGTCGCGACCGAGGACGTGGCGGACGAGGAACGATCGCCGCCCGACCTTCCACAGCGCGACACCGCGCCTCAGCTGGGGCACCACATCTGCCTCGGTCTCCGAGAGCGACAAGAGCTCGCGTGCCGCGGAGACCTCGCCGGGTGCCTGCCCGTAGACGACGCGGGTCTCGGAGTCGGCGAGGAGGCCGTTCGCCAGTCCCACTTGCTCCGAGCCTGCTGCCCCCACCGCCTGCAGATCCGAGACTCGGTGGAGCACCGCGACGTTCGCGACGCCGTAGGCCCTGGAGAGCTTCCACGACGCCTGGAGCCATCGCGCCACGCCCAGGTTGGCGAGCACCGCCCACGCTTCGTCCACGACCACGAAGACGCGCGCCGCACCGGGCACCGTCGCCTGACGTGCCAGGGTTGCCTGCAGCCACGCCGTCGCGCAGGCCATGAGCACGCCGAGAGCGGGCGAGCTGTAGAGGGCGGAGAGGTCGAGCGAGACGAACGGGCCTCCGAGATCGAGGCCCGGCGTGGTTGGCCCGTCGAACATGCCGCGCAGGTCACCGTGGACCAGCCTGCGGAGCTCGAGTGCGACGTCGCGCCCGTCTTCGAGCAGCGTCGCGCGGTCCGTCCGAACGCTCGCGGCGGACTCGGCGCTCGGGTCGAGGAGGGCATCGACGACCTGTGGGAGCGTCGGTACGCCGCGAGCCGCGGAGGCCGCGCACAGGGCGAGATCCGTGGCCGTACGCTCGCGGGGCAACAGCTGGCGGCCGAGGCACGCTGAAGCGAGCGACGCCAGCACCTCGGCCTGGCGGCGGTTGGCCATCCCGGGAGCGCCGTCGATGGCGTCGCCTTGGTCTTCTTCTGCTGCCGGCCCCGGGTCGAGCGGGTTCAGCCGGACCGAACCGCCAGGGCGGAGCGCGACCGGCCGGGTTCCCCAGGCTGCGGCGAGCGGGCAGTACTCGCCTTTCGGGTCGACGACCCACGCTCGGCGTCCGAAGACCGCCTGCCGCCAGAGGTAGGTCTTCACGAACGCGCTCTTGCCTCGGCCGATCTGTCCGAAGACGATCATGTTCGGATTCGAGAGGATCCCGGCCGCATAGAGCTCGAAGGGGTCGTGCACGAAGGACCCGCCGAGGAGGTCGTGCCCGACGAGGACACCTCGGTGCCCCAGGCCGGCCTCGGTGAGGAGGGGATAGGCGGCGCCGAGATGGCGGGTCGTCACCTGGTGGGCAGGGACGCGCGGGCCCGTGCGGGGGTTCAGCATCGTCCTCTGTCTCGCTCCCGCGAAGAGACGGTGCCGATGCGGCTGCAGTCTCGGTTCACGTGACGCAACGGTCGCCCGACGCGGACTGGCTGACACCCGCCGTGGTTGAGCGTCGCAACGGTACGCGGGACAGTGGGCAGCTACGATCGCCAGTGAACGACTCCGAATCGCAGTGGGCATGCGGCTTCGACATCTCCGCTGGGCTGGAGCGAGCGCCGAGAGCGCAGATCCTTGCGACCGCCTGCCCCCAACGGCGCCTCGAGGACAGGGGGTGGGCGCTGAACTGGGAC
>JAKAQM010000235.1 GCA_021822565.1 Actinomycetes bacterium | reverse complement strand
TCGAGCTGGTCCATGTCGAAGATCGCCTCGTCGCAGGTGAGCGCCCCGACGGCGAAGGTCTTGTGCCGCACGAGCTGGCGCTCGGCGACCGGCCGGTCGAAGTACGACGGGCGCTCGGTGGGCAGGTCCCCGTGCCGCCATTCCCCGGGCCTGGCCACGCCGTCGAAGCGTTGGAGCTCCTCGAGGCGCCGCGCCCGGTGCTCGAGCTGGCGGCGCAGGCGATCGGCGAGCAGGTCCACCGCCTCTGTCATCTCGTGCGCCGTGGCCTGCACACGGAGCGGCACGCCGTTCACGTCGAGCAGCACCTCCGCGCGCGCCCGCCGCACCACCGCGGGGTCCGGCTCCCAGGCCAGCTTGACCCTGGCGAAGAGCACGGGCGTCTCGTGCTCCGCGATGATGCTCGCCACCTTCTCCCGAGCGCGCGTCTCGGCACGCTCCCCGACCGGTCCCCAGGTGGTGAGCGCCAGGGTCTCGGCGGCGCCGCCGCCCGGGGCCACCTCGGTCGGCGCGGCGGCCTCCAGCACCTGCTCGACCTGCTGCTCCACGATCTCGCCGTGCGCGATCCGGCAGTCGAGCGTGAGCCCGGCCTCCCCGGGGGCCTCGGCCGGCCACGAGACGATCGCCTGGTCAGCTCGGTCGCGGCTCCCGCGGACGTGCGCATGGCGCGCGCAGCCGAGCGCGGGGCTCTCCGACAGCCACTCCTGGAGGGCGGCGCTGCCCTCGATCGATCGGCCGTCCCCCGTGCGCACGGTCGCGTCGGGCGAGTAGAGGGCCAGCGCACCCGCGACGTCGCCGCCCGCAACAGCCGTCGCCCAGCTCCGGGCGACCTGGAGGGGGTGCGCCTCGGCGAGGTGGAGCTCCGGGTGCGCCTTGGCCACGACGGAGGGTCCCTTCGTGTCGAAGCGCCTCGCCCCGGCGAGCGTACCGAGGCGGTGCCGGTGCCGCGAGGCGAGGGCGCTCTGGCGAAGGCGCACGTCGATCGCCTGCTCCACGCCGTCCACCCGCTCGATGTCGAAGTGCACCCTCGCTCCGGGGTGGCGGGCGCCGGGCTCGAGCGCCCCTGGTGGCGCGTGGTAGGCGCGCCCGTCCCGGAGGATCTCCGCGTCGCCGCGGGACTCGTCGAACCATCGCACCACGCCCTCAGGCATCGGAGGGCTCCAGGCCTTCGGTGCGGCCTTCGGCGTGGCCTTCGGTGTGGCCTTCGGTGCGGACTTCGGTGCGCGCCCATGCCGCCACGAGGGCGCCGATGCGCCCGAGATCGGCCAGCTCGCCGTCGGGGAGCGCCACGAGCGTGACGTCGTGGAGGTAGGCATCGCCGACCGCTGCGTCGACGACGTTCTCCACCGGCCGGACGTGCCCGCCGCAGCGCGGGCACGCACCAGCCGTGGCGGTGACGAGCAGCCCGCAGCCCTCGCATCGCCCGCCGGGCATCTCGAAGGTGCGCTCGACGAGCAGGCTCTCGGCCTGGGCTGTCCCGAGCACGGCCAGGCAGGCGTCGATCCCCGCCACGGCGCCGCCGCCCGTCGCCACGCGCCCGCGCAGCTCGGCGACCATGGCCGAGCGCCGGTCGGCGTCGGCGGCCTCGAGGACCTCGCGCGCGCAGCGGGCCAGCTCGGCCGGAGCGGCGTCCAGCTCGAGGTGGGCACGGCCCGCGACCTGGGCACGCACGCGCTCGGGGAGGTGCGCCTCGAGCTCACGCAGCGACTCCTGGGGCCCGCAGAGCACCACGCGCGCCTCGGGCCGGCGGCGCAGCTCCTCTTCGAGCGAGCGCGCCACGCGGTGGTAGTGCTCGCGTACCAGCTCCTCGTCGTGGTGCCCGAACCCCGCGAGCTCGATGTCGACGTCGATCCCGTGGGGAAGGCGGTCGTCGACGACGTCGATCTCCTCTTCCTCGCCGTCCTCCTCGAGGCGCATCATGCGCCATCGCTCCCGGTCCACCCCGAGCGCGATGGCGCGCCAGCTCGCCGACGACAGGAGGCACAGCTGCGCCACGTCGGGCTCCAGGTCGACGACGACCTGGTCGCGCACCGGCTCCGGAAGGAGGAGGCTCTCGAACCGGCCCTCGGCGGTGCAGGAGAACAGCGCGACGCCCCGGACCTTCGACCGGTCGAGGTCGTGGCCGAGCCACCGCTCGATCCCGGCGAGGTCCGCCTCTGCCGATGCGCCCGAGGCCGCGCTCCCGGCTCCGAGCTGGTCCCGGGCGTGCGCACGCTGGCGGGCGAGGCGCAGCAGGTGGCCGGCACGCAGCTCGACGTCCGGCCAGCGCGGCGAGCGTCGCCCGTCCACGTCCAGGTAGAAGCTCGTGATGGGAGCCCCTCCAGCCCATGCGGAGATCGAACGGATCACCGAGGTTTCGAGCATGTGACGACCACCCATCTCCGTGTTGCCTCGTCCCGCGTGCGGCGCGGGCGCCATCTCGATCATGCGCGACCCCGCCAGCGCGCGAACAGGGCCAATCGTCCACTCCTTGCCGGCCGGCTCACGTGCCGGGCACGGCGCGTGACCGGCCAGGGGCGTGCCACAGGTAGCCTTCGAGGCATGTCGGCGCCCAAGGTGACGGCGGTCGCCGAGGCGTCCCCGGCGGCCCGTGCAGGCCTACGCGTCGGCGACGAGCTCCTCTCGCTGAACGGC
>JAKAQM010000077.1 GCA_021822565.1 Actinomycetes bacterium | reverse complement strand
TCACGCACGAGACAGCGTTCCGGCTCCTCTACTCGAGAAGCAGCCCGACCGACCCCGACCTGGGCGTCGCGCGTCGCAAGGTGGAGGACGCGATCGCGGAGGCGATCGACCCGCTCATCGCTGCGGGACTCGATCCCGCCCACCGCAGGTTCCTCGCGCACGCCGTCGTGGGCATGGCCGAAGGAGCAGGCCGCCATTGGATCGAGACGCAGGGCGAGAGGTCGGACCGCTCCGGGGACGAAGGCTGGTCGGATGCAGAAGCGCAGCGCCTCGCACGGCGCCTCGCCGAGCTGGCATGGGCCGGGCTGCGCGCGGTCCACGCAGACTGAGACCCGAGAGCCGGGGACGCCGGCCCGGGTACGGCTCCGCCCGACGGCCTAGCCTGTCGGCGGTGGACGGACAACCGCCACGGCTCGACGCCACGGATCTTGCCCTGGTGCGGCTCTTGCAGCGCGACGCGCGCCAGACGAACAAGGACCTCGCCGAGGCGGTCGGGATCGCACAGTCGACCTGCCTCGAGCGGGTCCGCGCGTTGCGGGCGCAGGGGGTGATCAGGGGATGGCACGCGGACGTCGACCTCGATGCCATCGGAAGGCCACTGCGCGCCATCGTGAGCGTCCGGATGCGCCCGAAGACGACGGTGTCGGTTCGGGCGTTCCAGCAGGAGATGCTCGCCGCTCCCGAGGTGCTCGCGGTGTGGACGGTCACGGGGACGGACGACTTCCTGGTCGAGGTCGCGACGCGCGACGTCGCCCACCTGCGAGACTTCGTCTTCGACCACGTGACGGTGCGCGACGAGGTGGTCGACGCTCGGACGTCTCTCGTCTACGACCAGGTGCGCGTCTGGGAGACCGTCGCGGGAGAGGAGCTCACCCCTGCCCGAAGCGCACCAGACGCTCGGCAAGCTCCTCCCGGTACGAAGCGACACTCGCCTCCTTGACGTGCTCGTAGCCGCGGACGCGGTCTGGCAGCCTCGCGATCTCGGTGGCGAGCGGGAGGTTCGTTGCGTCCAGGCTCGAAAGGACGAAGCCGATCGCTTCGGCGTACTCCGACGCAAGCTGGCGCTCGGTCCGGCGCAGCTCCGTCCTGCCGAAGAGGTCGAGCGGGGTCCCCCGGACATGGCGCGACGCCCTGAGCGCGCGGAGCACCGGGCGCGACCAGCTCCCGAGGCGGATCTTGTGGCCGAGCCCCTTCGCACGCAGCACGGGCGGGTGCAGCAGCCAGGTCGTGCCTCCCCCGGATGGGTCGGCGGCGGGATAGTCGAGGAGGAGGCGCGCGACCTCGTACTCGTCCTTGTACGCGAGCAGCTTGTGGTACCCGAAGGCGACACCGGCCGTGAGGCGGCCGTCGCCTCCGACACGTCGCTCGGCCGCCGCCGTCTCCCCCACGAGCCTGGCGAAACGGCGTGCGAGCGCCTCGTCCTGGTAATCGACCAGGTCACCGGCGAGCCATTCCACGTGCCGCCTGCCTGCGGCGGGCAGCGCGGAGAGGTCGACCCCTGTGAGCGCGCGCGCACCGGCCTGTTCGACGTTCGTGATCGGATGGGCACCGGCTTCGCCGCCTGGCTCGCCACCCGCCTCACGGCCGGCGGACGGCATGCGCGTCCTTCGATCGAGGGTCACGACCCAGCGTCGCCCTGCCTCGAAGGCAGCGACGTTGGCGTCGATCGCCACGCCGTTGCGCTCGATGGCGTTCCTGATCGACCGAGCAGAGACGGGAAGCAGCCCAAGCTGGTTCGCCACCCCGAGCAGCACGACGTTCGCCGCGGTCTCGGGCGCGCCCGCCTCGTGGGCGACGGCGACCGCGTCGAGGAAGGTGGCACGGTCGTCAGCCGCCGCGGCGGTGAGCACGGCCTCCAGCTCGGCGACCGGAACCTCACGCGACTCGAGGCCGAGGAGCATCGGCCCGCTCAGGCTTGAGGCGGACGAGCCGACGACCGCCGTGCGGCCCTGCGCCATGCTCACGAGCACCTTCGGCACGCTCGCGGCCACGAGGTCCGCGGCGAAGAGCACGTCGAGCTCCTCTTCCCCGAGCACGTTCGTCCGGTCGGCGGCGCCGGGGCCGATCCGCAGGTCGGAGATCACCGGGCCGGCCTTCTGGGACAACCCGGTCTGGTCGAGCCCCCAGACCTCGAGACCCTCGAGCAGCGCCGCCCACGCGAGGAGGTGCGCGGACGTGACGACGCCGGTCCCGCCGATGCCTGCGATCCGGACGGTGAGCGCCCGATCGAGCACGACCACCGGTGCGTCCGGCAGGTCCTGCGCGGCGCTCGTCGTGGCGGCATCCTCCATGGGCGCAGCCCGTGGATGCCGATGGTCGCCGGGGCGCACCTTCACGAGCGTGAAGGCAGGGCAGTCGCCCTTCAGGCACGCCCGGTCGACGTTGCAGCTGTCCTCGTCGATCCGGGTCTTCGGGCCCAGTGGCGTGTCGACGGTCTGCAGCGAGAGGCAATTCGACTTCACCTGACAATCGCCGCAGCCCTCGCAGACCCGCTCGTTGATCACGACGCGCTCGGACGGCTCGGGCGCGAAGCCGCGCTTGCGCGCTCGGCGCAACTCGGTCGCACACTGCTGGTCGTGGACGAGCACCGTCACGCCGTCGACGGCCGCGAGCTCCTCTTGGACGGCGACCACGTCGTCGCGCGAGCGGACCGAGACCCCTCGGGGCAGCCGCGTGCGGCGGTAGCGGGAGGGGTCGTCAGTGGTGATCACGACGCGGGCCGCGCCCTCGAGCAGCACCATGCGCGCGAGATCGACCGCGGACGCGGTGCCCCCGACGACCTGCTGGCCGCCCGTCATCGCGGTCGCACCGTTCCACAGGATCTTGAAGGTGACCGGCACTCCGGCGGCGACCGCGGCGCGAAGCGCGAGCTGGCCCGAGTGGAAGAAGGTGCCGTCGCCGACGTTCTGCACCAGATGGCGCTCCTGGACGAACGGCTCCATGCCGATCCACTGCGCGCCCTCCCCTCCCATCTGGGTGAGGCCGACGCGACGGCCGACGCGCTCCTCGGGCATGTAGTGGATGATCGTGTGGCAACCGATCCCTTCCCCCACGAGCGTCCCTGCGGGCACGACGGTGCTCACCGAGTGCGGGCAGCCCGAGCAGAACCACGGCACGCGCGTGCCCGCGCTCACCTCGATGCGCTGACGAGGCTCAGCCAGCTCTTTCACCACGGAGCCGAGGCTCGCTCGCAGAAGGGGCCCGAGGATGCGAGCGATCGACGCCGAATCGAGGACGCCATGGCGAGGCACGAGCGGGCGCCCGTCGAGGTCCAGCTTGCCGAGCAGCGCAGGGCTCCGCGGCCGGCGGGCGATCATGGAGAGGAGCTGGCTCTCCACGAGGTCGCGCCGCTCCTCGATCACGATCACCTGCTCCACGCCGTCGGAGATCGCGCGTGCGAACCCCGGTCCGATCGGAAACGGCATGCCGACCTCGCCGAGCGCCGCGCCGTTCGCGCGGAGTGCGTCGTCGTCGAGGCCGAGGAGACGCAATGCCTCCACCACCTCCGAGTAGACGGTGCCCGCCGCCACGATCGTGAGACGCGGGCGCTCGGGCGCCACCGAGATCCGGTTCAGACGGTTCGCGTCGCCGTAGCAGGCCGCGGCTGCGATGCGGTCCGTGAGCACGACCTGCTCGCGCTCGAGGGTGGCCGGCGTGAGCAGGTCACCCGACACCGGCGCGCTCACATAGCCCTCGGGCACGATGTTGCGCCACCCGCGCAGTGCCACGGTGCCCTGTGCGTCGGCGATCGAGGTGGCGAGCTTGATCCCGACCCACGCGCCCGTGAAGCGCGAGAGCGCCACGGCGTGGCGGCCCAGGTCGAGGACCTCCTCGAGCGAGCGGGGAAAGACCACTGGCATGCCCAGGTCCGCGAGCACCGCCTCGGAGGCGCTGGGGAGGGTGGAGGACTTGGCGGAGGGATCGTCTCCCACGATCGCGAGCGCGCCGCCGTTCGCAGATGCGCCCGCGAAGCTCGCGTGTCGCAGGGCGTCGAGGCTCCGATCGAACCCTGGCGCCTTCCCGTACCACACCCCGAGCACGCCGTCGACCCGCGCCGAGGCGAGCGTGCTGGCAAGCTGGCTCCCCATCACCGCCGTCGCGCCGAGCTCCTCGTTGACCGCGGGGCGATGGACGATCTCGACGTCGAGGTTCGAGCGCACGGCGATCTCGAGCTCCTTGTCGAAGCCGGCGAGCGGCGACCCCTGGTAGCCCGAGACGAAGGCGGCCGTGCGCCTCCCGGCCGCTCGGTCGGCACGAAGCGTGTCGACCAGCACACGGATGGTCGCCTGCACGCCCGACAGGTGCACCTTCGGGACATCCGGCGCCCAATGGTCACCCGGGTCCAGGTCGGCGAGGAGACGGCCGTCGTCGGTGACTGCCACCTATCCAGTATGCGGGCCCTTCGCCGTCGTGTGAAGCACCCCGCACAAGATTTCATCTTCGCCGCGTAGGTCGAAGCACATTCTCGATCCGCCGGAACGGGCCCTGGACGAATTCGAACGATGCGCGTCGCTCGGCGAGGTCCTGGGACGTGCGCGGGTCTCGGTCAGGACTCGCCTGCGGCTCGAGAGGCGCCCCCGAACCCCAGGTGGCGGGCGACGACCATGCGGAGCACCTCCGAGGTGCCCTCTCCGATCTCGAGGACCTTGGCGTCCTTGTAGAAGCGGCCGACCGGCGTCTCGTTCATGAACCCGTACCCGCCGAAGATCTGGGTCGCCTCCCTGGCATTCACCATCGCCGCATCCGACGCGACGAGCTTGGCGATCGCGGCCTCGCGCTTGAACGGCCTCCCCGCGCTCAGCCGACGGGCAGCGTCGTAGTACGCGAGGCGTGCCACGTGCGTCCGGGCGTCCATGTCCGCCAGCTTGAACTGGAGGAACTGGGACTCGCCGAGCCTCCGTCCGAACGCCTCGCGCTCGGAGAGGTGCCGGGCGCACTCGTCCACGCACCCCTGGGCCAGGCCTACCGACAGCGCCGCGATCGCGATCCGTCCCTCGTCGAGGACGGAGAGGAACTGGGCGTACCCGCGCCCCTCCTCTCCGAGCAGATTGCCGAGTGGCACGCGGCAGTCGTCGAACGCGAGCTCGTGGGTGTCCGACGCGCACCATCCCACTTTCGAGTACCCCGGCGCGACGGTGAACCCGGGCGTCCCCGTCGGAACGACGATGGCCGAGATGGACGGACGCCCGCCGCCTGCGCTCCCGGTGACCGCGGTGATCGTCACGAAGGCGGTGATGTCGGTGCCCGAATTCGTGATGAACGCCTTGGACCCGTTGACCACCCATGCGTCACCGTCGCGTACCGCGGTCGTCCGCGTGCCCGAGGCGTCGGAGCCCCCACCGGGCTCGGTCAAGCCGAACGCGCCGAGCCCGCTGCCCGCACAGAGCGAAGGGAGCCAGCGCCTCCGCTGTGTCTCGGTCCCGAAGCGGTAGATCGGCATCGCGCCGAGGCCGACACCCGCTTCGAGCGTCGCCGCGACCGACGAATCGACCCGAGCGAGCTCTTCGATCGCGAGGCAGAGCGCGAAGACGTCGCCCCCCATCCCGCCGTACTCCTCGGGAAAGGGCAGCCCGAAGAGCCCCATCTCCCCCATCTTCTGGACCAGCGGGTACGGGAATGCCCCGTGCTCGTAGTACCCGGCGATCACCGGGGCGACCTCTTCACGCGCGAAACGCTCGACCGTCGCACGCAGCGCTTCGTGCTCCGCGCCCAGCTCTCCGGCCTCCATCGGGGCCATCGCCCTTCCTCCTCTCGGCCGGCACCTCTCGGGCGGCACCTCTCGGCCGGCACCTCCGCCGCCGTCTCCGATTCCCTATGCGACCTTCGGCCCTCGCCGCGCTCGTCTCACTGCTCGGACCTCGTCCCCTGGCTCCTCTGAGCGAGCACCCGCACGACCTTGGACGGGCTGGGCCGCCCGAGGCGCTCTGCCATCCACACCGAGGTCTCGACCAGCCGGTCGAGGTCGACGCCGGTCGACACCCCCGCTCCGGCAAGCGCCCAGCAGAGGTCCTCCGTCGCGAGGTTGCCGGTCGCGCTCTTGGCAAAGGGGCATCCGCCGATCCCGCCGGCCGAGGCGTCGACGGTCGTGATCCCGCACGACAGTGCCGTCAAGGTGTTGGCCAGCGCCTGGCCGTAGGTGTCGTGGAAGTGGACGGCGATCCGGCGCGCCGGGACTCCGGCACGCGCCAGCGCGTCCAGCATGTCGACGACCTGACCGGTCGTGGCGACGCCGATCGTGTCGCCCAGGCTCACCTCGTCAGCGCCCATCTCGAGCAGCCGTTCACACACCGACACGACGTCCGCCTCCTCCACAGGTCCTTCCCACGGGTCACCGAAGCACATCGACACGTAGGCCCGAACGCCCAGCCCCCTGGCCTTGGCTTCGGTCACCACGGGGACGAACCTCTCGAGCACCTCGTCCCGAGAGCGGTTCAGGTTCTTCCAGGCGAAGGTCTCGGTCGCGCTGGCGAACACGCAGACGTCGCGAACGCCCGAGGAGACGGCACGCTCGAGACCCCTCAGGTTCGGCACCAGCGCCGGGAAGTGGAGCGCTGCGCCGTGCACGTGGTCCGGTGTCGCACGGAGAGGTTCCAGCAGCGAGAAGACCTCCTCTGCGTCGGCCAGCTGCGGCACCCACGCGGGGTCCACGAAGCTCGACGTCTCGACGGTCGTGAGCCCGGCGCCGACGAGGCGCGCCACGAGCTCTGCCTTCACCCGGGCGGGAACGACCGAGGGCTCGTTCTGCAGCCCGTCTCGTGGAGCGACCTCCCAGATCCGCACCGCTGCGGGCAGGTCAGGGCGCCGGTGCACCGACGGAGGCGACGACGAGGTCCCCACGTCAGCCGTTCCCCTCGACGTCCGCGCCCAGGACGTCCGCGCCCTCGTCCCCAACGGCCACGCCTTCGACGTCCTGGCTCCCTGCAGCGTCGTCGAGGTGGCCGAGCAGCTGGTCGAGGCCTACCGGCTGACCAGGCTCGACGAGCAGCTCCGTCACGACACCGTCCGCAGGTGCGACGACGACGTGCTCCATCTTCATGGCTTCGATCGCAACGAGGGGCTGCCCGGCACGCACGGCTTCCCCCACACCGACGTGCACGGCGACCACCACCCCAGGCATCGGGCTCGTGACCGGCCCCGCCAGGCGTTGCGGTTCGCGGCCTCCACGCCGGACGTGTTCTTCGGAGGAGAACCGCCAGGTGTCTCCCCGGCGACCGACCCAGACATCAGTGCCCCGCGCCGCAGTGCGCCACGCCCCGGTGGTGCCGTCGATCGTCAGCGCGAGCTCGCCCGCGCCCCGGCCCTCGGCGCGCACCTCGAGCCATGGGCCGTCGCCGACCCGTGCCCTCGCCCCACCCGAGACCCTGCCCTGCACGCCCACGGTCACCACACTCCCTTCGTGCCGGAGCGCCACCTCCCACTCCCTCGGCCCTGCGACGGTCCAGCCGTCGGGCACCTCCCACGGGTCGATGACGGGGCCTTTCGGTTCGAGTTCGGCTGCGAGGAGGCACAGCGCAGCGACTGCCGCGTCACGGGTATCGGCCTCCTCGGGGGCCGCGAGCTCCGAGAGCGTCCGGTCGACGAGACCGGTGTCGAGGTGCCCTGCGACGACCTCGGGGTGCCCGAGCAGCCTGACGAGGTACCCGACGTTCGTCGTGACCCCGAGCACGGCCGTCTCCTCGAGGGCTGCGCGCAGCCTGTCCAGTGCCTCTTCGCGCGTGGTCCCCCACGCGACGACCTTGGCGAGCATCGGGTCGTAGCGCGTCCCCACGGTCGCTCCCGGGGCAAGCGCAGCGTCCACGCGCACATGGGGCGACTGGCGAGCGTCGGGCAGCGATGGAGGAAGGGCGACGGCCGCCAGCGTGCCGCTCGCGGGCAGGAAGCCTCGCGCAGGATCCTCCGCGTACACCCGCGCCTCGACGGCGTGCCCGCGACACCCGGTCGGTCCCGTAAGGGTGCGCAGGAGTGGGAACGTCTGCGCGGTGCCGACATCGTGGACCGCCGGCAGTGGCTCGCCGGCCGCCACGCGCAGCTGCCACTCGACGAGGTCGAGCCCCGTGACCGCCTCGGTGACCGGGTGCTCGACCTGCAGGCGCGTGTTCATCTCCATGAAGAAGTACTCGCCGGGCCGCTCGCCCGGGACGATGAATTCCACGGTCCCGGCTCCGACATAGCCGCAGGACCTCGCGACCTCGAGGGCACTGTGCGTCATCGCTGCTCGCGTCGCGTCGTCCACGAAGGGGGAGGGGCTCTCCTCCACGATCTTCTGGTGGCGTCGCTGCAAGCTGCACTCGCGCTCACCGAGGTGCACCACGCTGCCGAGCGTGTCCGCGAGCACCTGCACCTCGATGTGGCGCGGTCGCTCGACCCAGCGTTCCACGAGGAGGGTGTCGTCGCCGAACGCGTGCTTGGCCTCACGGCGCGCCGCAGCGATCGAGGAGGGGAGATCCTCGGGAGCCGTCACCCGCCGCATGCCCTTCCCGCCGCCGCCCGCGGCGGGCTTCAGCAGCACCGGGAGCCCCACCTCGAGCGCGGCGGCCGCCAGCTCCTCGTCGTCCATCCCCGGGCGGCCACTCCCGGGGACGACGGGGACCCCCGCCGCCGCGGCGGTCTGCTTCGCGCGGATCTTGTCCCCCATCGCCTCGATGGCTCCTGGCGGCGGCCCGACCCACAGCAGGCCCGCTGCGATGACCGTCCGTGCGAACCCCGGGTCCTCGGAGAGGAAGCCGTAGCCCGGGTGGACCGCATCTGCACGCGCGGACGTCGCGGCAGCGACGATCGCGTCCGCGTCGAGGTAGCTGCCCACCCGATACGCGTGGTCCGCGGCGAGGACGTGGGGGGCGCCCGCGTCGTCGTCGGCGTACACGGCGATCGAACGGATGCCGAGCGCGCGCAGCGTCCGAACGATCCGCACGACGATCTCACCGCGATTGGCAACGAGCACCGAGCCGATCCCTTTCACGCTCACATCCGGAAGATGCCGTAGCCGACGTCGTCGAGCGGTGCGTTGCGCGCCGCCGAGAGCCCGAGCCCGACGAGGCGGCGGGTGTCGAGAGGGTCGACGACGCCGTCGTCCCAGAGCCGGGCAGTCGAGTAGTACGGGTTGCCCTGGGCTTCGAACTGCGCACGGATCGGAGCCTTGAACGCCTCCTCCTCTGCCTCGCTCCAACTGCTCCCCAGGGCTTCCATCTGGTCTCGTCTGATCGTCGAGAGCACCGACGCGGCCTGCTCTCCACCCATCACCGAGATCCGCGCGTTGGGCCACATCCACAAGAAGCGCGGGCTGTAGGCGCGGCCGCACATCGAGTAGTTGCCCGCGCCGTAGCTTCCGCCGATCACGACGGTGATCTTCGGGACCCTGGCGCATGCGACGGCCGTGACCATCTTGGCGCCGTGCTTGGCGATGCCACTCGCCTCGTACTCGCGTCCCACCATGAAGCCGCTGATGTTCTGGAGGAAGAGCAACGGAATGCACCGGCGGTCGCACAGCTCGACGAAGTGCGCACCCTTCAATGCGGACTCCGAGAAGAGCACCCCGTTGTTCGCCACCACGCCGACTGGATGCCCCCAGACGTGGGCGAAGCCGCAGACGAGCGTGGACCCGTACTGCGCCTTGAACTCCAAGAAGCGCGAGCCGTCGACGATGCGCCCGATCACCTCGTGCACGTCGTACGCCGTCCGAAGGTCCGTGGGCACGATGCCGTAGAGCTCGGCCGGGTCGAGCGCCGGCTCCTCGGCAGCCCGCACCTCCCAGGCGGCAGCCGGCTGCGCGCCGAGGGTCGAGACGATCTCGCGCACCTGTGCGAGCGCATGCTCGTCGTCGTCCGCGAGGTGGTCGACGACGCCGGACTGGCGAGCGTGCAGCTCGCCGCCGCCGAGCTCCTCCGCGGACACCACTTGACCCGTCGCGGCCTTCACGAGCGGCGGTCCGCCGAGGAAGACCGTACCCTGGTTCCGCACGATGATCGCCTCGTCGCTCATCGCCGGCACGTAGGCGCCGCCGGCGGTGCACGAGCCGAGCACCGCGGCGATCTGGGCGATCCCCTTCTCCGACATCGTGGCCTGGTTGTAGAAGATGCGCCCGAAGTGCTCCCGGTCCGGGAACACGTCGTCTTGACGGGGCAGGTACGCCCCTCCCGAGTCGACGAGGTAGATGCACGGCAGGCGGTTCGACAGCGCGACCTCCTGAGCGCGCAGGTGCTTCTTGACCGTCAGCGGGTAGTACGTCCCCCCCTTCACCGTTGCGTCGTTCACGACGATGACGCACGCTCGTCGCGCGACCCGCCCGATGCCGCAGATGATCCCCGCCGCGGGAGCCTCGTCGTCGTAGCAACCGGTCGCCGCGAGCGGCGAGAGCTCGAGGAACGGCGAGCCCGGATCGAGGAGGCGAGCCAGCCGCTCCCTCGGGAGAAGCTTCCCTCGTTCGACGTGCCGCCGACGAGCCGCTTCGGGTCCGCCGAGCGCCGCCCGCTCCAGGCGCGCCCGAAGGTCGCTCACGAGGCCGCGATAGCGAGACGCATTCTCCGAGAAGGCCTGCGAACCGGCGTCGAGGGCCGAGGGAAGCGGGGGGAACAGGGGCAGCGTGGGGATCGGGGCAGTTCCCGCCGTGGCCATCGTCTCGATGTTAGCGATCGCTAACAGACTGTGCCAGGGGCTATCGTCGCCGCGTGCCTGCGACGTCGACTCGTGAACGGCGCGCTGTCCGCGAGGGACGCAGGCAGCAGATCCTGCGATGTGCCGCCCAGCTCTTCGCCAGCCGCGGCTTCCACGGCGTCTCCGTCGACGACCTGGGAGCCGCCGCCGGCGTGACCGGCCCAGCGCTCTACCGACATTTCCGGTCGAAAGACGACATCCTCTCCGAGCTGCTCGTCTCCGCGAGCGAGCGTCTCCTCGACGGCGGGCGCACGCGTGTCGACGGCGCGCTGGGCCCGGAGCAGGCGCTCGACGCACTGATCGAGTTCCACGTGGCGTTCGCGCTCGACGAACCGGACGTGATCACCGTCCAGCAGCGCGAGCTTTCGAGCCTCCCCCCGCGTGCTCGCCGCACGGTGCGTGCGCTCCAGCATGACTACGTCCTCATCTGGGCTCACGTCGTCGAGCGGATCACCGGCTGCGGCACGGAGCGCGCGATCGCGGCCGCGCACGCTGGCTTCGGCCTCATGAACTCGACCCCGCACTCGGCGCGGCTCCCGGGCGACGCCATGTCGGCGCTCCTGCGCGAGATGGCGGGCGCGGCACTGCGCGCAGCTCCCGGGAGCGCCCCCGCCCGCTGAGCGGCAGGCCTGTCGCAGGCCTGCCCGACGCTCAGTGCCGACTCTCGATCGTCCGGCGGTCCTCCGACGGTGCACCGAGCGGGATCGTCGCGGGTGGCTCGGGCACGAGCAGCTTCGGCTCGGTGGCCGCCTGCACGTCTCGGACGCTCACGCCAGGAGCGACCTCACGGAGCACGAGCCCGAGCGGCGTCACATCGATGACCGCGAGGTCGGTGACGATCATGTCCACGACGCCTGCGCCGGTGAGTGGGAGCGAGCAGCGCTCCACGATCTTGTAGGAGCCGTCCTTCGCGAGGTGCTCCATCACCACGATCACGCGGCGAACGCCGTGGACCAGGTCCATCGCCCCGCCCATCCCCTTCACCATCTTGCCGGGGATCATCCAGTTCGCCAGGTCCCCGGTCGCCGAGACCTGCATCGCGCCGAGCACCGCGGCGTCGACGTGGCCGCCACGGACCATCCCGAAGGAGAGCGAGGAGTCGAAGAAGGACGCTCCCGGATCGATCGTGACCGTCTCCTTCGACGCGTTGATGAGGTCGGGGTCCTCCTCGCCTTCGTAGGGGTAGGGCCCCACCCCGAGGATCCCGTTCTCGCTGTGCAGCACCACGTGCACGCCGGGAGGCAGGTGGTTCGAGATCAGCGTGGGCATCCCGATGCCGAGGTTCACGTAGGCCCCGTCTCGAAGGTCCATCGCCGCCCGGGCGGCGATCTGCTCGTGGGTGAGGCTCACGCGGCTCCCCCTTCTGGGCCGGCTTCCCTCGGACGCACCGTGCGCTTCTCGATGCGCTTCTCCCGGCCCGGTTCGGCTTGGACGACCCGCTGGACGAAGATGCCGGGCACGTGCACCACTGCCGGGTCGAGCGTCCCGACAGGGACCAGCTCCTCGACCTCCGCGATCGTCACGCGGCCCGCCATCGCGCACAGCGGGTTGAAGTTCCGGGTCGACTTGTCGAACACCAGGTTCCCCGCCGTGTCCCCCCTGCTGGCCCGGACGAGCGCGAAGTCGGTCGTGATCGCGTGCTCGAGGAGGTACTGGCGGCCGTCGAACACGCGCACCTCGCGTGGCGGCGACTCGACCAGGACCGTGCCGTCGGCGGCGTACCGCCACGGCAGACCCCCCTCGGCGACCAGGGTGCCCACCCCTGCCGGGGTGTAGAACGCGGGAATGCCGCAGCCGCCGGCGCGCAGCCGCTCGGCAAGCGTCCCCTGGGGGATGAGCTCCACCTCGAGCTCGCCGGCGAGGAACTGGCGGGCGAACTCCTTGTTCTCACCGACGTAGGAGCTCGTCACGCGTGCGATCCGATGCTGCTCGAGCAGACGGCCGAGCCCCCAGCTGTCGATGCCACAGTTGTTCGAGACGACCGAGAGGTCCGTCGCACCCTTCTCGACGAGCGCGTCGATCAGGTCGACCGGGACGCCGGAGAGGCCGAACCCTCCGACTGCCAACGAGGCGCCGTCCTCGACGTCCTCGACGGCTGCCGCTGCACTGCCGACGACCTTGCTCAGCGCCACGGGCCCCATCCATCGCTCCAGGTCGCGGTCGCGGTGCACCCGGTCGTCGGAGAGGCCTGCCCGGTCGCAGTCGCGTGGCCAGCTCCCGCGTGCCCAGCTCCCGCGTGCCCAGAACCAGCCACTGCTCTCGCCTCCCACAGGTCGTCGGCCCGCATGGCGCGCATCGTACGACGCGTCCGCAGCCGCGACGCTACCGCCCGAC
>JAKAQM010000076.1 GCA_021822565.1 Actinomycetes bacterium | reverse complement strand
GTCAACGGCCCTACCGGCCTTCCGACCGGTTCGCTTGCTCGGGGCCGTCCCGGCTCTATCGCGGGCCTCGCGACCCTCGGGCACGCCCGCGAAGCTCGCTTTGAGGGTGTCGGCAGCCGACCGATCCGCGGCAGACGAGGCCTGCGCGTACCGCTCGAGCATGAGCCAGACAGCGCTGTCTGGCGTGCCTGCGACCGGGTGACGAGCACGTACGGTAGTACCCTCGGCATCGATGCCTCCAAGCGGTCATGTTGAAGGCGCCCCAGCTGGCCCGTTCACGATGACCGTGCCGCGGACGATCCTTCCGGGGGTCACCGGGTTGACGGTCAAGTTACCTACGCCGCCAGGCATGCTCCTCGGGCTCGACTCCTTCCGGGCGTGGCCGAGCGGGATCCGCTTCTTCTTCGTCCTCGCCGCGCGGGTCAGCGCGCTCCCAGACGAAGGGTCACCCGTCGCAGCACACGGCCTCACGGCGGAGTGGAGAGAGCCCGGGACGCCCCCACCCGAGTGTGTGCGCTTCTCGGTCACCCATGGAGACGGTACGACCATCTCGAACCTCGACGGCCACGGTGCGAATCCCCGCGGTGTTCTCGACCTCCGCGAGGGCGGCGGGTCCGGGGGATGCCGGAGCGACTGGCTGCGCCACGACCTCGGGTGGTGGCTTTCGCCCCTCCCGCCGCCCGGTGACCTCGTCTTCGCCGTCGAGTGGCCCTTCGCCGGCCTCGATCGCACGGAAGCTCGGGTCGACGCCGGCGTGTTGCGCGAGGCCGCCTTGCACGCCCGGCCGCTCTCGGAGATCACGTGCTGACGAGCGCCCGGCCTCCGGCGGACGAGTTGCCCGTCTCTGCCGGCGTCCTCGCCGTCGCCACCCAGCCCCCGGCATGGATCATCGTCGCGGACTCCTTCCGGCTGTTCTCGACCGGGGTGTCCTTCGAGACCGAGGTCTTCGAACGCGAGCCAGGTGGCGCGGGCGCTGGACCGCTTTGGACACTTGCCCCCGAGTTCGCCGCTGTCGATGTCAGCGCCAGGTACGCAGACGGGTTGGTCGTGTCCACCAGGGAGTTCCCGGGAGAAGGGAACGAACACCCGCGCCTCACCTGGCTCAACCACTGGGGTCTCGGCATCGACTGGTGGCTGACGCCTCGGCCGGTTGGCCCCGTCGTGATCGGGTGGGAGTGGCTCGAGCGTTCCGTTGCGGTTCGTTTCGAGGTCACTCTTCCCGACGCGGACTGACCCCCTCTGCGTATCCCCGACCGCCGGCCCGAGGACAGAGTCGTTCCCGTGAAGTTGGCTGGGTCTCCCATCGACAAGGGAGGCATGCCATGTCCACCACCGATACGATCGGCTTCGCCGTCCACTCGCCGGTACCTGCGGTCCTTCTTCCAGTGGGCGGCCGACGTCGGGCACATGCTCAGCGCGGCCTTCATCGTGGCGGCCCTCGATGCCGGAGTGCCCGTCCCTGACATCCAGCTCGGTCGGCCTTCGGCACCGGCGGAGGGTCGCACACTCCGAGCCTCACCGTGCGCGTCAGCCCGACCGTCCGGGCAGCCCTCGAAGAGATCGCTACCGCACAAGGTCGCCGCCTCGCCGACGTGAGCCGGGAAGCCTTCGAGGAGCTCATCCGCCGCCGCGCCAGCGGACCGAGACAGCTGACCGTCCCGGAACGTTCAACGGGGACGTCCCAGAACCGCGCCGCGCCGCCGACACCAGGGTGTCCCCGGCGGCCACCTACGTGGTGGGATCGAGGTCTTCAGGTACACGTCTGCGGGGACGAGCACCCGCTGGCCTGGAGCGGGCGGCCGACAGTCCCGCTCAACTGAGCAGCTGAGGCTGTTCAGAGCGCTCCTTCGCCGAGCTTTCGATGCAGGTCCTCGACCATCGAGCGGAGGCGTTCGATCTCGCGGCGGTGCTCGCGGTGAGAGCTCAGGACCTTCAGCGTGCCTCCCGCGGCGATGCACGCGCCGAGGTCGCTCGTCACGTTCGTGTAGTTGCCGCCGACGAGCTCGGAGAAGGAAGAGACGTGAACCCCGGCAAGCGGCAGCAGCACCAGATAGACGCCGAGGGCGGTCAAGAAGACGATGTGCGGCTTGGAGGACAGCGCTCTGGGAACGAGCGCCAGCACTCGTGCCAACCTGGACGTCGCGCCCGGCGTTGCGCCCTCGGCCATCTGGTCGATCGTGGTCGCCATGTCATCGTCCCCCTCATGTCGTGGGCCTGCCCGGCTTGCCGCTCGTGCCGGCAATCCCGCGTTGCCTGCAGTGCTAGCGGTCCCGGATTGCCGCTCGTGCCCGCAATCCCGCGTTGCCTGCGGTGCCTGCGGTCTCGGTAGACTACGGCCACGGGTACCTTGTCCGAGGCGACGCTGCCAACGCCGCATCTGCCCGGCGTCATGGCTCTGATCGGATCGCTCCAGCGCGCGATGACCGTGCACGAGGTCCAGACCGCCTACCTCGCCACGATCGGCAACACCGTCGCCGACGGCGGCCACGGCTTCTACGTCCTCGACCCGTCGGACCTGCGCCCGACGAGCGTCGTCGCCACGGTGCCGGACAGGTTCCTCGCGCACTACGAAGAGGAGGGACGCTGCGACGATCCCGTGCTCGACGCGGCCGTCACGCAGGGCTCGGTCGTCACGTCGAGCCGGCTCCCTTCAGGTAGGCCCTGGAAGAGCTCCGGCGTCTACGGGGTGCTCTGTGAGGCAGGGTTCGGCCACTCGCTCGAAGCGCCCGTGCTGGTCGACGGGGACGTTGCCGCCACGCTCAACGTCGCCCGGCCCGTCGACGCGTCTCCGTTCTCGCGCGGCGACGCTTGCTCCATGTCGGTCATCGCCGACCACGTCGGCGCGGCACTCACCCGCGCACGGCGGTACCAGCAGATCTCCGACGAGGCGCTGGTCCTTGCCGACGCGCTCGACGCGGCGGACCAGCCCATCGTCGTCACCACGATCGACGGGCAGCTCATCTACTCGAACCGGATGGCGGGACGCCGTCTGCCCGACTGCCCGGCGACCTACCTGCAGAGAGGGGAGCCGGTCCTCGTCGAAGCCCTCGAGCAGCTGCGTGGCGTGAACCGTCGTGTGGTCACCGTCTTCGAGCGCCGCGCTGAGTGCGAGAACGGTGAGGGTTGCGAATTCGGTGAATGCACCGAGGCGCACCTGCGGACAAGCGGTTTCCTCGCGGTCAAGGCGGTACGCCTCCGTTCTCGTGCAGACGCCGTGGTGGCGTTCCTCTCCCACCGGCCCGAGTACGGAGGGGGACTGCCCGACCACCCGCTGCCGCTGTCGCCACGCGAGCGACAGATCGCCGACATGGTGAGCAAGGGGCTCACCAACCGCCAGATCGCGGCGCTCTCGTACGTGAGCGAGAACACGGTCAAGCAGCACCTGAAGCACATCTTCTCGAAGATGAACGTCAGCTCGCGCGCCGAGCTGGTCCAAGCGGTCTGGGCCACGACCAGCGGCGAGGCGAACGACACCCCTGCGCGCGGGCACAGGGCACCCTCGCCTGACCATTGCCCACCGGGCTGCGGCTCCTCGGGCCCCGCTCCCGGGGCTTGAGCGCTTCGGAGTCCCCACCACGTCTCGCAACGGGGTGGTCTGAGGGCGCGGACGACTCCGAATTCACCCGTTCGGGGAGTACCGAAGATCCAGGGTCACGGCCTACCATTCGGAGTGATCCAGTAGGCCATCGCCCGTGGCGGCGAGGAAGGCGGCGCAGAGTGGCTATGGACGTGAGCTCCCTGGCTCGGCAGTTCATCGGCGGCCAATGGTGCGAAGGCAGCAGCGAGAAGTCGCTCATCGATCGGAACCCCTACTCTGGAGCGCCCCTCGCCCAGGTGCCGATCGCCACGCGAGACGACATCGACCGTGCGTACGGTGCGGCGAGCGAGGCGCAGCGAGCATGGCGCGCCGTGAACCAGTACACCAAGCGCACCGTGTTCGAGCAGGCCGTCCGCTTCGTCGAACAGAGCCGGGGGGACATCTCCAGGATGATCCTGGAGGAGCTGGGGGGCACGGAGCTGAAGGCCGCGTTCGAGACCGGCTTGGTGATCGACATCCTGAAAGAAGCGGCCACCTTTCCACTGCGCATGGAAGGGAAGATCCTGCCCTCCCCGATCGACGGCCGCGAGAACTACCTCTACCGCGAGCCGGTCGGCGTGGTCGGCGTGATCAGCCCCTTCAACTTTCCCTTCTTCCTTTCGATGAAGGCGGTCGCGCCTGCGCTCGCCGCCGGCAACGGGGTGGTCCTCAAACCGCACGAGGACACCATGGTCACCGGCGGCACCTTGCTGGCAAGGATCTTCGAGGAGGCAGGGCTCCCAGCGGGCCTGCTCGGCGTCGTGCTCACGGACATCCCCGAGATCGGCGACTATTTCGTCGAGCACCCGATTCCCCGCGTGATCGTGTTCACCGGATCGAGCCAGGTCGGCGCCCACGTGGCCGAGGTCGCTGGGCGAAACCTGAAGAAGGCCATCTTGGAGCTCGGGGGGAACAACGCCTTCATCGTGCTCGACGACGCCGACGTGGATCTTGCCGTCGATGCGGCAGTGTTCAGCCGGTTCACCCACCAAGGGCAGATCTGCATGTCCGCCAACCGGGTGCTGGTCCACTCGAGCATCTTGGACGAGTTCCGTGACAAGTACTTGGCCAAGGTCGCATCCCTGAAGGTGGGGGACCCGGGTGATCCGGACACGATCATCGGCCCGCTCATCAACCAGAAGCAGGCAGCTCGGCTCGACTCGGTGGTCGAGCAGGCGGTGGCCGCCGGTGCCACCACCCTGCTGCGCGGCCCGGTCGAAGGCACGCTGTTCTCGCCGGCGGTGCTCACCGACGTGACGAGGGACATGACCGCCTATCAGGAGGAGATGTTCGGCCCGGCGGTGGTCCTGATCCCCTTCGAGACCGACCAAGAGGCCGTCCGCCTGGCCAACGACAGCAACTACGGCTTGAGCGGCGCCGTGCACACCGCGGACCTCGACCGTGGGGTGCGGTTGGCCCGGGAGCTCGACACCGGCATGGTGCACGTGAACGACGCCTCGATCCACGACGAACCGATCGTCGCCTTCGGCGGGGAGAAGAGCTCTGGGATCGGTCGGCTGAACGGCCAATGGAGCCTGGACGAGTTCACCACGATGAAGTGGGTCTCGGTCAACCACGGCCGCAGACAGTTCCCGTACTGACGACGGCGAAGATGGCGATGCCACGCCCCGCGCTGGCCGGCGTCCGCGCGGTGGTGACCGGGGCGGCCGGCGGGATCGGATCAACCCTGGCGGCGGCGTTGGCAGGGCGGGGAGCCCAGGTGCACGGGCTGGACATCGCCGACGTGGTCGCCGCAGAGGGCGAAGATCGCGTGACCGGGGTCCGTTGCGACGTCACCGACCCGGCGGCAGTCGCAGCAGCGCTCGCGGACGCGGCCGGCCCAGAGGGGGTGATCGACATCGTCGTCGCCGCCGCCGGACGGTTCCCGAACCGGCCCCTCGAGCAATGGAACCTGGAGCAGTTCGAAGCGCTTTGGCGGCTCAACGTCGGAGGGGCGTTCAACGTGGTGCGGGAAGCGTTGCCGTACCTCCGGCGATCGTCGGCCGGCCGCGTCGTGCTCGTCTCGTCGTCCGCCGCCCACCAGGCGGTGCCCGGGTTCGCACCGTACGCGGCGACCAAGGCAGCGCTCATCGGGTTCTCAAGGAGCGCCGCCGCCGAGTTCGGCCCGGACGGCATCACCGTCAACGTGATCACCCCCGGCCTCACGGCCACGGAAGCCGCGCTCCACGGTGACGTCGCGCCATTCTTCGCCTCGGTCGTGGCTGGGCAGCTGATCCGGCGCCGCCTCGAGCCGGACGATCTCGCGGGAGGCGTGCTGTTCCTCTGTTCGCCCGGCTCGGCCATGGTGACCGGGCAGGTCCTCAACATCGACGGTGGGGGCGTCACCTACTGATGGCGACGGGCACCGCGCTTGCACCGGACGAAGGTTGCCACTGATCGGCCCTCAGCTCGATCGCCGCCAAGGAAGGGCGCCTCTCAACTTGAGGGATCCCGACTTGTGCGCCCGATCCAGGACGATGGCGATCAGCAGCACGGCACCGGTCACGACGTCCTGCCAGTAGGCGCTCAGACCCAGCAGATTGATGCCGTTGGCCAGTACCGCGAGCACGAGCACCCCGCAGGTCATCCCGGCAAGCTTGCCGACGCCACCGGCAAGGCTCGCTCCCCCGAGCAGGACGGCGGCGGCGCTGGTCAGCTCGATCGCGCCTCCGGCCGTCGGAGTCGCCGCCGACAGCCGGCCAGCAGCGACGACACCGGCCAGCCCACTGCACAGCCCACTGAACGCGTAGACGCCAACCAGCGTCCAACTCACGGAGACCCCGGAGAGGCGAGCCGCCTCGGGGTTGCCCCCGACGCTGTACACGGCTCGGCCGAACGTCGTCTTGCGCAGCACGAACCACCCCACGATGAGTGCACCGACGCAGATGAGGAACGAGATCGGCACTGTGCCGACGGTGCCGTTCCCGAGCGTGCTCAGGAAGGAGGAGGAGATGGGAGTCGTGACGCCGCCGGAAGCGACCTCGATGATGCCCTGCAACAAGATCAGGGCACCCAGCGTGGTGACGAAGAAGTTGAGCTTCAGCACCCCGATGGAGATGCCGTTCAACACCCCGCCGATGGCACCACAGCACAGGACGGCCAGCACGATCGCGAGCAGCGGGCTCAGGTGCATGTCGTTGATGAAGATGACCAGCATCCACCCCGACACCGCCATCATCGAGCCCACCGACAGGTCGAAGCCGGCAGAGATCAGGGTGAACAGAATGCCGATGGAGACCAGGAACAGCGGAGCGTTGGTCTCCAGCACGTTCTGCACATTGCCGACGGCGAAGAAGCCCGGCTCGGTGGATCCCAGGATGACCACCAGGATGAGCAGCGTCGTCAGCGCACCCAGGTACTCACGCATGCCCCGCCCGGCCCGCCGCGCAACGCCTGATCGACCCGTCACGAAGGGCGCGACCTGCCCCGGCACGAAGCCGCCCATGGGTTCCGCCCGCTCCCCGCCGGCTGGGCGGAACCCCCGTGCGTCGCCAAGCCCGCCGGGGGTCTCCCGGACCGTCCCCTCGGTCACGACACCACGCTCAACGTGGAGGCAGCCAGGGCCTCGATCTCGCCCGCGGTCGTATCGCTGGCCACGAACCGTCCGACGACGGCGCCCTGCCGGAACACCACGATCCGGTCGCACACCTCGAGAAGCTCCAGCACGTCGGAGGACACGACAGCGGCAGCCGCCCGTCCGCCGGCGACACGGCGTCGGATCTCCGCGTGGATGTCACGGCGAGCCCCGATGTCCACCCCCCGGGTGGCGTCGTCGAGCAGCCACAGGCGCGGCTCGATCAACGCCCAGCGAGCGAACAGCACCTTCTGCTGGTTCCCGCCCGACAGCGTGCCGACCGGAACGTCGGGATCGCCGGGCCTGATCTGGAGCGCCGCGATCTGAGCGAGTGCCGCCCGGTAGGTACGCGCGAGCGTCCACGGGCCGTGCAACACGGAGCGATCTCGCACCACGGCGATGTTGCCGGCGACGCTCACCGCGGGGATCAGCCCCTCGGCCTGCCGATCACCCGAGACGTAGGCGACGCCGGCGCGGACCGCCGCCGCAGGTCTCCGGGCGGCGTATCTCTGCCCGAACAGCCGGATCTCCCCTCGCTCCATCGACGTGAGCCCGAACAACATGCGCAGTAGCTGTGAGGACCCCGAGCCGGGCAGCCCAGCGAACCCCACGATCTCACCGCGCTCGATCGTCACGTCGATCCCCGTACCCCGTCCCGGCATCACGGCGCCTCGGACCACCAGGGCTGCTGTCGTCGCGTCGCGTCGGCATCCTCGGTCTTCCACGGACGCCGCCGATCCCCGCCCTGGCCGATGCGCCACCCTCGACCCGTAGAGCATGAGGTCGACCACCTCCTCGGACGTGATGTCGCCCACATCGGCGGACTCGACGATGTCGCCCTCGCGCAGCACCATGATGCGGTCACAGAGCCCGAAGATGTCGTCCAAGCGCTGCGACACGATCATCACCGTACGTCCCTGCGCGGCAGTGGTCCGAAGGACCTCGAGCAGCCGCCTGACCTCGTCGGCACCCAAGGCGCTGGTGGGCTCGTCCAAGAGCACGATGTCAGAGCGCCGAAACAGCGTCCGGGCCAGCACGACGAGCTGCTGGTCGCCGAGCGTGAGATCCCCGACCTGGGCGCCAGGGTCGAGGGTGGCGCCGATCCGGGCAAGCGCCTGCTCGGCGATACGAAGCTGTTCCGCGCTCCGGAGCACTCCGGCCCGGGCGGGCCAGTTCCCCATCACGACATTGTCCGCCACGCTCAGCCGCCGCACGACCGGCAGCTCCTGCGGGACCATCGTGACGCCCAGCTGGCCGGCGTTCCTGGCACTGCGCGGCCGGTAGGGCTTTCCCCCGAGGAGCATGTCCCCGCTCGTGGGCCGTTCCGCCCCCGCGAGGATCTTGAGCAGGGTCGACTTCCCCGACCCGTTGACCCCGACCAAACCGTACACACGGCCGGCGTGGAGCTCGAACGAGACACCACGCAGCGCGCTCGTGGCTCCGTACGCCTTCGTCACTCCGGAGACGACGAGGCTCGGGTCCCCTGCCCGTTCAACCGTGGGCATCGTTCAACCGACGGGCGCGGCGTGCGCCGACGATCATGCCTTCGGCTTCCCGAACGCTGGCTTGTTGGTGAGCTTCACGTTGAGCGAGGTCTTGCCGTCCGCGATGGCCTTGATCCCTTTTGTCCATGTCTCCCACGAACCCACGTTCTTCTTGGTCAGCATCGTGATGGGCAGCCGCACGTACTTCAGGTACGGCTTGCCCTCGACGACCCGCTGCGTCTGCTCGAGAGCCCATAGCGCCGCCGTGTAGGGCTTGGTGTCGATGTCCGCTTGGATCTCGCCCTTCTTGAGGGCGGCCACGCCGATGGGGTTCGCCTGCTGGCCGACGATGACCACATGCTTCATGCCGGCAGCCTTCAGGGCCTCGTAGGCCCCGATCCCCGCGATGTCGGTATAGGCCATCACGGCCTGGATGTTCCCCTTGTAACGAGTGATGGCGTCCTGCATCGAGGTCCGGGCTCCGGCAAGTGTGTCGGTGGCGTCGGGCAGCGTGCCCAGCCAGTGGATCCCCGGGTGGCCCTGCGTCACGTACTTCTGGTAGGCCGCGAGCATGGCGTCCAGGGAGGGAACCGGGACGGGGATCTTGATGCCCACCACGTTGCCCTTGCCATGCAGTTGCTCGGCCACGAATTTCCCTTCGGCGTACGGACCTGTCACGTAGCCCCAGTCGAGGTCGGTCGAATAGGGGGGCGAGACCTTCGGCGTCGCGCCGGCGGCGGGAGGCATGATCGCGTTCAGCCCGATGATCTTGATGCCGGCACTCGCCGCCGTCTGGAGGATCTTGGCCTCCGCCGCAGGCACGAGCGGGAACACGATGATCGCTGTCACCTTGTCGGTGATGAACGTCTGGATGTCGGAGACCTGGACCTCCGGTGTGGCCTCACCATTCAACGTGATGACCTTCACGTGGGCTCGCTTGGCCGCAGCGTCGAGAGCTTTCGTGAAGGCGATGAAGATCGGCTGGATCCCCTGGGGGTTCGCCCATCCGATCGTCTTGAGCTTGTGCGCAGCCTTCGCTGCTGCTGCCTGCGGGCTCTTGGTCGCCGCCGAGGAGACGGCAGGGGTCAACGTCAGCGCTGCCAGGACGGCAGCAACCCCCAATACGAGACGAGATCCTCTCGAGTGCACTAGACCCCCCTTGCGAGCCGAGATCCTCTCACGTGCGCGAGACCCCTGCGAAATGCCGACTTTGGCTCCACGGAGCTCCACACGCGAGCGCCAGACCCGATCGTCCAACCGCTGGCAACAACCGCTACCTCAACGTCTTCGTAACCGAAATCTAGCGATACCGTCCGGTGCCGGCTATCCCCCGATCGGGGGATATCAGTCTTCCGGCTCGACGCTCTCCACGCCGAACCATGTCGGCCGGCGAACGGTCACGACGGGTTCCGCCCCTCGAAGAAGGGGGCGAAGCTGGGCGGGACGGCGTCGAGCAGACCGCTCGCGACGAGCCCCTCCGCCGCGCGTCGCATCTGCGCATCGGTCAGCTTCATGGCCGGGGCTCGGATCGGCCCCCCGTTGTAGCCCTGCAGCCACGCCTGGTACTTCCACAGGTAGCGGTGGTTGAAGTTCGCCCCCGACGCCTGGGCCCGCAGCGCCTCCCGCGCCTGGCGCGCGGGCTGGATCTGCCAGTAGAGACGGAGCGCCTCCTCGCGCCGGCCCTCGCGCTGGGCCGCCAGGTACCGCACCACGGTGTCGCCGTAGTACTCGTAGTTGCTGGTCCCGATCCACGGCGTGCCGTAGAGGTCGTCCCACATGAGCAGGTTCGGCTCGTAGGGATCGCACACCAGCACCTTCCGGCCGGCGAACTCGCTGAAGACCTGCCACGAGCCGACCACCCCAGGATGTCCGACCTCGTACTTGAGCGCGACGGCGTTGGGCTGGTCGACGAGCTCGTGCCACACCTCGAGCGGGAAGCCGCTGCGGTCGAGGCGCTCGAAGTTGTAGTGGGGGGCGCAGAAGAGCACGACGGCGAGATCCGTCTTCTCGCACAGCGCGCGGGTGTACGCGCTGAGCTCCGCGGACGTGGTCGGGTAGAAGCTGTTCGGGTACGCGACGAGCAACCCGTCCACCCCGATCGCGCGCGCGTCCCGGGCACATTCGATCGTGTCGTCGAGCGAGTCGAAGGACCCGTGCAGGAGGAAGTACTGACTGCCCTTCGCCTCGTCGACGGCGATCTCCATGAAGGTGCGCATCTCCTCGGGGGTCGTTCCCGCCTCCGAGACGAGCAGCGCGCCCCAGAACCCGAGCTCTGCGTTACGGCGCACGTCGTGACGGATACCTGCCTCGTTCAGCCCCCGCAGGTCGGCGGTGAACGAGGGGATGATCACGTTGCACACCCCGCGAAAGTTCTCCTCCGCCCACTCCTTGGCCTCCGACTTGGCGAACGCGTCACGCGGCGGCATCGGGCTCACACCCTCTCTCACGCATATGTCTTGACCTCGGGGAAGTCCGGGATGCTCCGGCCCGCGCCCGAGGCGAGTGCCAGCTCGTACGCGCCGGCGGCCACCGCGACGTCCTGCATCGCGTTCCCCGCGGACTTGAACAACGTGACCTCCTGCGCGCCGGAGCGGCCCACCTTGCCGACCACGAGCTCGAAGAGCTCGTGGAGGTCGTCGGGGACGACCCCGGCCTCGAGCGCCGCGCGGCCGTCACCGGAGTGGAAGACCGTGACCCTGTCGTCGAGGACCACGAGGTCGCTCTCGGTCCACACGCCGTCTTGCACCTCGCGGGCCTCGGGCCGCACCGAGCTGAGGCCGGTCACGTGGACGCCTGGACGCAGCCAGGCGGTCTCGTAGACCGGGGAGCGGGGCGCCCGCATCGCGAGCACCACCGTCGAGCACTCCTTCGCCACGGCCTCCGCCGAGCCGAGCGCCTCGACGGGCACACCGATCTTCTCGCCCATGCTCTTGGCGAACTCCGCACGGCTCTCGGGCCGCGGGCTGAAGACGCACACGCGTTCGAGCGCACGCAGCGTCGCGTAGGCCTCGAGGAACGCACGGGCCTGCACTCCAGACCCGATGATCCCAACCGTGCGGTCCTCCGCCGGCGCGAGCAGATCGGTGCCGAGCGCGTTCGTCGCCGCCGTGCGGCGCGTGGTGATCCAGTTGGCGTCCATGAGCGAGAGGAGCTCGCCGGTCTCGATGCGGTAGAGGCCCACCAGGTAGCGCATGCCGACGCCGGCCGCTCGGTTCATGGCCTTGAACCCCATGTAGCCCGACCCGTTCAAGAACGCCTGGCTGATCCGGAGCCAGTTCTGGCCGTCCTGGGTGTCGGTCGTCTGGCGCGGCGGCATCTGGACCTGGCCGCGCGCCTGCTCCTCGTGCGCATGCCGGACTTCCTCGATCGACCGCCGCACGTCGAGGAAGCCCTCCATGTCACGTCCGTCGAGCAGCAGCATCAGCCCGGACCTCCACCTGGCCTGGCGGCACCACGAGGCGCGGTCATCCGGGGATCCTCCCCTCGTAGAAGGCGCTGTCGTCGGTCGGCACCGAGTACCCGGACGCCTCGACCCCGGCGCGCAGCGCGCGCATCTGCCCGGGGTGGAGCCGCATCTGCGGCATCCGGAGAAGGCCGCCGTTGAAGCCCTGGAGCCAGCCGAGGTACTTCCATCCCACCCGATGGATGAGGTTGGACCCTGCCCACGTCTGGCTCCATGCACCCTTGGCCTCACGAGCAGGCTGGTAGCTCCAGTAGAGCTCCATCCCCTCGTCCCACTTGCCCTCGTGGAGCAGGTCGAACCAGCGAGGCACGCGATCGCCGAACGCCTCGTACCCGCTCGTGCCGATCCACTGCATCCCGAACCAGTCGATGAGGGCCGGAGCGGTGTGCTCCATCGGGCACTGGACGATCGCCTTGTCGCCGCAGCGCCGGAGCAGGTCGGCGACCCCGGTGACGATCCCCGGCGGGTTCGCCTCGTACTTGATGGCGGCGACGGTCTCGAGGCCCGCCATCTCGGCGATCGCATCGTGGGGGAAGCTCGCCGGGCTGAGCGACCGGAACCCCCAGGTGACCACCGCGAACACGACCATGGCGAGATCCGTGCGGTCCGTGACGTCGCGCGTCCAGTCGACGATGTCGCTCGGCGCCTTGGGCACGAAGTCCGGCGGGTACGCGAGCAGGCCGGCCTCGAGCCCGAGCGCGTACGCGGCGTCCGCCACCCGCAACGCCTCCTCGGTGTTGGCGAAGCTCAGGTGCGCGACCAGCTTCAGCTCGGGTGGCGCGGCGTCGGCAGCGACCTCCATGAAATGGATGTACTCGTCGACCGTCGTTCCGCACTCCGACGCGATCAGGGTCCCCCAGAACCCCATCTTGGCGGCGAGGGCCACGTCGTGGCGGATCGCCTCGTCGTTCAACCCG
>JAKAQM010000234.1 GCA_021822565.1 Actinomycetes bacterium | reverse complement strand
GTGGTGGACCTCGCCAACGTCGCCACGGTGTGGGGCATCGTGTGGAACGCGACGATCACCTTCGTCGCGGTGATCGTGATCTCCATGGTGCTGGATCGGATCGGCTTCTTCGAGTGGGCGGCGCTGCACATGCTCGCTCGGGCCGGTGGCGATGCCAAGCGGGCGCTCCTCTAC
The DNA here is from genome assembly GCA_021822565.1 of Actinomycetes bacterium. Classification (GTDB taxonomy): domain Bacteria; phylum Actinomycetota; class Acidimicrobiia; order Acidimicrobiales; family RAAP-2; genus JAJYVT01. The sequence continues at coordinate 2,485 of JAKAQM010000234.1, read as the reverse complement.
CTTCTCGTGCTCGGCGCCCTCGTCGCTGCCTTCTTCGCCAACGACGGTGCCGCGCTGATCCTGACCCCGATCGTGTACCAGCAGATGCGAGCGCTCGGCTTCGAGCGGCGCCAGGCGCTGCCCTTCGTGATGGCCGCGGGGTTCATCGCCGACACCACCAGCCTGCCGCTCGTGGTGTCGAACCTGGTCAACATCGTGAGCGCCAACTACTTCCACATCGGCTTCGTCACCTACGCCGCCACGATGACCCCGGTCGACGTGGTCTCGTTCGCCGCAAGCGTCGTCGTGCTGTTCGTGTTCTACCGCCGCTCGATCCCGGCGCGCTTCGACGCCGAGGACCTCCGCTCCCCGGCGAGCGCCATCGCGGACCGGCGGCTGTTCCGCGTCGGGTGGATCGTGCTCGGTGTGCTGTTCGGGGGCTACCTGCTCTCCGAGCCGCTCCACTTCCCCGTCGCCATCCCCGCCTCGATCGCCGCGGTGGCGTTCCTCGCCCTCGCCTCGCGCTCGGACGCCCTCTCGAGCCGCGCCGTGCTGCGAGAGGCGCCGTGGCGGATCGTGGTCTTCTCCGTCGGCATGTACCTGGTGGTCTACGGCCTCTTCAACGCCGGGCTCACCGTCTACCTGTCCGACCTGATGCGGGCGGCCGCCGGTGCCGGGGTGGTGCCGGCGGCCCTCGCCGGCGGGTTCGCCACCGCCGGGCTCTCGGCGGTCATGAACAACATGCCGACCACCTTGATCGCGGCCCTGTCGGTCCACGGGTCCCACGTGGCGGGGACGGCGCACCGCGCGCTCGTCTACGCAGACGTGGTCGGCGCCGACCTGGGCCCGAAGTTCACCCCGATCGGCTCGCTCGCCACCCTGCTGTGGCTGCACGTCCTCGGTACGAAGGGCATCAAGATCACCTGGGGGCAGTACCTGCGCCAGGGGGTCGTGCTCACCGTCCCGGTCCTCGCCGTGACGCTGCTCGCGCTCGCCGGCTGGGTGCTCGTCCGCTGACGACGGCGCATGGCGCGTGACCGGCGGGGGCTCGGGCTCAGCCGGGGGAGCGCTCGGCTGCGCCGGGGTCGCGCCAGCGGCTGTGAGGGGCGATGAGCACGTCCGCGGCGTCGGGACCCCAGCTGCCCGGCGCGTACGGCAGCGCGGGGTGGTGGTCCTCCAAGATGGGGTCGACGACCGCCCAGGCGGCCTCGACGGCGTCGGCTCTGGTGAACAGGGCGCCGTCCCCTGCCAGCGCGTCGGCGAGCAGCCGCTCGTAGGGCAGCTCGGCGTTGGGCTGCGCGTCGAGGAGGGAGAGCTCGCGCTGGTCTCCTGAGAACTCCTCGCCGGGACGCTTGACTCGTGCCGCGAGTGCGATCACCGGGCTCGGCGAGAGCCCGAACCGCAGGTAGTTCGCTTGGCTCCCCACCGCGACGGCGTCGTCGAACAGAGGCTGCGGTGGCGGTTTCAGCTCGACCAGCACCTCGGCGGCGGTCTCGGCCAGGCGCTTGCCCGACCGCAGGTACCACGGGACGCCGGCCCAGCGCCACGAATCGATCCACAGCCGCAAAGCACAGAAGGTCTCCACGTCGGAGTCCTTCGCCACCCCCTCCTCGTCGCGGTAGCCGATGAACTGGCCCCTCACGAGGTCGTCGGGGCTGAGCGGCCGCATCGCCTTGAAGACGTTCAGCTTGCCGGTCTGCACGGCTCCCATCCCCTGGTAGGCGGGGGGCTCCATCGCGAGCAGCGCGACGATCTGGAAGAGGTGGTTCTCGATGACGTCTCGCAGGCAGCCCACGCTCTCGTAGAAGGCGCCCCGACCCTCCACCCCGAACTGCTCGGCCAAGGTGATCTGGACGCTGGCGACGTAGTTGCGGTTCCAGACGGGCTCCAAGAAGGAGTTGGCGAAGCGGAAGTAGAGGAGGTTCATGATCTCCTCTTTGCCGAGGAAGTGGTCGATGCGGAAGATCGCCTGCTCGTCGAACGCCGAGCGCAGCACCGCGTCGAGTGCCCGAGCGGAGGCGAGATCGCGTCCGAAGGGCTTCTCGACGATCACCCGGCTGCCGTCGGTGAGCCCCCGGGCTCGGAGCCCCTCGATCACCGTCGCGAACATGGAGGGCGGGACGGCGAGGTAGTGCGCCGGGTGGCGGGCCGCGCCGAGGAAACGGTGGAGCTGGTCGAACGTGGCCGGATCCTCGTAGTCCCCGTCGACGTAGCCGAGCAGCGACAGCAGCCGGTCGAGCGCGCCGGCGTCGTCGATGCCCGCCGGGGTGCGCTCGACGCTGTCGCGCGCCCGCTCGCGGAGCTTGTCCACGTCCCATCCCGAGAACGCGACCCCGATGACCGGGACGCCCAACGTGCCGTGCTTCACCATCTCGTAGAGCGCCGGGAAGATCATCTTGTGCGCGAGATCGCCCGTGGCGCCGAAGAACACCAGCGCGTCGGCGGCTCCGAGGGCCGGCGGATCCATGCTCTGCTCCTTCTGCTCCTCGCTCGTCGCCTTCTTCAT
>JAKAQM010000233.1 GCA_021822565.1 Actinomycetes bacterium | reverse complement strand
AGCTGTAGCACCCGGCAGAACGCCCGGTAGAGGAGTTATAACCAGAAGTTGTGGATCCGCGATCTCGCGAAGGGCGCGACGTACCCTCCAAGTTGACACCAATCAACGAGTCCGCTGGCGAGAAGCCGGCGGGGAGGGATACGCCAATGTTGAAGCTAGTCCATGACGCCACCGCCGACGCGGCAGGTGAGATCGAGCCCGCGACGATCGAGCTCGACGAGCTGTGCCGCCTGGCGGCGAAGGAGATGCTCACCGTCGCACTGTTGGCCGAGCGTCGTGCCTACCTCGAGGCGCACGCCGACGAGACCGATGCCACTGGCCACCGACTCGTGGTCGGAAACGGCTACGCCCGGCCCCGAGAGGTCGTGACCGGGGCAGGGGCGGTCGAGGTGAGAGCACCCCGAGTCGACGACCGCCGGGAGGGCGAGCACTTCTCCTCTTCCATCCTGCCGCCCTACATGCGCAAGTCCCCCAAGGTCACCGAGGTCCTCCCGATCCTCTACCTGAGAGGGCTGTCGACCGGGGACTTCGCGCCCGCACTCGGCGCGTTCTTCGGCACCGAGGCGGGGCTGTCGGCAACCACGGTCAACCGGCTCACCGAGGCGTGGCAGGCCGAGCACGCAGAGTGGGCCGAGCGAGACCTCTCGGGAGTCGACTACGTGTACGTGTGGGCAGACGGTGTGCACTTCAACGTCCGCCTGGAAGAGGACCGGCTGTGCTGCCTCGTGATCGTGGGTGTCCGCCTCGACGGCACCAAAGAGCTGGTGGCGCTGGCCGACGGCTACCGCGAGTCCACCGAGTCCTGGGCCGAGGTGCTGCGGGGACTGCGGGACCGGGGGCTCTCCGCGCCGGTGCTCGCGGTCGGTGACGGAGCACTCGGGTTCTGGGGGGCGCTGCGCGAGGTGTTCCCTGCGACCAAGGAGCAGCGTTGCTGGGTCCATGTCACCGCCAATGTCCTCGACGCCCTGCCCAAGCGCCTGCACGCCGACGCGAAGGTCGCGCTGAAGTCGATCTACACCGCCTCGACGCGCACGGCCGCCGTGGAGGCCGTGACGCGCTTCGCCGAGGAGTTCGCAGGCTTCCAGAAGGCCGTCGTCAAGATCACCGGCAACCTCGACGTCCTCCTCGCCTACTACGACTTCCCGACCGAGCACTGGGTCCATCTGCGCACGAGCAACCCGATCGAGTCCACCTTCTCGACGGTGCGTCTTCGGACGAGAGTCACCCGCGGCGCCGGATCGCGCAAGGCCGCCCTGGCGATGGCCTACAAGCTGCTCGACGCAGCCCAGGACCGCTGGCGCAGGATCACCGGTGCCGAGCTCGTCCCGCTGGTCCGGACGGGCGCCACGTTCATCGACGGCAAGCTACGAGAAAGGAGCGATCAGTCGGGGCAAGAGACCGCCGACACCGACGAACACACCGGGTCCGTCGCAGCCTGAGTGAGATGTCTCGTCCACAACTCTTGACAATTTCTCGGTGCCCCGAGTCAACCCTCTCGGATCTTCGAGTCCGGCCCATCGCTGTACGCCCAACCCAGTTGCCGCGCCGACACCGCAGGCCGGGACCTTGGCGCATCGGCCAGGTGGCGGCGAAGCACGGCTTCCAGCTCGTTCACGGGATCTGGTGCGGGCGACCAGGTGAGCGACTCGTAGGCACTCGGACGGACGGGCTGTTCTTCGCCGGCCGGCACGCGGCCGAACAGGTCGAACGCCCGGTACCGGAGGAGCCTCACGACTTCCGGATGGTTCGACCCGTCCGTCGTCTTTGCCAAGAACGCCGGCGTCGCACAGAGGTTCCACAGGGCCGTGTAGGTGTCGGGGTTCCTCGGGTCACCCCAGACGTGGTTGAACTGGACGTCTCGCCCCTTCGTCCGCTGCGCGGCCCAGAGGAAGGCGAGGGTCGGTCCGGTGTTGTCGTCGTACATCACGCTGCGGCTGTCGGGAAGGGTGTCGATCGCCCCGCGCCTCGTCGGGTCTCGGACGAGCCGGAAGAGCGCTCTGCCCACGGACTGGTCGACCGTGTCCGGATGGAGGAACACCGTGTGCGCCGCGACGGCATGGAGCAGCGTCTCGTAGCCCGCACACTCGAGCACGGCCGCCAGGGCGCCCACCCCGTCGAGAATGGCGGGCCACCCCGGCCGTCGTGGTGCAGACGAGGTGGGGCATGGTCCCACGGCTTCCGCGTCGGCCGGCGAGAACACGACGGCATCCCCGAGGCGCACCTCGCTCACGCGACGTCCGAGCGACATCCATGCGAGGGCGTGCGGGCGGTTGTGGCTGAAGGTGTTGGCCCACCACGGACGGTGCTCACGGGCACTGGGCGGCAGCCCGCCCACGAGCTCGTCGAGCTCGGCGAAGGTGAAGGAGACCGGCTCGTCGTCCGGTGCGGACTCGAGCGCCTGGCGGAGGGGCTCGTACTTGGCGGTCATCGCCGGCACCGCGCCATCGTCTGCAACCGTACCGGGTCCAGGAACGATCGGCTCGCCCCGTCGGGCGGAGTCCGGGCTACGGAGCCAGCGATCGCACGGGCAGCGCTGGGCGCCCGTGCCAAGCTGCTGCCGGTCGTCGGCACCATTCCGTTCGACGGCTCCGTGGGTTAGCCACACACTGCCACTGGAAGTGGGTCGACGACCGAGCGGGCGCCGCGGGCGCCGCCTTCGCCGTCACCGCCCGCAGCGTCACCGCGGTGGCAAGTGG
>JAKAQM010000232.1 GCA_021822565.1 Actinomycetes bacterium | reverse complement strand
GGTTGCAGCGAGGAAGATGAGGGCGACGCAACCACTGCTTCTCGCCCCGTCGGGCTCGTCGCATGTGGCTGATGGTGTCGCCTTCTTGGAGGACGCAGAGGGCAACGGCTCGGTGTTTTTGTGGGGGATGGCGGCATGGAGCTGGCAGAGGGGTGACCAGGTCGCCCGTCGCCTCGGTGCGGTCCAGCTCGTGAACTCGAAGGCCGCCCGTCAGCGACAGGTCGCCGACGCCTTCGGGGTCCATGAGAACTCGCTCGTGCGGTGGCGCTCGGCCTATGCGAGCGGTGGGGTGGGCTCGCTCGTCGCCGAGCGACCGGGCCCCAGGGGTCCTTCCAAGCTGACCGGCGCCAAGCGCGAAGAGATCCGCTCCCTGCGGGCGTCGGGGCTGTCGCTGGCCGAGGTCGCGGCTCGCACCGGCGTCTCGACGAACACGGTGCGCCGGGCAAGTGTTGTCGGCACCTCGAAGAGCCCTTCGCCCGATGGCAACGGTGCTCGGCGGGAGGAAGACGATGCACACGGCCAGTCAGAGGGCGCTCTCGTGCCGCTCGCGCGCCCGGCGGATCGCTCGGCGGAGCGGACCGCGGCACGATACGGCCTCATCGACGACGCCTTGCCGGTGATCTGCGAGGGCGCCTCGCTGCCTTTCGCTGGCGCACTGTTGATCCTTCCCGCGCTGGCGGCGACCGGTCTCTTGGAGATCGCAGCACGCGTCTACGGCGCGCGTCACGCAGCCTTCTACTCTCTGCGCTCCCTTGTGTGCTCGCTCGTGTTCGCCTGCCTCCTCGGCGAGCCACGAGCCGAGGGGTTCACGAGGATCAGCCCACCTGACCTCGGCCGCCTGATCGGCCTGGACCGGGCCCCCGAGGTCACCACCATCCGACGGCGCATCGAAGAGCTCGCCTCCATGGGCCGCGCCGACGCGTTGATCGATGCCTTGGCCCGCCACCATCTGTCTGCCCACGAGGAGGCGAGCGGCATCTTCTATGTCGACGGGCACGTGCGCGCCTATCACGGAGGGCGCGAGGTGCCAAAGGCCCACGTGGCTCGCATCCGCCTGGCCATGCCTGCTGAGCTCGACACCTGGGTGTGCGACGCACACGGCGACGGGGTGCTGTGCTGGGGGGCCACGCCGGGAGCGTCGCTCGTGGGTGAGCTGCGGGCGGTGGCAGAGAAGATCCGTGCCCTTGTCGGCGAGACGAGACGGCCGACCATCTGCTTCGACCGTGGCGGGTGGTCACCCAAGTTGTTGGAGGAGCTGACCCTCGCAGGCTTCGACATCTTGACCTACCGCAAGAAGCCGGCGTCGGGCGAGCCGAAGAGCGCCTTTCACCCCTACCTCCACACCGACGCCGCCGGCCACGAGCACCGCTACCTCTTGGCCGATCGCCGCGTGGCCATCGCCTACGACGCCAAGAAGCGCCGCTTTTCGTGTCGCCAGATCACCCGGCTCGATCCCGTGACCGGCCATCAGACCCAGATCCTCACGACGAGAGACGACGAGGATCCCGCGACGATCGCCCACCTCATGTTCAGTCGTTGGAGCCAGGAGAACTTCTTCCGCTACATGCGGGCCCACTACGGCCTCGATGCGCTCGACACCTACGCGACGAAAGACGACGACATGGACCGCATGGTCCCGAACCCCGCCCGCCAAAAGGCTGATCGAGCACTGGGTGAGGCTCGACGCAGCCTGGCCAAGGCGGAAGGGACCGAAGGACACGCCGCAATCGAAGGGAGGCATCCCGATCGCCAGATCCTCGACGCGTTCGCCGCTGCCCGCCAACACGTCGCCGAGCTCGAAGCAGCCGCCAAGGCCATCCCGGCGCGCGTGGCGCTCGGTGAGGCACGACCTGGATCGGTCCGCCTCGCTCCAGAGCGCAAGCGCATCCACGACGCCATCCGCATGGCGACCTACAACGCCGAGTCCGCGCTCGCCCGCCTGCTCGCTCCGCACTACGCGAGAGCCGACGACGAGGCACGCTCGCTCCTTCGTGAGGCGTTCGCGTCTTCGGCCGACCTCGAGGTCGTCGACAACGAGCTCCACGTCCGCATCGAACCGCTCTCGGCTCCGAGGCGGACCCGGGCGATCGCCGGGCTCTGCGACGCGCTCACCACCACCAAGACCATCTACCCGGGGACCGACCTCACCCTCGTCTTCTCGGTCAAGACCGACCGGTGACTACCCAGCGATGATGGCACCATGCAAGGAGGTCTGGAATCCGAACAGCGTTCCGACGAATCCGGACGCGCCAGGGGCGACCCAGAGGATCCACCGCTGAGCTGAGCCGACGCAGCACCTTCTTCTCGTTCCCCCCGCCGTGGGGGGCGACGAGAGGAGGAAGCGGTGTCACCGCGTCCCCGCAGCGACATGCGAAAGATCCGAGAAGTTCTCCGGCTCACGTTCGCGATGGGCCTCACCCGCCGGCAGGTCGCCGACGCGCGGCACCTGGTGCCGTCCACGGTCTCCGACTGCATCAAGCGTGCGCAGACCGCCGGGCTCAGCTGGCCGCTGCCCGCCGAGCTCGACACAGCTGCCCTCGAGCACCGCTTGTTCGCCTCCGTGGGTCTGATGCCCTGACCTGGCCCCACTGTGATGCCTTGAAATGGCCCCACCCCCGAACCCAACTCCCCTACGTTGGCCGTCGACCAAGACAGCTGACGAAGGGAGATCGGAGTGTCGAGGGTGGAGCAGTTCGA
>JAKAQM010000231.1 GCA_021822565.1 Actinomycetes bacterium | reverse complement strand
CGCTGTGCTCGCCGGTCGAGGCTTCGCAGTTCGTCGCGCAGCGCCTGAAGTTCGGCGATCCGGGCATCGAGCCCGGCGGCCCGGCGTCCGATGAGCTCCACCACGAAGCCGCAAGGCGTCTCGCCCCCGTCCCGAAGGGCGATGATCTCGCGGATCTCTCCGAGGCGCAGCCCGACCGCCTGGGCGGCGCGCACGAACCGGTAGCGGTCGAGGGCGTCCTCCCCGTAGAGGCGATAGCCGGACTCGCTGCGCTCCTCGGGCCGGAGCACGCCGATGCGGTCGTAGTAACGGATCGTCTTCACCGACGTGCCCGCCCGCTCGGCAAGCTCCCCGATCCTCATCGCCATCGCCACCACGCTAGCCCTTGACTCTCCCCTACAGGGGAGGCTTTAGGGTCGATCCATGGCCGACACGATCACCATCTTGCACACCCCCAGCTGCCCGAACGTCGCCCTGGTTCGCGAGCGGCTCGCCGACGCCCTCGTACGGCTCCCCGGTCCCGCTCCTCAAGTCGTCATCGAAGAGGTCGCCGACCCTGACGAGGCCAGCCGACGCAGCTTCCACGGATCGCCGGCGCTGCTCGTCGACGGCGTCGACCTCTTCGCCAGACCCGAGACGCCAGCGGCGTTCGCCTGCCGCATCTACCGCACCGAGACCGGGGTCGAAGGGGCTCCCTCGGTCGACCAGATCGTGACCGCCCTCACGGCCGGGTAGGACCGTCTCTCGGTCGCTGAGCTCCGGTGACCGGACCCTCTAGTGTCCTGATTCGGAGATCCGCTGGCAATAGGCCGCCAGGCTGTCGAACATCTCGTCGGCCGTCTTGTGCCACACGTAGGGCTTCGGGTCCTCGTTCCAGGTGCCCACCCACTCGGTGATGGAGCGAGCGAGCTCTCGCACGCTGCGGTGGGTACCCCGGCGCAGCCACTTCGTCGTCAGCTCGGCGAACCAGCGCTCGACCAGGTTCATCCACGACGACGACGTCGGCGTGAAGTGCAGCTCGAAGCGAGGATGGCGGAGCAGCCATCGCTGGATGGCCGGGGTCTTGTGAGTCGAAGAGTTGTCGAGCACCACGTGGACGGCGAGGTCGTCGGGGACCTCTTTGTCGATCAGCTCCAAGAACTTCTTGAACTCGATCGCCCGGTGCCGCTTGGTCAGCTGGTGCAGCACCGTCCCGGTTGCGAGGTCGAGCGCGGCGAACAAGTCGATCGTGCCGTGACGCACGTAGTCGTGGCTGCGCCGGGCAGGCGTGCCCGGCAGCATCGGGAAGATCGGCTGGGTCCGATCGAGGGCCTGCACCGGGGTCTTTTCGTCCACACACAGCACGACGGCGCGCTCGGGCGGGTTCAGGTAGAGGCCGACGACGTCACGCACCTTCTCGACGAAGAGCGGGTCCTCGGACAGCTTGAAGGTGTCCTCGAGCCAGGGCTTGAGCCCGAAGGCCTTCCAGATACGCGAGATCGTCGGCTGCGACATGCCCGTCGCCTTGGCCAGGCTTCGTGTCGACCAGTGCGTGGCGTCCTTCGGCCGCTCGGTGAGGGTCTTTACGATGACAGCTTCGACGTGGTCATCAGTGATCGTTCTCGGCACACCCGGGCGGTGCTCATCGGCGAGGCCGTTCAGGCGCTTCTCGACGAAGCGTTGGCGCCACTTGCCGACCGTGGCGTTCGAGCACGAGAGCTCCGCGGCGACTACTTGGTTGGTCTTGCCTTCCGCGCAGGCGAGCACGATCTTGGCGCGCAGCGCCAAGCTCTGTGGGCTCTTCGGCCGCCGAGCCCAGCGCGCGAGGGTCTGACGTTCTTCCTCGGAGAGCACCAGCTCTGCTTTCGGCCGTCCACGCTGTGCCATGTCGCCTCCCATCGTCGCTGACGACGAGGGGAACGCGCTGGGGCTCAGGAAATTCCCGGAACCGGCACTTTTCTTGTGAATCTTGGAATCAGGACACTAGGCGTCGGTGTCGAACACGTCGGCGAAGTGCTCCGCCAGCAGCAGAACACTCCGGTGCCCCTGGCCCACGAGGAGGTCGCCGGCCTCATCAACCTGCGCGGCGAGATCGTCACCGCGCTCGACCTCCGGCGCCGGCTGGGCCTCGATACCGTCGGCGAGCAACCGCAGATGAACGTCGTCCTCACCATGGGCGAAGAAGCGGTCAGCTTGCTCGTCGACGAGATCGGCGAGGTGGTGACTGTCTCCGAGGACGCCTTCGAGCCGCCGCCCGAGACGGTTACCGGGCCGACCAGGGAGCTGATCCTCGGGGCGTTCAAGCTCGACGAGCGCCTCCTGCTCCTGCTCGACACAGAGAGGGCGCTCGCTCCCTCGAGCGCATAGGCGCCATGAGCGGACAGTCGAGAGGCGACGCGGCAGACGACGGGAAGCGGGGGGTATGGCACCGACAGGCGCCACCAGAGCGGTCAGAGCAGTCACGGGAACAACAGTCATGGAAGACGAAGCTGGCGCCGGCACGACCGGCCCGGTACGGCAATCAGGAGTCACGATGACCAATTTTGGGCTCTCCTGCTTGATCCGTGGGCGCCCTGACCAGGGCCTGACGCGAGCAACGCCAGCTCCTGCCTAGTTTTCGGACTGCTTGACGGTCAAGAGAACGAGGCAAGGAGAGTGGCGTGCTCGCAGCCAACGTATGGCGCAAACTGCTCGGTGTCGACCGGGCGACGGTGATCGAGGAGATCGACTTCGACGAGGAGGCGGAATCCGTCGTCGT
>JAKAQM010000007.1 GCA_021822565.1 Actinomycetes bacterium | reverse complement strand
GCGTTCCACACCTTCATCGCATGCTCCTCTTCGGTGCGAGGCCAGCAGCGCTGAGGCGCTGGCGGATCCGGGTCCGGGCACGATGCAGCCGGCTCATGACGGTGCCGACTGGCACGCCGATCGCTTCTGCCGCCTCGGCATAGGAGAGTCCGTCGATGTCGACGAGCTCGACCACCTGGCGGTGCCGCTCGGGAAGTGACGCCAGGCACTGAGCCACCACGGCGTCGAATTCCGCGCCCACGACCACTTCCTCGGGAGACGCGACACCGCCGCGCGGATCGGCGGCTTCCATGCGCCCGGGCTGGTCCGGGTCACGCAGCAGCTGCGGCCGGCGCCGCCGGTACCGCTTGGCCTCGGCGTTGCGCATGATGGTGAACAGCCAGGCCCGGGGGTGGGCGCCATCGAAGCGGTCGATTGCCCGGTAGGCGCACAGCAGGGTTTCTTGGACGAGGTCCTCTGCGTCCGCGCTGTTGCGCGTGATCGAGAACGCCACCTTGGCGAGCACCTCCAGCTCGGGCAGCACGTAGCGGGCGAACGCGTCCCCGCCATGGCAGTGCTCACCGGCCTCGTGCACAGTCGTGGAACCCCCTCACCCCGCTCGGCATTCCAGGGAATGTACGCCGAGGCCAGCGGGTTCCCCGAGCGTGGTGAGCAAACGTGAGCACCGGGCCCTGCGCAGGGGGGTCGAGACCTATCTCGACGGCGAAGCCGACCCGGGTCTTGCCGTCTCGGTCCGGCGGCACCTCGCAGCGTGCTGGGCGTGCAGCGCGGACGCCGAGTGGCTCGTGCTGATCAAAGGGGCCCTCGGCCAGATCGGCGATCGTCGCCCGCCTGAGCTCGCTGTCGCCCGGCTGGCACGGTATGCCTCGACGCTGTCGGAGAGGCGATGACCCGCCTGTCACCGGACCCGGGCAACACCCCGGAAGGAGCACCGGAGCGCGTCAGCATCTCTACCCCGGTCGAAGCGCCGGCCGTCGTGAGCACCGGGGTGCCGACGGCAATCGACGCCCGCACGACAGCGAAGCTGATTGACCACGACAACGCTCCCAGGGATCCGAAGCGACGCCCACCACCAGCGTGGTCCTCTCCACGCGAGGCGTGCATATTGATTGCGCGCGGCCACACCTTACGCACCGGGGTGATGGTGGCGAGCGTGGTCGGCACGGTCCTGTCCGGCGTGAACGAGGGCGCCACCATCGCGTCCGGCCACCTCGACGTATCGACCTGGGCGCGCATCGCCACGAACTACCTCGTGCCCTTCCTCGTCGCCAGCGTTGGCTACCTCGCCCCGTTCCGCCGCCGGTCCGGCACGAACCGATGACGCCGGCGATCTCCGACGCGACCACCCTATGGACGTCCTATCTCGACCGGTTCCACCAGCACCACCCGGGCATCACCGAGGACGTCTTGTCGCAAGCGTGCGACGTCGACGGCGAGAACCCATATGCGTGGTTGCTCGCCGTCGCACCCCGCCAGCCGGGCGCCATGGCTCTCGACCTCGCCTGTGGAACTGGCCCACTCCAGGGCAGGGCTCCCGACCTTCGCTGGGTGGGCATCGACCGATCTCCCGGCGAGCTGGCGAGAGCAGGCAGGGCTGGGCCGAGAGTGCTGGTGCGAGGCGACGCGCAGCGGCAGCCGTTTCGAGACGCCGGCTTCGACCTCGTGGCGTGCTCCATGGCGCTCATGCTCTTCGACCCCGTCGACGCCGTACTCGCCGAGATCCATCGCATGCTCTGTGACGACGGCACATTGATCCTCCTCCTGCCAGGGTCGGCGCCGTTGAGCACCCGAGACCGGGTCCGGTACCTGCGCCTGCTGTCCTGTCTCCGCAAGGTGCGGCCCGCGTACCCGAACCGCGTGCACCTCTGGCGACTCCATGCCCGTCTGGAGCGAGCCGGCCTCAACGTCGCGAGTGACGAGCGTCGATGCTTCCGCTATCCGATCCGGGACGAGCACGACGCCACGTGTTTCGCGGAGTCCCTCTATGCTCCAGGGCTGCCATCGGAGCGTATCGAGGGGGCCGTCCGAGCCACCAGGTGCTGGGTCGGGTCGACGATCGGGATTCCGCTACGACGCGTGGTATGCCGCAAGCAGTTGTCGTAGGGGCGGGTCCCCGAAGTTCGGCCCGGGTCGAGTGTCGGCGGGGAAGAGGTGGATCTCGACCGTCGCCATCGACCATTTCCTGCGATCCGGGATCGTGCGCCGCCGGCGCCAACCACGGGATGCTGGCGGACGCGAGCTGCTCATGCGGGCACTGCACCTGGCACCGTGAGAAGCGGGGTCGGCGTTGAGGGCGGCCGCCTCTGCGGATCGGGCTGGCTACGGGCACGGTGACGATGAGCTCGGAGGTGAACGCAGGATCGGTCAGGTGGTCCCGAGCAGGCTGCATCCACGATGCACCGTGACCCACCCCGGTACGGCATCGTCGCCGCGCCCCTCAGATGCACTCATCGACCGACGCTCCAGCGCCTCACTCCAGGCAGACACGCGCGAAGCACCCGTCTTGCGGTGCCCTGCGGGCGGCGCCGTGCCCTGTTGAGCCCAAGGCAAGCGCGTTGAGCCAAAGTCTCGTGTGCTGGTGCCATGCCCAGTCCCTCGCGTAGCCTACGAACTCGTAGGAGGTGATGGTCGGTGCCGAGACGGCTGGTCGCGGGACGCCGGGTGGGCGACCTGGAGAGCGAGATCCTGGAGGTCCTCTGGTCGGCTCGCGGCTGGCTCTCTGGACGTGAGGTGCTCGAGCGTCTCGGCGATGAGACGCGCGCGTACACGACGGTGATGACCGTGCTTGGTCGTCTCGTCGAGAAGCGCCTGGTCGAGCGGATGGAGGAAGGCAAGGGCCACGTCTACCGTGCGGCCGGCGACCCCGACGAGCTGACTGCGCAGGCGATCCGCTCCCTGCTTTCGGCGAGCGCGCACCCCCGCGTAGCGCTTGCGCAATTCGTCGACGATCTTGACGATCCCGATCTCGTGGCCGAGCTGGCCAGCGCCCTCAAGCGGGCCCGCCGCAGATGAGCGCGACGCTCGTCGGGCTCGGCTTCTTCGGTGCGCTCGTCGCCCTCGCGCTGCTCACGGGGCGCCGGGATGGGGTCTCTCCTCGGGTTGCTGCGAGCGCGCACCTGGTCAGCCTTGTCGGCTGGGCACTCCTGCCCGTCGTATGGCTGGCTTGCCTCGGGAGCACGCTTGGCTCTTGGCTCGGAGGGATCCGGGCATCGGGCGGGGGCTGCTTGCTCGGGCTCGACCACAGCCAGTGGATGGCGCTCGGGTACGTGCCCGGTGCGCTTGTGCTCTGCCTGCTCGTCTGGCACGGGCTGCGCCACGCGGCGGCTGCACGGCGCGCCGAGATACGTGGGGTGGCGCTCTCAGGGGCCGTTCGCCGCCCGACGAGCGCAGGCGAGGTGTGGGTGGTTCCCTCCGGGCAGCCGACGGCGTTCGCGTCCGGGCTCTGGCGCTGCCGGGCGGTGGTGTCCTCGGGACTGCTCGCGCCCCTCAAAGCATCGGAGCGCCAGGCGGTGTGCGAGCACGAGGCAGCACACGTGCGTCTCGGCCATCCCCGCCTGCTTGTCGTCTGTGGGGCGGTCGTCGCCGCCTACGGGCGCTTCCCTCCCGTGCGGCGGGCCTGGGACGGCTTTCGAAGAGAGCTCGAAGCCGCAGCCGACGACGAGGCCGTCCGGGTGGTCGGCCCCGAGGCGCTGCTCTCGGCACTCGTCCATGTGGCTCTGCTCGTGGGAGGTGCGCCGGCTGGTCCGGCCGTGGCGGGGTTCGGCGCCGCGGAGCACCTGCGCTGGCGGGTCGCACGCCTTGAGCACCCCGGCTCGGCCGAGCCGCTGCCGACTGCGCTCGTCGGTATGGCCGCCGCCGCGACCGCCGGCGCGATGGCGCTGGTCGGCTGTGTGCTCGTCGGCGCGCCGGCGAGCGTCGTCGGAGCGGCCGCGTGCTTGGGCGTTGTGGCGCTGATCGGCCTGCGCCCGACGTGGGCGTGGGGACGCCGCGGCGAGCCAGGCTGAGCACGGCCAGCAGCGACACCTCGAGTGTCAGCCCTCGGCCGTTCTACCGGTCGACAGACCCGGGCGCGGTAACGAACGACTCCCAGTAGGTGGCAAGTGGGCTACCCGGTCGGCGATGTCGGTCGAGGTCGCCGCGTTCGATGGCACAGTGGCACCTTCCGGATTCGCTGAGCCTGACGTTGAGGGTGCTGGTGATGCTCTCGGCCCTACCCCAGGTCCGGCCGCCCGTGTTAGGTGGTGTCTTTGGCCGGATGTCGCGACGTCGACAGCGATTCCTCGCATGGACCTGGGCCCGTCGGCCCGTGCTCTCGGTTCTCTCTTTGTCGCTTGCCAGTCCGATGGGGCCACCCCGACGCCCCGCGTTTACTCGCTACCACGGATATGTAGTAGGTTAGTACTTGTCCTGATCGTGACCGTCCGGTCACGCCACGGAGCAGGACCTGTGCAACCCGAAGGAGGTCAAGATGGCCGTTTCCCATGCGACAACCCCGGGGGCCAGCGCACGTGCTGGTGCGGCTCCGGGCACTCGGGCACCCGAGGAGCGCAAGGGCGGCGCGGCGCTCTTGCTGCTCGCGATCCCGATGGTCCTGTGCTGCGGTGGCCCGGTCATCTTCGCCGCCCTGGCGGCGGCGAGCGCGGCGACCCTCGGCGTGGTCGGCGGGGTGATCGGTGCGGTCCTTCTGGCGGTCGCTGTCGGGCTCTTCGTGCGGCACCGGCACCGTGTCGCCGCATGCTGCGCGCCGGGCGAGAAGGCGTGGCGCCCGTGAGCACGACCGCCAACACCCTCCCGCGCGTCACGGCTCGAAGGGCGCTCGCCGAGGTCCTCGGTACGCCCGGGCGTCTCGTCGGGTTCGTAGTCGCAGCCGGGGTCGTGGCGTTCTTCTACACGTTGCTCCTGCCCTTCGACTACACCCAGCGCTTCGAGCTCGCCAACTGGGACTACCTGGACGCCTACCTGCTCACCTGGGCGATCGTGCTCGGGCTTGCCATGGGGCTCGTCGTGAGCGTCCAGGTCTACGCAATGCGGCGGATCGCGGCGGCTCGCGCAGCAGGCGGCGTGGCAGGCGGCGTGGCGTTCGTGGCGAGCCTGCTGCCAAGTTTCTTGTGCTGCACCCCCATCATCCCCTCGCTGCTCGCGTTCGTCGGGGTGTCGGGGGTGGGGCTCTACACGACGACGGGCACTCTGCAGCACTTCTTCGCCGTCCACCAGACCGAGTTCCTCTCCGCGAGCCTCGTGTTGCTCGCCTGCATGTGCTGGTGGGGGCTGCGCAAGGTGGCACGCTCGCAATGCTTCACCGAGGATGGCTGCGCCCTCCCGGCTGGGTCGAATCCGTTGCCGGACGACTGCTGCAGCGACGCCGAGGTCACTGCGCCGCCCGGGGCCGAGATCGGCTCGACGCAGTGCAGCGGTGACGCGCCCCGCGCACGGGAAGGAGCCCTTCGATGAGCAAGGCATCGACCAGACAGCGGCCGGCACGCCTGAGCGGCGCCGCGCGCCGTCGGGCCGAAGCGCAGCGTCACAAGCGCAACCGGCTGCTCCTCGGCGGCAGTGTCACCGTCGTCGTCTTGCTCGTCGCATTGGTCATCGCACTGCACGCGGCAAACAGCAGCTCGGGCTCTGCATCGGCGAACGGCTCGTCGGGCACATCTGGCGTGTCGCTCCCGGTCGGGACGAGCGCCCCGAACGGCACCTTCACCACGCTCGCCGGGAAGACCGAGACCGTGGCGGCATTGCGCGGCAAGCCCACCCTCATCTGGTTCATGACCACCTGGTGTTCGTCGTGCCAGGCCGGCACCCAGGCGATGGCCCAGAACATCGCCACCCTTGCCTCGGACGGCGTGCGGGTTGTCCAAGTCGAGAACTACGCCGACTTGGGCCAGTCCGGCCCCTCCATGGAAACCTTCGGGAAGACCCTAGCGGGCAGCGCCTTTTCGAACCCGGACTGGACCTTCGGCGAGGCGTCTTCGGCCCTCACCCACACCTATAACCCAAAGGCCTACTTGGACCTCTACTACCTGGTCAACGCCCAGGGGAAGATCACCTACGTGAACAGCTCGCCGGGATCGACCATGCCCCAGCTGCTCAGTGCCGCAAAGGCGCTCGCATGAGCGGCCACGGCGCGCATGAACGCGCGGTCGAACCTCGCCGGCGCCGGCGGTTGGGCCTGGCGGCAGGCGCCCTCGCCCTCGTCGCCGGCATCGGCGCCTACGCGCTCGCGAGCAGCTCGAGCCAGGCAGCGAGCGCCAAAGTCCAGTCTGGGGCCTCCGAGCACCACGCCGCGTCCGCGTCGGGGTCGACCTCGACATCGGCGACACCGGCACCCAACGGCAGCTTCACGACTCCTGCCGGGACGACCGCCACGATCGCCTCACTTCGGGGAACGCCGACCATGGTGTGGTTCGTGGCCGGGGGCTGCGCGAGCTGCGCGGCGAGCATCCCGGCGGTCGCCGCGCACTTCGACCAGCTGCGTGCTACGGGGCTCCGTGTGCTCACCTTGGGCCTCTATGGCGACTTCGCCCCGGGGAAGAAGGGGGTGGGAGAGCTGCTCACCTTTGGACAGGACGCGCTCTCCTTCGGGCCGGATGCGGCCTCGAACAAGTCCGCCACGCGTCCGGGCTGGGAGTGGGGGATGGCATCGAAGTCGCTCAGCCTCGCCTATGACCCCGCCGGCATCCCCGATCAATACGTGCTGATCGGGCCAAGAGGGCACATCCGCTACCGCAGCAGCGTGCCGGACTCGACGATGGGAGCCCTGCTCGCCGCGGCGAAGCAGCTCGGCACCCACGCCCAGACTACGGCCGCCGTGCAGCTGTGCTGCTGAGCGAAGACCGACGGTCACCTGGGCGAACCCGTGAGCGGGGCTCAGTGAGCCTCGCGGCTGCTCTGACATATTCGTGGATGCAGTGGTAGCGCGAGGGGCATGGAGCCCGTGGAAGGACCACCCTCGCGGCGGACCTGGCTTCGGGCGAACGCGTTGCTTGTCATGGCGCTGGCAGCGCTCGTCGGGGTCGGGGCGGCGTGGGGGATCACCGCGTCGGGACCCTCGGCCTCCGCACGAGTAGCAGGCCCAGCCGCCGAGGCGACGGCTTCATCTGCCGAGTCGACGTCGATGGAGGAGTACGTTGCCGGCCACTGGGTCCGCTTCACCTCACCGCACTCGCTCAGCGCCGAGCAGTGGTCTGTCGTGGACGACTATGCCAACTTCTCCTCCGCGGTGCTCGACGTGTACGCCACCGGTTCGGTCGCGCCCCTCGATGCGGTCGTCTCAGCCCAGTCCCACGTCGTCGCTATGTTCACCCGAGACCTCGCCAATGGGACCGATCCCGAAGCGCTCTACACGAGCGCCACCGTCGAGCGAGTCTCGATCAGCGGGTGCCGGGCTCGCCTCACCTTGGAGCTGGCATACCCGGGGGGACGCACGCTTCACTACGTGTCGTCGTGGGTGCGGCCCTTCGACCGAGCCGGTCTCGCCCGCAGGGCGCCGGGAGCCTCGGGACAGCGCTCCGGCCTGGGCACCCTTCAAGCCGACCAGTACGCCCCCTGGCAGTTCGTCGGCGACAACCGGGTGGGCGGCGTCGACACGCCGTGCGGCATCTGAAGATGGGAACGGACAGGACTTCGATGCCCACGAGCGGCGGTGTCCTCCATGTCGAGGCAGGCATGTCGGGTGAGGTCGCCCTCCGCGGTGCGCGCTTTCGCTGCGACGGCTGTCGAAGACGGGTTCGCGAAGTGCTCGGGTCGGCCCGTGGCGTCGTGTCGATCGACGATGCCGGTGCAGAGGCGCTCGCCGTCGGCTACGACCCGGCGCAGCTGGGAGCCACCGAGATCGCGGAGATGGCGAAACGGGCACTCGAGGCCGATCCTTCGAACCCGGCGCCGGTCACACTGACCTACCGCGCGCCCCCAGAGTCTCAGGACGCGCCGCCCGCGCGCCGGGAGCCCGCGAGCACACCCATCGTCGAGACGCATGCGGGGATGAGGTAGTCGAGGGCCACCCGCACCCACACGATCCACCACAGATGTCCGGACGCGAGCGTCCCGCCCTGGTTGATGCCGACAAGAAGGCTGCCCACCACCAAGGCGATCAGGGCGACCCGCCTGCGGTTGGGACGGTGCAGGCAAACCCTTACCGCCTCCGAGGCAGACGCCCAGGTGGGCGGCGGCCCGACCCGGTTGGGGTCGTGGGATCCCGACGTGTCGTCGGACGGAGAAGGCAAGGCGAAATGTGCGTCAACGCCTGATTGTTCGCGTGCGAGCAGGCGTCGGCTGCTCACGGAGCCGATGCGACCCGCGCGCACGCGGCGACCCCCGCGGCGTGCTCTGCGACCATCGAGGCCCCGAGCCGGACCAGATCTGCCACCCTGGGGTCGGTCACCTGGTAGTGGGCGAAGCGCCCGGCCCGGCGCAGCTCGAGCAGACCGCAGCTCACGAGACAGCCGAGGTGTGCCGAGACGCGCCCTTGGGAGAGCCCCGCGTGCGCGACGCACTCGTTGCCGGTGCGTTCCTCCTCGGCGCAGAAGGCGAGGAGGGCCAAGCGGGTCGGGTCGCCGAGGGCACGGTAGAAGCGAGCGAGGAGATCGCGTCCCGCTGGGTCGTGAGGCACCGGTGGCAGGAGCATCTGCGTCACCCGGATCGAACTGGCAGCTGGGGTGCTCACGGCATCAAGCCTGCGACGGCGTCGGTGGAGGGCTCTCCGGCGAGGGCGCTCCCCGGAGTCGTCCGATTCGGGCCTTGATCCATGGGTATGGGGACCTGCCGACGGCAGGGGTCGGCACCGTGCTCGTCCTGGGGGACGGGACCGGCGAAGGTCGTTTCGCTCGATCTCCTGATTGTCAGTTCGCCGCCCACAGCACCTCCCGGTAAGGAATCTGGATATCCGAATGTTAGTCCCAATGATGGCGCGTCATCATGGATGAGGAGGAGGGATGGGACCTCATGGGCGGCCAGTCGACGACGGTACAGGTACCCGGGCAGAGCCCTGGCTGTACAGGCCGCCGCTTCGGCAGATGCTGGCGAGTGGCGGCCCGGTGAGCATCGACGACCTGGTGGCTGCGACCGGGCACTCCGTCACCGAGGTGCGAGAAGTTCTCGGCGACATGGCCGATCTCGAGCGGCGGGATTCGCTCGCGTCGACTGCGCTCACGCCACCCGAGCCCGCGGTGGAGGGAGCAGCCACCGCAGGTTCTCGGTGCTGCCGAGGAGCTCGAGGCGTCGCCACAGCACGGGGTTGTCAGTGGACTGGCTGGCGTGACAGGCGATCGCCGCTTGCTGGCGGTCTCGGTCCACCGCGACGGTGAGGTCGAGCTCGTCGGGTCGCCGCCCGGCGAAGCTGGTGCCGAGCTCGGCGTTGAGCTGGGCGGCCACTTCTTCGGGCAGCACCCAGCCGAGTACGGGGAGGCGCCGGTCGGTCCCGAACGCGAGGGCGGCCTCGGTGGCGCGGATGTGGTCGGGATGGCCGGTGATCCCGCCCGCGTCGAAGGCAAGCAGGAGATCGGCGTCGCCAGCCTGCTCGGCGATGCGTGCCACCAGCTCGTCGAGCGCCACTGCGGCGAGGCGCCCGTCGGGATACGCGTGCAGCGTGGCCTCCTGCACGCCGAGGGCACGGGCGGCAGCGTCCAGCTCTGCTGCTCGACGCTCGCCGAGCGCAGCGTCCTCCCCGAGGGTGGAGGCTTCCCCGTGGGTGAAGCACAGCACGCGCACCTGAGTCCCTCGGTCCACGAAGGCCCCGAGCACGCCGCCGAGGCCGAAGGACTCGTCGTCTGGGTGGGCACAGACGACGAGCAGCTCTGCGACATCGGGCAGGCTGGCAGCGGAGCGCTCCATCACGCTCACCACCCGATGGTGGTGGGCAGGTGGCGTCCCCGGCGGGCAGCGGCGAGGTAGGCGCGCTCGAAGGCCTCCTTCGCGTAGAGCCAGCGCCGTCCCTCGGACACTCTCGGGATGCGGTTTCGCGGCGGGCGGACGGGGTCGACGGCCATGTAGGCGCCCCGGTCGCCCATGTCGAGCACGCAGCGAGCGGAGAGCTCGGCGGTGCCTGCTTCTCGTCCGTCGATGCGCGCGGCGAGGTCCCTGGCGGCGATGCTGGCCATCTGTTCGGTCATGTGGCCGGTCTTCGGGAAGTTGACCGGCACGGGGGTCTCGCCGGCCGGAGGGAGGGCGACGGCGACCCCGACGGCGTAGACGCCGTCGGCGCTCTGGTGGCGGTAGTGGTCATCGACGGGGACGAAGCCCTTCGGGTTGGAGAGTCCTTCGCTCGCGGCGACCGCTTCGACGCCGGCTAGTGGTGGGATGACGATCGAGCAGACAGATGGCGTCGGGGCCGCGTCGACGGCATCGACAGCGTCTTCGGTGATCTTCGTGATCGCGACGCTCGTGCGATACGCGATGTCGCGCTCTTCGAGGGCTGCTTCGAGGAGCTGGCGGATCGTGCCGGCTCCGCCCATGCCCATGTGACCGAGGAACGGCTCGGGGGTGAGGACGGTCATCGGGACCTGGTGGCGGAGCTTTCGCTGCCGGAGCAGGTGGTCGAGACCGAAGGCGAGCTCGTAGACCGGGCCGATGCAGCTCGCTCCGGGCGCCGCGCCGACGACGACGGGGCCCGGGTCTGCGAGGAGGCGCCTGATCGCGCCGGCGAGCTCTTCGGTCTCGGGCGCCGACATCGGCGAGTGGCCGGGCCCGTCGAAGGAGCCGAGCCCCGGCACGGCTTCATTGGCGCTGCGGTGCCCGGTGGCGATGACCAAGAAGTCGTAGGGGTGCTCGGCGGCGTCGGTCGTGACGACCTTGGCGGTCGTGTCGACGTGGGTGACCGTCTCGTTTTTGAAGGCGATCTGCTTTGCGGTGAGGGGGTCTTCGAGGGGGAAGGAGATCTGCTCGAGGCGCCGCCGCCCGGTCGCCACCCAGGGGAAGGACGGGACGAAGCGAAACTGGTCGTCCCTGGCGAGAAGGGTGATCTTGGCGCGCTCGGGGGTGAGGAGCCGACGGAGCTCGTAGGCGGTGGTGAGCCCCCCGAAGGAGCCGCCGACGATGACGATACGCACCGGGCCCATCTGGAGTGGGCTCATCAGAAGCTCACCACCTTGTCGGCCCAGATCGTCCAGTCGGTTGCCTCCTCCAAGGTGGAGCGACACGCGCCTTGGACGAGCAGCTCGTCGGTGAAGCCCCGGGCGTCCATGCAGGTCCCACAGCAGCCGATCTCCCCGCCGTGGCGGACGACGGCGGTCGCCATGCGGTCGAGGTGGTAGTAGCCGTCAGGGACCTTGTGGTTGTTGAGTGCGCAGCCGACCGCGTCGCCGAAGAGGAAGACGCGCACCTCGACGCCGTCGCGCCGCGCCAGGGACCCGGCGAGGCGAAGCCCGTTGTAGGAGCGTTCGGTGCCATAGGGTGGGTCGTGCAAGACGACGAGGATCTTCATCGAGATGCTTCCTCTCTTTCAGACGCATCGGGCACGGGATGCTCGTTGCGTGCCTGGTGGTAGGCGGCGACTAGGTGATCAGCGGCGAGGGCGATCGCTCTGGCGGTCGTGTCGCGGCCAAGCGACAGGCGCAGCGCACAGAGGGCGATCTCGGGAGCGACCCCCATGGCAAGAAGCGTCGCCGACGGGCTCTCGTTGCCGGCGTGGCAGGCCGAGCCGGTCGAGGCGGCGACGCCTGGTGCGCGGGCGAGGAGGTCGGTGCCATGCACGCCGGAGAACGAGACGAACAGCGTGTTCGGCAAGGCGGTACCGAGCGGGGTGTGACAGACGAGCCCGGGGACGCCGGCGCGGAGCGTGGCCAGCAGCTCGTCTCGCAGCGCGCCGAGCCGGGGCGAATCGTATGCGAGGCGCGACCTGGCGAGCTCGCACGCCGCGCCGAGGCCGACGATGCCGGCTACGTTCTCGGTCCCGGGCCGAAGCCCCTGCTCTTGGCCGGCCCCGACGACAAGGGGCGAGAGCGGCGTGCCCCGGCGGACGTAGAGCGCCCCGACGCCCTTTGGGGCGTAGAGCTTGTGGCCGGCGATCGAGCACAAGTCGACGCCTAGGTCCTCGACCGAGACGGGGATCTTGCCGATCGCCTGTGCAGCGTCGGTGTGGACGAGCGCCCTATGGGCCCGGGCGGCGGCAGCAAGCTCGGCGACGGGCATGAGGGCGCCGGTCTCGTTGTGGGCGAGCATGACGGTGGCGAGTGCCACGTCGTCGCCGAGGGCAGCGAGCGAGGCGGCAAGATCGAGGATCCCTGACGCTGCGACGGGTACACGCGTGAGCATCCATCCCGATCCTTCGAGCAAGGCCAAGGGTGCCGTGGTCGCCGGGTGCTCGACTGCCGAGGTCACGATGCGGCGCCGATCCGAAGGCGCCTTTGCGGCGACGCCGCGGATGGCGAGGTTGTTCGACTCGGTGCCCCCCGAGGTGAAGACGATCTCGTCTGGCCGGGCACCGATGAGAGCAGCGACCGATGCTCGTGCCTCCTCGACCGCCTGGCGGGCGCGCCGGCCAAAGCCGTGGTCGCTCGAAGGGTTGCCGAGCTCGCCTCGCAGGTAGGGCAGCATCGCCTCGAGCACCTCAGGTGCGACCGGCGTCGTGGCGTTGTGGTCGAGGTAGACGACCTCGTCGGTCGCGGTCGTGCTCATGAGAGCCGTCCCCGGTTCGCCAGGTGCTCGGCGGGCACTGCGTCCGCAGGCTGCTTGGCACCGGTGCCAATGCCGCGGTCGACGGGGAGCCCCGCCTGGCGCCACTCGGGGAAGCCGTCTTCCAAGCAGCGCGCCCGCATCCCCCGGGCGCGTAGCGTCGCGACCGCCTCGGGGGCGAGCAGGCAGAGCGGGCCGCGGCAGTAGGCGACGACCTCGAGGCCGGGGTCGAGCTCGCCGAGGCGAGCCTCCAAGTGCTCCAGGGGCAGCGAGACCGCCCCGTGGATGTGGCCGGCCGCGAACTCCTCGGCGGGGCGGACATCGAGGACGACGACCGCACCGCTCTGGGCGCGCTCGAGCAGCTCGGCTCGGCCCACACGCTCGGCGCTGTCGCTTCTCGCGCCGATGGCGCGAAGGATCTGGTCGACCTCTGCCAGGCGTGCTCGTCCGAGGTCGCTGAGGGCGGTGACGAAGCGGCAGACCTCCTCGCCAGCCGCGCGGTAGTAGACGCGGGTGCCCTCCCGGCGGGTCTCGACGAGGCGGGCCTGGCGCATCACCTGGAGGTGCGCAGACGTAGTCGAGAGCTTGAGCCCCACCGCCTGCGCCAAGGCCTCGACGCTGCGCTCGGCCTGGCAGAGCAGGTCGAGCAGCTCGATGCGCTTGGGGTGCACGACCACCTTGCCGATCCGCGCCAGCTGCTCGTAGAGGTCGGCCCGGCCTCCTACTTGACCCTCATATTCCATAAATCTATAGATAACAGAGTGAAGAGAGAAGCGCAAGGGCTCCCTCGTTCGGGCTCGTGCACACTTACCTGTGTAAGACACCTATACTCTGATGACGATGAAGGTCGATCGCCAACCACGGTGCCGCTGCCGGGTCGGCCCGGGCAGCTTCCAGGTCCGGGCTCGCATCGAGCGCTTCGCCGAGCCGGCCGTGCTGGTGTTGCTCGCCGAGGGGGCGAGCCACGGCTACGAGCTCGCCGAGCGTCTCGAGGAGCTGGTCGACGAGGGCCGGGTCGACTTCGGCAACCTCTACCGTCTCCTGCGTGCCCTCGAGGAAGAGGGCCTCGTCACCTCGTCCTGGAGCGAGGAGGCCCCTGGGCCCCAAAAGCGGGTCTACGAGCTCACCGGCGAGGGCGCAAGCCTCCTCGCTGCCTGGGTGGGGTCGCTTCGAGCCCGACTCGAGCGCATCGGCGCGCTGGTCGCCCGCTATGAAGCCGTCGCAGCACGCGTCCCCAGAGGATCTCTCGACAGCGACAAGACGTTCCAGGAAAACGATTCACAAGACCAACAAGCAGATACCCAAGAAGGAGGAGCACCATGATCCAGACGATGAGACGAGATGACGTCGAGCGTGGCCCACGGGGCCGCGGTTGGGGCCATGGCGAGGGCTGCTGCGGCGGTTCGGGCTGTTGCGGTAGCCGCGGGCGAGGCCGGCGCTTGGAGCGTGAGGATGAGACAACGAGCCGGCAGCGGGTGCTCGAAGAGCGCCGGCGCGACCTCGAAGAGGCCCTTGCCGAGGTGACGAGCGAGCTCTCCGACCTCGGCGCCGAGCGGCACTGAAGCTGTAGGCACTGAAGCCGACCGCCGCCCAAAAGGCGGGACCGGAACCACGGCGGCATCGGGCCTCGGCCTTCGAGGAGCTCGCCGCGCGCTACGACGCCTGGTATGACAGCACGCCGGGAAGGTTGCTCTTTGACCTCGAGCTCGGCTGCCTGCGCCGCCTCGTGCCTTCGGGGACCGGTCCCCGCCTCGAAGTCGGGGTCGGATCGGGGCGCTTCGCCGCCGCGCTCGGCCTCGAGGCCGGCCTCGATCCTGCCCGGGCGCCACTTCGTCTCGCGGCTGGGCGCGCCGTGGCGGTCGTCCAAGGTGCCGGCGAACGCCTCCCGTTCGGTGATCGCACGTTTGGGGCCGTCGTCCTCGTCGTCACGCTCTGCTTCGCCGACGATCCGGCCGCCTTACTCGGCGAGGCTCGTCGGGTCCTCTTCCCCTCAGGCCGCCTCGTCACCGGCGTGGTGCCGCTCGACAACAGCGCCTGGGGACGGCGCTACGAAGCCCAGGGACGTGCCGGCCACCGTTTCTACCGAGGCGCCCGGTTCCTCACCCTCGCCGAGCACCGTCAGATGCTCATCACGGCCGGGTTCACGGTCACCGGCGCCTGCTCCACCCTCACCCAAGCCCCGAGCGACGACCCGGTCGAAGAGGACGCACACGACGGCGCCGTGGCCGGCGCCGGGTTCGTCGCCCTCCAGGCCAGGCCATAGCTCCTACAGGCTTGACACCCTGTCCCTGCCTGCCCGCCATCGTCCCGGCCAGAGCTCCCTGCCACTTCGCCTGCATGCGCATTCCGCCCGCTGCCGGTCGGCCGGGCCGGAGCCAAGCGCACGGGTACGGGTCAGGACCCTGTGGGGCGTCTTGACGCGGCTGGACAGGTTCAGCCACATCCCGGCTTCGTTTCGTACGCAGCCAGCCGATGCTCTCGGCAAGACACTCACGGAGCTCACCTCCGAGCTCGAGCTGCTCCGGGCGATCACGCCTGCTCGCTCGCCCCCTCGGTGGCGCTGCTGTCGTCTGGGGTGGCTGCCTACTTGCCCGCCGGCGCTGTGGTGGAGGGAAGGTAGTGCTCGGCAAGGTTCGTGAACGAGTCGATCATGTCCCGGGCGAGGCGCTCACGCCCGGGCTGGTCGAGGCTATCGAGCACCATCGTCAGACACCGCGGCATCATCTGAGTGACGAGCTCGACACGCTGCTCGGGCGCCATCGCCGAGAACATCTTGTCCATCATCTGCGGCATTGCCGATCCCATCATGTTGCCCATCATCGTTCGCATGTCATCCATAAAGGACGCTCCTTCTGGTTTTGCCACACCTGGCGGTCAGGACTGTGGGCTGTGAAGCTCGGGGGCAGAGGCGACCATCTCGGCGAGAACCTCCTCGGGGGTGACCGCTCCCGTGATGCGCACCCGTAGGTGGTCGGGCTCTTCGAACAGACGGACTGCGGCGATCTTCGAGACGAAGGTGGTGTCGCAGTCGCATTGGCCGATGTTGCACGAGGCGACGAACACGTCGAGGACGTCGCGGGGCGTTGTCGGGGGGAGGAGCAGGTCGACGCCGTCGTCGGTGGCGACGGCTTGGGGGTCGGTCAGCTCCGCGGTGGCTGGGCTGTTGTCAGTGCTGGTCATGGTCTGTGCCTTCCGTTCTCATGGTTGGGGTTTCGCGGGTTGGTTGGCGGGCAGCCGCAGCGGTGAGTGCCGCGGTAATGGTGGTTGCGAGCTGGCTGCGCTGCTCGGTGGTGAGGTTGGCGAAGATGGCATCGAGGCAGACCGGTAACAGCGCCGGACAGCATCGGGCAGCGACCGTGGCAGCACCCTTCGCCGGCGAGGTGAGGACCGTCGAGGCCGACCCGGCGACTGCTCCGGCGACAACAGAGCCCAGCTGCCAGCAGGTCCTGAGGAGGCTGGTCACGACCGGCGCATCGTGACCCGCCAGAGCCTGCGGGGCAGGCCGCCCTCTTCGAAGGCGGACACGTCTTCGAGCTCGAAGCCCTCGGCGAGGCGGTCGACGAGCTGGCGGTCGAAGAAGTGGACGACGAACCCGCCGTTCTCGTAGATGTTGTCGCCGAGCTCACGTCCCGCGCCGAAGTGGGCGTCTCCGACGTGGCGCACGGTGTAGATGCACAGCCCACCGGGGCGCAGCACCCGGCGGATCTCGGCAGCGAGGGCGGCGAGCTCGTCGCTTGAGAGGGCCATGGTGAACAGCATGTGGGAGTAGCAGGCGTCGAAGCTCGTGTCGGCGAACGGCAAAGGCTGGCGGACGTCGTGGGCGACGGTCGCAAGCCGCCCGGCGTACCCCTTCGCGCCTGCAGCCTCGACGATCCCTTCCAGTGCGCCGGCCGCGTAGTCGAGCGCGGTGACCTCGAGCCCGACAGCGAGGAGACCGAGCGTGTCACGTCCCTGGCCAGCCCCGAGCTCGAGCACCCGGGACAAGCCGTCGGTGGTGAACCGGCTCGCGGCGTGGCGACCCGGCTCGCTCGGCTCTGCCCCGTACATCTCGGGGTTCGCCTGCAGGGTTGCCTCCCAGTGCTCGCGCTGGTCGGCGATCAACGCGCCAGGATCGGTCGTGGTCGAGGCGGGGCTCATCGCGTCCTCCCCGACGAAGCGGCCGCGGCGGGCCGGCCCCACCGGGGTACTGACTCGCTTGGATCAGTGCGCAGCAGCCCCTCGAGGCGGGCCTCGAACTCTGCGAGGTCGATCTCGCCGCGCGCGAAACGGTCCCGGAGAACCACCATCGGATCCTCGACCAGCGGGGGTGCCACCTCACCCGCCGAGCGAGCCGGTGGCGCAGTGACCCCGCATCGGGGTCCCATGGGACCGTCGTGGTGGGCGAGGCGGATGACCATGAGCACGGCCATGGTGACCATCGGGATCACGAACAGCACCGGCCAGGGGAAGAAGCCCCATCCTGTGGGCATCATGACCGCTCCTTTCTGCTTACGACCTCCGGTCGAGACGGCTCGGAGGCCAGATGGTGGGGGTGGTAAGGCTCGTCGAGCTGGCCTGGGAGCGCCGGGGTGGCGGGCGTGGCAGGTGATGTTGGGCCATGGGCGGTGTCACGGTTGGCGCCAGCGGATGCCTGGGCTTTGGAGGTGAGCCGGCGGGCGAGCGCACCGGCATCGGCTCCCGCCGCCGACGTGCCCTCGGGGGTGACAAGCACAGGCAAGGAGCGATAGCCCAGCGAGGTCACCGTGTCGTAGGCATGAGGGTCGCTGCTGATGTCGTGGGTCTCGACCTCGACGCCCTCTGCGACGAGCGAGCGGTGCAACGTCGCGCACGCCCCACAGCCGCTCTGGCAGTAGAGCTGCGTGATGCTCATCGTGGCCTCCGGTCCCCGAGCAGGCCACGAGCCGCGTCGATGGCGGGACGCAGCGCCTCGCTCGCCGCGCAGTAGTAGACGTAGGCACCTCTGCGCTCGGGCCGTACGAGCCCACGGTCACGGAGCACTCGCAGGTGGTGGGAGACCGCCGGCTGGCGGAGCCCGGTCGCCTCGGCGATAGCTCCCACCGGCACGCACGCGGTGTCGAGCACCGAGAGGATCCGCAGCCGGGTCGGGTCTCCAAGGGCCTGGAACACCTCGGCGAGCTCGGCTGCCTCGCCGGTCGCCATCGGGGGCTCACAGATCCCGTCGAGCAGCTGAGCCTCGGTCTCGGTCGTCACCGTCATCGCTCCTCCTTCCATGAGATCAACCTATCTGCATCTATAGATATTCCGACGTAGAGGTAGAGCGATAGTCGACGCAACGGACCAAGACGACGGCCAGCTTCGAAGGTTCGCCACTTTCGCTGAGTGCTCCACGCCTGGCCCCAGCATCGAGCCCGCAGCGCACCCGTAGGGAAGCGCCGCGTGGGGCGTGCCGCGCCACGAGCACGCCTGCTGTCCTGGCTCACCCTCGCCTGGCTCGGCATCGAGGCAGGGGCGCCGTCGCAGCAGCCCTCGCCGCGGCATCGGTCGCTCTTCTCGGTTTCGGCCCCGACTCGTGCATCGAAGCCCTCGCCAGCATCATCGTCATTTAGCGCCTCACCGGAGCACGCCACGCCTCGGAGACCGCCGAGCGCCGCGGCCAACGTATTGTCGCGATTTCTTGCTCCTCGGCCGGTAACACCCGTACATTGACATCGCCATTCGCAGCCATCGAAACGCTGCTTGCCCTGGCTTAGGCACCGTCGTCGGTGAAGGTACCCGGAACCTGCTTTGTGCGGCCCAGGCCGTAGCCGTGCTCGCCGGCCCTGGTCGTCAACACCCTCCTCGGAGTGTGGTGAGTCGACCCAGCCGTCGCGCGCCTCATCGCCGCCGTCGCCCTCGGAGAGGGATCGCGAGCCTGGCGGGGCAAGCAGTCGAGCTGCGCGTGCGGCTGCGTGCCGGACGTGGAGCCTCTCTCCACCCCAGCCGGGGATCGCGGAACCAGCCGGTGACCGAGCATTGCTCGCTGAGCTCGTGCTCGAAGAGTCGAGGCAGTCGGTGTGCGCCAGGGCACCGTGCTCCGCATCGGCACGTGGGCCGGGGGTCGTATCGACCGGGTAGCCCCGCATCGGCGGATCGGCGCACAGGACAAGTCCGGCAAAGATGTGTGAGCTCCCGAGGCGCGTTGCGGACCGAGTTCTCCCGCGTGGAGGTCATCGGTCAGGTGATGTGGGCGAGCTTCTCGGCGTCTGTTGGTCGGGATGGCACCTGGACGCAGAGGGTGAGCGAGGGGTGGGCCGCCACCTTCAGCTCGGTGACATCGAGCCGGATGACCCCGAGATGCGCTCGGCGAAGCGCGATCTGGGTGGTGAGCGCTTGCTCGACGCTGTGCTTCGGCCACCAGGTGCGGAACTGCTCGCTGTGCTCGGTGAGCTCGCCGATGATCTCGGCGAAGCGAGGGTCGCCGGGGTGCTCGGCTGCGACCTCGTGGAACTGGGCGAGGAGGTGGCGTCCGCGCTCTTCACGGCCGACGACGCCGGCCGTCGCGGTGCCCTCGGCGAAGTAGAGCCACATGAGGTTGCGGCGTCGGGCTGGGAGCGAGCCTGGATCCCAGAGCCGGTCGAAGGGCTGGTTCCAGGCGGCGAAGTCGAAGTGCAGGTCGAGCAGGCACGCCGGTGCGGGCTCGATGGCCGAAAGGAGGCGGGCGAGGGATGCGTCGAGGTCACCAGTCATGTGGTCATCTTCGGGCACAGGAAGCCCCGCCAGGCGGCGCAGGTGGCGGCGGGACTCGTCGTCGAGTCGCAGGGTGCGGGCGATGGCGTCGATCACCTGGATGCTCGGCTCGCCGGGCCGGCCTTGTTCGAGGCGGGTGTACCAGGTGAGGCTGACGCCCGCTGCTGCGGCGACCTCCTCTCGGCGAAGCCCCGGCGTGTTGCGCCGACCGGGGTAGGCGTCGAGGCCGATGTCCTCTGGAAGCAGGTCCGCCCGCCGGGCGCGTAGGAACTCGGCAAGCTCAGCCCGCCGTTCTTTGGCGGGGTCGGACGCTGCGGTCCGCATGCGAGAAAGCCTACCAATGCCTGGCACTGCCAGGACTAGGACTCCCACGCCTATCACTCCCAGGACTATCACTCCCAGGACTACGAGTGACAGCACCAGGCGGGGCGCCCCGCTGGGGGTTTACGGTCATCTTGGGCCGGTGTCACCGTGCGCCGAAGAGTCCTCCTTGGCGAGCATGCCTCTCGGGTCGCCTCCGCCAGCGGCGGTGCACCAGCTCTGCGTCGAGGACGGTGCCGGTCACGTGAAGGCGATCATATGAAGGAGAACTCCAGAAGAAAGGGTAGGGCCCAAGGGAGCACCAAGGCGCGCGCCCGAGGGACCGAGAGGCGGCTGCGAGCCCGGCGCGATCGATCGGGCGTACCACGCAGCCGCTGGCAGCGCACCGCCGGAGTCGCTGCCTCTCTCGTCGTCGCCGGATTGGCGCTGACTGCATGTGGCGGCAGTGGCGGCTCGGCATCGCCTTCCACCACGGAACGACCTGTCCGGTCGTCCACGACGACTTCGTCATCGCCTCCCTCGACCTCCACGAGCACGACCACAACGGCGACCGCTGCCGCCGTGCTCGCCGCCTACCGCGCCGGGTGGGCGGCGTTCGAGCAGGCGCTAGCCACGGCGAACCCCGAAGACCCGGCGCTGGCCGCCACCATGGTCGACCCGCAACTCCAGCGGGTCAAAGCGAACCTGCTTGCCGACCAGCGTCAGGGAATGGTCGGGCGCGGCACGACGACGTTGCACCCGAAGGTCACTGTGCTCTCGTCGACCTCAGCCACGGTCGTCGACTGCGCGTACAGCCAAGCGGAGCTGTTCTACGCGTCGAGCGGCAAGCCGGTCCCGCCGGTCACCCCGCCCGAGAACGACGGGGTGACCGCAACCCTGGTGCTGTCGGGGGGGAAGTGGAAGGTCTACAAGCAGATCGTGACGGACGGGAAATGCGCTCCCGGATCCTGACGCTCGCCATGGCACTCGTTGCTGCGGCGGTGATGGCGGTCGTTGACGCCACGCCGGCATGGGCGAACGACCCGAACGGCCAGTACGGATGGACGTCGGTGCAGGCATCCGGCGGCACGCTGACGGTCCAAGCTGGCCATACCTACTGGACGCCTCCGCAGGACAGCTCGTGGGCGACCGGGGCGCAGAGCACGCCGCCTGCGGGGAAGCCCAACCCGAACCAGCCCTACGGCTGCACCTACGGCGCGGGTGGCCCGTCGGCGACCGCGGCGCTCGGGGTCGGGGGACCGCAGCCGGGCCAGTGGGTGTTCCCCGACTGCCGGGGACCAGGGGTGATCGACCCGATGCCGCCGTTCTGGGTGACCGGCGCGGTCCCTGCTGCGGGCGCAGTCCAGGTCGCCCCGGTGGTTGTGGCCGAGCAGGCCGCGAAGCAGCTCGGCCTCTCCTCGCCGGTGATCGAGATGGCCCCGCCCGATGGCTCCCCCCAGCTGGTCGGCCTGGCGTCGTGGCTGTGGATCAACCCGTCCCAGTGGCGTGCGGTCTCGGCGTCGGCGACCGCGGGCCCGGTCACCACGACAGCGAGCGCCGTGCCGACCAAGGTGGTCTTCGACATGGGCAACGGCGCCTCGGTCACCTGCGACGGACCGGGCACGCCGTATAGCGCTGCTGCCCCGGACGCGACGACCGACTGCTCGTATGTCTGGCCCGCCCCGGGCTCCTTCACGGTGACCGCGACCATCTTCTGGTCGGTCACCTGGACGGCAACCGGGGCGCCGGGTGGCGGGAGCCTCGGAGTCCAGGCGGGGCCGGCCGCACAAGTCCCGGTGACGGTGACCGAGTCCCAGGCGATCAACACCCCCGGGTCGGGGAGCGACTGAGAGAAAGGCGCGTCATGGCACAGGTGGCGACGGCAACCCGGCGTAATGGACAGCAACCACCAGACGCTCGCCGCACGCTGGCTTCCCCGACCCTCGGGCGGCGCCGCCAGCTGCCCCTCGTCGTGGTGGGGGTGCTGCTCGTGGTGGGCTGCGCGCTCGCCTTCACCGACGCGTCCCTGCACCTCGGGACCCGAGAGGACGTCCTCGTCGTCGCCCAGCCGGTCGCCGCCGGTCAGGTCTTGAGCGCAACCGACCTGCGAGCGGCAAAGGTCTCGACCGGCAGCGGGATCGATGTCGTGGCCACGGGGGCAGAGGGGAGCGTGGTCGGGCGTCGGGCTGCGGTGCCGCTCGTCGCCGGGTCGCTCCTCACCACCGCAGAGGTCGGCTCGGCGCCGGCGGTGGGCTCTGGGTCCGACGTGGTGGCGGTCGGGTTGAAGGCCGGCGCCTACCCTCCCGCCCTTGCTCCCGGGGATCGTGTCGAGGTCGTCCCGGTTACTGGTGCCTCGTCGGGGAGCGCCACAGGGTCGGTCACGGCCGGAAGTCCGGTCCAGGCGACGGTGCTCGCGGTCGATGCCGCCCCGGTCGACTCGGGCGCGCCGACGGTGCTCTCGCTGGCGGTGGGCTCGCGCGACGCCGGCGAGGTGGCCGCCCTCGCCGCAGCCGGCCAGGCGTCGGTGGTCGAGATCGGCGCAGGCAGCTGAGATGGGCGGAGGCAGCTGACATGGGCAGAGTCACGGCGTTCGGCTCGGTCCGCTCGTGCGGGGTGACGGCGCTCGTCCTTGGCCTCGCGGCCACCTGGCCGAGACGAGCAGAGCAACCGGGGCGGTCGGTGCTGGTGGTGGAGGCGGATCCTGCCGGCGGGACGCTGGCCGCGTCGGCGGGGTGGCCGGCAGAGCCGGGGCTCGTGTCGCTCGCTGCGGCGGCGCGCCGGGGCGCCGAGCCGTCCCTCGTCTTCGAGCACTGCCGCACGCTCCCTGGTGGGGCGTCGGTGCTCGCCGGCCCGGCCCGGGGCGACCAGGCCAAGAGCGCGCTTCGGATGCTGGCCACGCTGCTTGGACGCCTCGGCGAGCTCGACGCGGACGTGCTGGTCGACTGCGGCCGCCTGGAGGAGACGTCGGGGGTCCTCGGCATCTTCGAGCGGGCTGCCCGGGCGGACCGAGCGACCCGTGGGGACAGGGCAGTGCTGGTGAGCCGGGGGCGCCTGGTGGACCTGCAGGCGGTGGCGTCCTGGCTCGACGCCCATCCGGTGGGTCCGGGCACCGGGCTCGTGGTCGTTGGCGACGGCCCCTACCCCGACGCCGAGATCGCCGAGGCGCTGGGTCTCCCGGTTCTGGCCCGTCTGCCGTGGGATCCAGGGACCCCCGACGCGCTCGTCGCGTGCAGCGCGTCGGACCGGCGGCTGCGGATGGCGCCCTTCGTGCGGGCGGCCCGCACCCTCGCCGAGCGCCTCGCCCGTGACGGCTCCCCTGTCGACGAGGTCATGGAGGACGTGGTGCTCACCGAGCAGCCACGCGCCGGCCGGCGGGTGGCGATAGGCAGCCGGGTGCTCTCGGCCTGGCGGGCCGACACCCGCCCGCACACCAACGGCAGCGTCCCCGAGGAGGCGGCCCAATGAGCGTGGACCAGTGAAGGTGGCCCAGTGAGCGTGGACCAGTGACCCCCGAGGCAGGGGTGGTGGCCGGGCTGCGGGCCGAGGTGCTCGCCGCGCTCTCCGAGCACGAACGCGAGCTGTCGGCTGGGGGACGCCCCGCGCTCGGCCCGGCCGACGAGCAGGTGCTCGGCCGCCAGCTGATCGCAGACGCCCTGGAGCGCCGGGCCACCAAGGCGCTACGCGACCGCGACGTGCTGCTCGCCCCTGACGAGGAGGACGCGCTCGCCCGGGCGGTCTTCGACGCGCTGTTCCGCCTGGACCGCCTGCAACGCCTGCTGGACGACCCTTCGATCGAGAACATCAACGCGAACGGGGCCGACCAGGTCTTCGTCCGCTACGCCGATGGCCGAAGGGAGCAGGTGGCCCCGATCGCCGGGAGCGACGCCGAGCTCGAAGAGATGCTGCGCAGCGCGGCGGCACGGGTGGGGATCGGCGAGCGGCGCTTCGACCGCGGCTCGCCACGCCTGTCGTTGCAGCTGCCCGACGGCTCCCGGCTGTTCGCGCTCATGGCCGTCGCTGCCCGGCCGTGCGTGTCGATCCGCCGGCACCGCTACCTGCGGGTCACCCCCGACGACCTGGTCCACCTCGGCACCCTCGACCTCGCACTGCGCGAGCTCCTTCGCGCCGCGATGCTGGCACGGAAGTCGGTGATCATCTGCGGGGGCACCGGGGCGGGAAAGACCACGTTGCTCCGCGCGATGGCGGCCGACATCCCACCCGAAGAGCGTCTGGTCACGATCGAGGACTCACTCGAGCTCGGACTCGACCGTTTCGGCGACCTGCACCCCGACGTCGTCGCCCTGGAGGCCAGGGAGCCGAACCTCGAAGGCGAGGGCGGCGTGTCCTTGGCCGAACTGGTCCGCTGGGCGCTTCGCATGTCGCCCGACCGGGTGATCGTCGGCGAGGCCCGCGGAGAAGAGGTTCTGGCGCTGCTCAACGCGATGAGCCAGGGCACCGACGGCTCGATGGCCACCCTGCACGCCTCGTCGTCGCGGGGTGCGTTCTCCAAGCTCGCCACCTACGCGGTGCAGGCGCCCGAGCGCTTGCCCTTGGAGGCGACGAACCTGCTGGTGGCGAACGCGGTGCACTTCGTCGTCCACATCGCCCAAGACCAGGGGCAGCGCTTCGTGTCCTCGGTGCGCGAGGTGATCGACGCCGAAGGCCCGATGGTGGTCTCCAACGAGATCTTCCGCCCCGGAGATGACGGCCGGGCGGTCCCTGGCGCCCCGGTCCGAAACGACACGCTCGGCCAGCTGGTAGCGGTCGGCTTCGACCCGGGCCTGTTGGACCGGCCCGAGGGGTGGTGGGAGCGGTGAGCGCCCTGGCGGGCCTGCTTGGCGCAGGGGTGGGTCTCGGAGTGGTGCTGATCGTGGCCGGCTGGCGCGGCGTGGACCTGCCCCGGCCGACCCGGCGCCTGGAGCGAGCCGGGGTGGGGCGAGCCCAGGTGGGCCGTCCTCGGCTGGAGCGGGCGAACCTGCGCATCGCCCTCGCGGTCGGCGCGGCGGTGGTGGTCGGTGCGGCGACGGGGTGGCCTGTCGGCGCGGTGCTCGCCGGCCTGGCGGGGTGGGGCGCACCGGGGTTGTTGGGCGGCGCAGGGCGCCACCAGGCGGCTGTCGGGCGGATCGAGGCGGTGGCCGGCTGGGCGGAGATGCTGCGCGACACGATGGCCGGCGCCGCGGGCCTGGAGCAGGCCATCGTCGCCACGGCCCCGTTGGCGCCGCTGCCGATCCGGGCCGAGGTCGCCACCTTGGCGGTGCGCCTCGACTCCGAACGGCTCGCCCCGGCACTGCGGGCGTTCGCCGACGAGGTGGCGGATCCGACCTGCGACCTCGTCGTCGCAGCCCTCGTGCTCGCAGCCGACCACCAGGCCCAACGCCTCGGCGAGCTGCTCGGCACTTTGGCCCAGGCGGCCAGGGACCAGGCCACCATGCGCCTTCGGGTCGAAGCGGGGCGGGCGCGGACCCGGACCTCGGTCAAGGTCATCGTTGGGGCCACCGGCGCGCTCGTCGCCGGCCTGGCGCTCGTCGACCGCGGGTACCTCGCCCCCTACGACACGGCCAGCGGCCAGCTCGTCCTGGTCCTCGTCGGTGCGATGTTCGCCCTGTCGTTCGTGTGGCTCTCTCGCATGACCCGCCCGGCCAACCTGGAACGGATCCTCACCGGCCGGACTGCCGGCAGTGCCGCAGATGCGAGCCCAGCGTCTCGATCGGAGTCCCGAGCGGGGTCCTTCCCGAGGTCGCAGCCGTGAGCCAAGGTCTGCTCACCGCGCTCGTCTGCGGGGCGGGGGTCGGTGCGGGGCTGTGGCTGGTGGTCCGGGGCCTGTTCCCGCCCCGGCCGAGCCTGGCACAGGCCCTCGCCCAGCTCCGCCGGATCCCCGAGCCCGCCCCGCTCACCGCTGATGTCGACGGCGGCATGGCCGCCCGCCTCGGCCGGCCGATCGCCAGCCTCCTCGGCCGCAGCGACGCCCGCTGGCTCGTGCCCGGCAAGGTCCGCCAGGACCTCGCCGTCCTCGGGCGCAGTGCCGAGCGGCACCTGGCCGAGAAGGTCACCCTCGCCCTCGTCGGCCTCCTCGTCGCCCCGGCG
This sequence comes from Actinomycetes bacterium, assembly GCA_021822565.1. Lineage (GTDB taxonomy): Bacteria > Actinomycetota > Acidimicrobiia > Acidimicrobiales > RAAP-2 > JAJYVT01. The sequence goes on along the minus strand of JAKAQM010000007.1, from coordinate 25,984 downwards.
GTCACCGTGCTGCTCGCCGTTGGCGGGGTGCACCTCGGGCTCGTCCTGCCCGTCTGGGCCTCACTCGTGTGCACGGCCGGCGGGTTCTTCCTCCCCGACCTCGGCATCCGATCAGACGCCGCCCGGCGGCGCACCGACTTCCGCCACGCGCTCTCGAGCTTCTTGGACCTCGTCGTCGTCGCCCTGGCCGGGGGCGGCGGGGTCGAGACCGCGCTCGGCGACGCGGCGTCGGTCGGCAACGGCTGGGCGTTTACCACCCTGCGCTCTGTGCTCGACCAGGCCCGGCTCGCCAGGGAGACCCCCTGGGCCGCCCTCGGCCGTCTCGGCCGGCGGCTCGGGGTCGCCGAGCTGTCCGAGCTCGCCGCGTCGCTCTCCCTGGCGGGCACCGAAGGCGCGAAGGTCCGCGCCAGCCTGTCCGCGAAAGCCACCTCGCTTCGCACCCACCAGCTGGCCGAGGCCGAGACCGCGGACCAGGCCGCGACCGAGCGCATGGCGCTGCCGGTCGTGGTGCTCTTCGCCGGGTTCTTGTTCTTCCTCGGCTACCCCGCCGTCGTCAAGGTCCTCGGCGCGCTGTGAACAGTGCTCCGGTTCCGCGAACGCCAGCGCACTCCCGTCAGCCAGACACAGAGAAAGGAACCATCGGGTTCTCCATCTAACCGGAGTGGCCCTGGTGAGAGCCTCGTGATCTGATGCCCGCAGGCAGCGCTCCTCCGCTCAAGTGGAGAACCCTAAGGAACCAACTGATGAAAGGACACCCACGATGTTCACAGAGCTGATCCTCATTCGCCACCTCTTCAGCGTCCTCCACGGCCGCTGGCAGGCGCTACGTGCCGACCCGGAGGCCGGCTACACCACCGAGACGGTGATCGTCACCGCGCTGCTCGCCGCGCTGGCGCTCACCGCGGTCGGGATCATCGTGGCCAAGGTCATCTCGGCCGCAAACAACATCTCGACCGGCAGCGGCGGCTGAGCCGCGCCGCGCCGCCGCCAGAAGAGAGCGGAAAGCGCCATGTCGCAGCAGCCGGGGCTGGCTCTGCGCCGGCCTGCGAGCCACGCGCCATCCAAGCGCCGGGTGCTCCGGAGCGTGCTGTGGCGAAGCGAGCGGGGCGCGGTCGCCGCCGAGCTGGTGATCGCCACGCCGCTGCTGTTGTTGTTGATCATGGGGGTGATCCAGTTCGCCCTGTGGGAGCACGCCGTGCACATCGCGGACGCGGTCGCCCAGCAGGGCGTCTCGGTCGGACGCCTCCAAGGAGAACCCGCCGCGGCCGGAGAGCAGGAGGCCCGAAGCGTCCTGGACCAGCTCGGACCCTCGGTGCTCACCGGTGTGACGATCACCGCCACCAAGACCACCCAGATGACCAGGGTGACCGTGACCGGGCACGCCGAGAGCATCCTCGGGGTGTTCTCGCTGCCGGTCTCTGCGACGGCGTCGGGAGCCTCGGAGAGCTACACGGCACCGGGCGGCGCGCCGTGAGCGCCCGGGGGCTCGTGCGCGTCGTTCGCCGCGATGAGTCCGGGAGCGTCGCCCTGGAGATGGTGCTGCTCACGCCGTTGCTGCTTCTGATGCTGCTGTTCGTCGTCGCGCTCGGTCGCAGCGTCTCGGCGCGGATCGAGGTCGAAGGGGCAGCCGCCCAGGCGGCTCGGGCCGCGTCGATCGCCCGTGACCCAACGACTGCGACCGCCATGGCGACCGAGGCCGCCACCACCGCACTCGGCTCGGACCACGTCACCTGCGGCGACCTCGCCGTCTCAACCGACACCGCCGACTTCGTCCCCGGTGGTGAGGTGCAGGTGACCGTCACCTGCCACGTGGACCTCGCCGCACTCGTCGGGCTGGACCTCCCCGCCTCCGAGGCGCTGAGCTCGACCGCTGTGTCGGTCATCGACACCTACCGGGCAGTCACAGGCACATGACCGCCACCTCTCGACGGCTCAGCCTCCGCCGCCGGCTCGGCGACCCCGAGGCGGGGACGGTGACCGCGTTCGTGGTCGTGTTCATGTTGGCGCTAGTGGTGATGGCCGGCCTCGTCCTCGACGGCGGCCTGGCGCTCTCGGCCAAGATCCAGGCCATCGACGACGCCCAGGCGGCAGCCCGGGCCGGCGCCCAGGCGATCGACGTCCCCCTCTACCGTTCGACCGGGGAGATCACCCTCGACCCCGCCCAGGCGACCGCCGACGCCGAGGCGTTCTTGACCCGCGCCGGGCGCACCGGGACCGTCAGCGTCGCAGGCGACCAGGTGACGGTGACCGTCACGATCACTCAGCCCACCCAGATCCTGTCGGTGGTCGGGGTCGACAGCTTCACCGAGACCGCCAGCGGCACGGCAACCGCCGAGCAGGGGACCCCGTGACTCGCGTCGCGCGCCTCCTCCAGGGTCTCGGGGCGCTCTGCGTCCTGGTCGCCTTGGTGGCCGGCGTGCCCTGGGCGCTGGTGCACTTCGTCGGCTGGCCCCTCCCGCACCATGTCCCTTCCGTCGCTGAGGTCGGCCGGGCCCTCGACCACCAGGGCATCCCCGCCCAGGCCCTCGTCGACGCGCTGGCGGTCGTGGTCTGGGTCGCCTGGGCGACCCTCCTCGCCTCGCTCGCCGTCGAGGTCCCCGCCGCGCTGGCCGGCCGCCATGCCGGGCGGCTTCCCCTCGCAGGCGCCTTCCAGCCGCTCACCGGCCGGCTCGTCGCCGCGGTCGTCGTCGCCTGCCTCACCCTTGCCCCCCGGCCCGCGCACCCGACCCCAGGGCTCTCGGTGCAGCCGGGCGGGACGCTTGGACCCCGGCCGGTCCCGGCGCTCGTCGTGCGCGACGATGCGTTCACTGCTCGCCTCACGACGGCGCGCACCTCGCCGGCCCTCGTGAGCACCGCCGGGATGGGGACCGCTGCCCCTGCAACGACTACCGGCGCAACCCCACCGTCTCCGGCGCCGGTGGTGGCGCCGCGGGTGTACGTGGTCCAGCGGGGCGACACCCTCTGGGGCATCGCCGAGCGCGAGCTGGGTGACCCGCTCGACTGGTCGACGATCTTCCAGATGAACGAGGGCCGCCCCCAGCCCGGCGGGGTGACGCTCACCGAGCCCCACTGGATCGACCCCGGCTGGACCCTCCTCCTGCCGACCCCGGCGACAACCACCCCACCGCCGCCGCCGTCACCGTCCGGGACGGCACCCCCGGTCTCCTCGCCGGCACCACTCAGCACCCCGGCGACGCCACCTTCCACGACGAGCCCGGCACCCGCCGTCCCGACCACGACGACGCCGACGACCTCTACACCGCCCGCGTCGGTGGCGAACCGCAGCGGAGCCCACGCGCATGAGGACGGTACGCCGAGCGAGCCGGTTCGCCTGCCGTCGGGATCGGTGGTGGCCGGCTCGTTCGCGGCCGGGGTCCTCTCGGCGGTGGCGCTGGGCCGCCTGCGCCGCCGCCACGCCTACCGCTACCGGCCGCCCGCACCCGGCAGGAACCTGGCCCCCGACCCACTCCGCCCGACCCTTCGCCACCTGAGCGCCGCTGCGGCGGCGACCAACGGCCACGGGCCGCTCAGCCCCGACGAGGTCCCGGCGATGGCCGACGACGACCCCGATCACCGTGAACGCCCCGACCTGGTCGAGATCGGCACCCGCGATGGCCACCGGGTGGCGCTGGCGTTGAGCGAGCTCGCCGGTAGCACCGTCACCGGCCCGACCGCCCCCCAGGTGGTAGCGGCGTGGGTCACCGCGTTGATGACCCGAGCTGGGCCCAGGGCGGCCGAGATCGTCGCCACCCACTTCGCCCTTGACGTGGTGTTCGGCCCCGGCGGATGCCCCGAGGCGGTCCCCGGCCTGCGGGTTCTCGACGACGCCGGACGGGTGCTCGGGCTCCTGGAGCGAACGGTGTTGACCCGAGCCCGCCAGTTGGCCGAGGCCGAGGTGGCCGACGTTGTCGCCTACCGCCAGGCCAACCCCTGGGAGCCGGTACCCATGATCCTGGCCATCGTCGACCGGATACCCCAGGACGACGCCGGCCGCTGGGCGGCCACCACCACGAAGGGCCCACAGCTGGGGTTCGCCGCGATCAGCATCGCCCCCGACGCCGCGCTGCCAGACCGCGTCGTGGTGGGAGAGGACCGGGTGGTGACCGCCGCGGTACCCGATGAGTTGGCCGAGCGTCTCGTTGGGGTCGAGCTGTTCGGGCTCACCGCAGACGAGGCGGCCGACGTGATCGCCGCCCTGGCGGAGTCCGAGGAGCGCCCCGACAGCACCGACGGCGACACCAACCTGGTCACCTTTGGAGACAGTGATGAGCCGGAGGTGACCCCATGGCCGATCGTCGCCCCACCGCCGGACGGCTATGGCCACGAGGACCAGGGATCGATACAGAAAGCAGCCGACCAGGCCGGCCTCGACGAGCCGGCAGCTCCCGAGGCCGCACCGGTCGTGGTAACCGTCTTCGGCCCCTACGAGATCGCCGTCGCCGGCGAGGTCGTCTCCCGGGGGCTGCGCACCGTGGCCAAGGAACTGCTGGCCTGGCTGTGCCTGCGACCCGAAGGGGCAAGCGTCGAGGCCGCGGTCGACGCCCTGTGGCCTGACACCGAGCGCGCCCAGGTCCACAAGATGTTCTGGCTGGCCGCCGCCAACCTGCGCACCCGGCTTGGCGGCCCGAGCGAGACCGAGTCCAAGGTCCTCGTCGCCTCCGGCGACGTCTACCGCCTCGACCCGGGCGCGGTGTCCTGCGATCTGTGGGCCTTCCAGCAGGCGCTCGCCACGGCAGCCCGGGCCGAGGAAGACCGGCCGGCCCGTGACGCTCTGCGCCGGGCCGTCGACGCCTACCGGGGGGACCTTCTGGTCGGCACCGACTACGGCTGGGTCGAGCCGGTCCGCCAGGACCTGCACCGCCGGGCCCTCGACGCCCATCTGCGCCTGGCAGACCTCGACGCCCATCTCGGGAACCACGATGCTGCGGCCGACACCCTGCGCCGGGCGATTGAACTGGACCGCTACGCCGAGGAGCCCTACCGCCGTCTCATGACCCTCCACGCCGAGCGGGGACGCCTCGACGCCGTCGTCGACACCTGGAAGCTCCTCAACGGCCGCCTGGCCGAGATCGACGTCGACCCCGAACCGGCCACCGAGCGCCTCTACCACTCGCTCACCCGCCCGCCCGCGTCTCCCGCCGACCGCGCCCGCCGGGCGCGGCTGTCCTCGTGACTGGCGGTGCGCGCATGGTCCCGGGACGAACCGCCCGGGCCGCTTGTTTCGGAGCGGTCCTGATCGCGGTCGAGGCAATCCTCGCCTGGCGGGTCGGCCCTACCCCCGCGTTGGCGGCCTTCACCTACTTGGGAGCCGTCGGGACGGTCGCCTCGGTCATCGACTGGCGTACCCGCCGGCTACCCGACACGCTGATCCTGCCGTCTTATCCCGTCACCATCGTCCTCCTGGCCGTAGCCTCAGGTGTCGGCCAGGACTGGTGGCCGCTCGTCCGGGCCCTCATCGCCGCCGCCGTCATGACCGGCTTCTACCTCGCTCTCGGGCTCGCCTCCCCCCGCGGCCTCGGTCTCGGCGACGTGAAGCTCGGAGGGCTGCTCGCTCTCGGGCTCGGCTGGCTCGGCTGGCCGACGGTCGTCACCGGCGTCCTCGCCGCATGGGGGCTCACCGCCATCGTCCTCCTCATATTCCAGGTCATACGGCCACGCAGGCTGGACCGGACCATCGCCTTCGGACCGTGGCTCTGCCTCGGAGCGCTGGTGGCGGTCGGCCTGCGATAGAGCCGAACCTGGCCCTGAGATTGTCGACCCGGCGAGGTAGCTCCTTGCAGAACCCGACGACCAGGAGGTGGCACCATGGCAACGACCAACGGCGAGGCGGTCAGAGTCGGCGCGATCGTTCGGGACCATCTCTGTCTGAGGCTGCGGTGAAGGCAGACGGGATCCGAAGTACACCCGATCCGTCAGCTCTGTGCCGGGGGTGGCCGCGTCACCTGGGCGGCGAACAACTCGACCACCTCGATCCAGCGAAGCAGCTCGTCGGCGGTCGGGGCGAGCTCGTACGCGTGGAGATGGCAAGCGTTGCTCAGCTCGACCCAGGTGACGATGACCGAGCCAGTGAGCGGGGTGTCCTCGAGGGTGGCCAGGCAGATGAACTGTGACCTCGCGCTGGCATCCGTGAGACCGGTCCACCCGAGCTGCCCCCAGTGGCAGGCGAGGAGCTCCTCGAGTGCCTGACGGGTCAGGAGCGCGCAGGCGCGAGGCCATGCTCTGATGGAGCTCGCACCCTCTCCATCGAGCAAGGCCCGAGCATGGACAAGCAGACTTCGCGGCTCGGCGCTCACCCCTGCCGTCCACGAAGCTGTTCGACGAGGCGTCTGGTCTCGTCGGCCAGCATGCCCGGCTGACCCTCGTAGTGGCCGTGGGCTCCCTTGTTGGCGGCCACGAAGGTCCGTTCGGCACCCTTGCCGTACAGCTCGCGAAGTCTGCGTCGCACCTCGCCGCCCCTGCTCGCGTCGTCGAACAGAGCGAGTGCCGCCTTCATGGTCAGCGTGGTGGCAGCACGAAGGGACTCCTCGACGTCGGCGTGACCGTCGCCCCGGCCGAGGCGTTTCCGCCTCACGATCTCCGTGAAGGTCGCCTCGAGGGCCAGACGGCAGAGGCCCGGGACCACCCTGCGGGCCACGTCTTCGGGGACGGCCGGGTCTGCCGCAACCGCCTTCGCATCCTCGATGGCCCGGGCGGGCGGTTCCAGGGCCGTGCGGATCTCGACTACCGATCCCGGCCGACGCGTGACCTCGAGGATCGTCGCAGCGAGCCCGAGACGTCGCACGGCCTCGGGCAGGCGGTCGTCGTGGGTGAAGACCACGACCTGGCGGTCCGACGCTGCGGCATGGAGCACACGGGCAAGGCCCTCGACCTTCGCCGGGTCCATCGCCTGGACGGGATCGTCGATCACCAGGAAGCGAAACGGGCTCGTGGGAAGGGTGGCCCGAGGAAGGAAGACGCTGAGGGCGAGCGCGTTCACCTCGCCCTGGCTCATGACGCCGAGACCGGGACCCGTCCTGCCGTCCACGCTCAGGTCGAAGTCAACCTGGCGCCGGGTTCGCGACCCGACGAGGCGGATGGCCCCGAGCGCCACGTTGCTCTCCTGGCGAAGCTCAGCCCAGATCCGGGAGGACTGCTCGGCGAGCGGTGCGAGCCGGCGGTTCCTCAGGTCGTCGATCGCGCGGGTCAGCCACGTTCGGGCACGTCTCAGGTCAGGAACCAGCTCCGCGGCAGCGAGGGCGGACGTCGCAGCTTCGCACCAGGCCGCTGAGCGGGCTGCAAGGGGAGCCCACCGGTCCTCGCGCCCGACCAGGACAGCTGAAGCCTCGCGCCGCAACTGATCGCATGCAGCGTGCAGCCGCGGCAGGCGGACGTCGAGGTGATCAGCCACTCCCCGAAGACCCTGCGATCCCCCGGCCTCGGGCAGTTCGGACCATGCGCGCCAGGCGTCGCGCGCGGCCAGCAGATCGAGACCGGCAACGGGCTGTTCGAGAACGCTTGGGGGAGCACTGGCGAGTGCCCCCGCGGCGCGGAGCGCCGAGGCGGCCGCGGCGTTCGCCTTCTCGGCTACCTTGGCCTCCGCCTGAAGTCGGTCGACCTCGGCCTCGGTGGTCGAGCGCCAGGCGGCACCGAGCGCGTCCGGGCGGCCGCAGACCGGGCAGGGACCGTCACCCACCTCGTGATGGTGGTCCAACGCCGCCTGGAGTAGCTCGGCCAACTTGTGTGAACGCTCCGACTCGCCGCCGGCCACCGCCTCGAGACCCTCGGCTGCTGCTCGCAGGTCGCCGATCACTCCATGCACCTCGTCCGGATTGGGCGCGGCCAGCTCGGACAGACGTCGCAGCAAGTCGAGCTCTCCCCCCGGCGACGCAGCGGTGACGCCGGTCGCCGTCCGTTGCGCGCCTTCGAGATCCCATGGGTCGGCCTCGAGGGCGTGAACAGCGCTCCTCGCTCGGTCGTCGTCGAGCGCCTTCAGGTCGCGGAGCAACTCGGGCAGGGACCTCTTCGCCTGTGCCAGTGGATCTTGAGCCTCCCGTTCCGACCTGGCGAGCGACTCGGCTGCTCTCGTCAAGTCGTCGAGGCCGAGCACGGCGACGAGCAGGTCGTAGAGCTCAGAAGGCCTGCCGAGCATGGACTCGAGCTCGGAGTGCGACAGGAACGGACGGTGCGTCGCCACGGCCTCCTGCCACCCGAGCCGGTCAGGTCCCCCGGGCGATTCGCCGCGCACCTGCACGCTCACGTGCGCCTCGGCGAAGTCCGTCTCGGTGGCCCAGGTGCGGCGAAGGACCGTGGCCCCGCTCGCTCCTTCGACCAACAAGGTCGCTTCGATGACCGATTCCCCGGTCGTGTGCAGATTGCGCCAACCTTCCCGCCAGATCGCGGAACGATCGGCCCAACGGCGTACGTCACCCGTGACGAGCACCTCGAGCGCTTCGGCGAAGCTCGACTTGCCGCTGCCATTACGGCCGACGACCAAGGTCAGGCCCGGCCCCGGCGAAAACGTGAGCGACGCGGCGGGTCCGATGCCTCGGAAACCAGCCACCTGCAGTCCAGCGAGGTACGCGCCGGCCGGCGTCGCTGTCGGGCCACGCTCGTCCGCTGATGGTCGCCTGCGGATCTCGCCACCCACGGCACGCTCCAAGGCGTCGTCGCCCTCGATCGCGGCAAGGAGGAGGCCCTCCGCACGCTCGGGAAGAGGATCGGCATCAAGCCTTTCGCACACCACGTCGAGCAACGTGTCGTCGAGCTCGCTCGTCACCGGGCGCACCGCTTCCGCGCGAGTGGACCACCGTCACCCTGGCATCGGCGTGCCGAGGTTCCTGCCCGCATCCGCTCATCGTGCCTCACGGGACTACAAGCCCGAGATGATGAGGTTGAGCACCAGCCCGACGATGAGGGCAACTGCGGCGCCAACTGCCTTGTCGTTGTCATCGCCGTCTTTCGTCATCGCGACGGCGATCCCTTGGGAGACCAGATGGGCACCTACGTGCAGGACCGCCTTGTCGTCATTCTTCACCCGTTCACCTCCTCGGCGTACTTGCTCCGACACGTACTTCGCTCCGGCATTCCCAGCCCGCAACGAAGCGGCCACCGGGCCGAGCTGGTCGGCCCGAAGGGCCCGGAGGTGCTGGCTTCTGGGTTCGACATGCCTGGTCCCTTCGCTCCGACCATTGGACCGGTCGTTGCTCGTAAGATATCATGTTGTGAGAGTCGAACTGTACCGCACTCGGAGTGTGGTTGCAAAGAAGCAACGAGCAGGAGGTGTCCGCGATCAAGACCCGCTTCGACGGGGAGGCGTTCTTCGCCGCGCTCGACGCGCAGCGCATCGGCCAGGGGCTCACGTGGCGCCAGGTGGCCAAGCAGTGCGGTGTGAGCGCGTCCACGCTCACCCGGATGTCACAGGGGAAGCTGCCCGACGCCCAGGGGCTGGCGGCGCTGGCAGCCTGGGCCGGGCTCGACACCACCACGTTCCTGCGTGGTGAGGACATCCCTCGACCCTCGCAGCCCGAGCCGCTCACCATGATCTCGACCTACCTGCGCAGCGACCCCAACCTGTCGCCCGAGGGGGCCGTTGCGCTCGACGAGCTGATCAAGGCGACCTACGCGCGGCTGCGCAAGCAGTGAGCGGATCGTGGCACTGCGACGCGGTTTCAAGAGCGAGGCGAACGAGATCGCTCGGGAGGTCCGCATGGAGCTCGGCCTTGGCCTCACGGCCCGGCTCGACCCCTGGCAGCTCGCTCACCGCTTGGACATTCCAGTGCTGGCCCTGTCGGATCTTGGCGAGCACGCGCCGGGCGCGGTGCACCACTTCCAGCAGGTCGACGCGAGCGAGTTCTCGGCGGTCACGGTCTTCCGGGGCAGCCGCCGGGTCGTCGTCCACAACGACGCGCATTCGAGGGGACGTCAGGCTTCCGACGTCGGCCATGAGCTGGCGCACGGTCTCTTGCTGCACGAACCCTCTCCACCGCTGGATCACGACAGGAGTCGCCTGTGGAACCCTGAGATGGAGGAGGAGGCGGACTGGCTGGCCGGCGCCATCCTCGTCTCCGACGAGGCCGCCTTTTCGATCGCGGCCCGCCGGGTGCCCGTCGACCTCGCCGCGGAGCACTACGGGGTGAGCGAGCCGATGATGCGGTTCCGGCTCAACGTGACCGGCGCCTACAAGCGCGCCGCTCGTCGGGCACCCGGGCGCCGGTAGGGGAAGCGATGGCGACGACAGCACTGACAACGCCGACCGACCGTGCGGCAATGGACGTCTTTGCCCTGCGGGACGGCGTCATTGCCGAGTACCGGCGGTTTCTCGAAGGCGCCCTGCGAATCCAGGACGAACGAGTGTCGGAGTTCGTCCAGAAGAAGCTCGACGAAGGCGTGCTCTGGCCTGATCCGTCGGTGAGCTTGAACCCGTCGTTCGCGCCGGGCGGCTGGGTCGACGAGCTCGTGAACGAACGGCTGCTCAGTGACCGATGCGGTGAACTGTTCCGGGTCCCCGACCAGGCGGGCGGCGCTCGGCGAGGCCTTCACCTGTACCACCATCAGGCAGAGGCGGTCCGGGCTGCCGCGTCGGGGGTCAGCTACGTGCTGACGACCGGCACCGGCTCGGGCAAGAGCCTCGGCTACCTGATCCCGATCACCGATGCCATCTTGCGCGAGGGCCGCGGATGCGATGACCGGATCGAGGCGATCGTCGTCTACCCGATGAACGCGCTGGTCAACTCCCAGCTCGAAGAGGTCGCGAAGTTCTTGCCCTCCGAGGGCCCGGTCCGCGTCAGGCGGTATACGGGCCAAGAGTCCCAAGAAGCCCGCGAGGAGCTGCGCTCCCATCCTCCCGACGTGCTGCTCACCAACTACGTGATGCTGGAGCTGCTCCTCACCCGCACCGAGGAGCGACCCATCATCGACGCGGCGCAGGACCTGCGGTTCTTGGTGCTCGACGAGCTGCACACCTACCGGGGCCGTCAGGGTGCGGACGTAGCGCTCCTAGTCCGGCGCCTGCGCGAAGCCTGCAGCGCTCGCCGGCTGCAGTGCGTGGGCACCTCGGCGACGCTCAGCTCCGGTGGGACCGCCGAGCAGCGTCGCGTCGAGGTCGCGAGGGTCGCGGCTCGCCTGTTCGGCACGGAGGTCACCCCCGAAAGCGTAATCAGCGAGCGCTTGGAGCGGGCCACCGATCCGTGGCGGCCCGAAGATCGGGAGCTGCTCAGCTCGCTTGCCAAAACAGTGTCCAGCAAGAGGACGCCGAGTGGTTTCGCAGAGCTCCGGGCGAACCCGCTGGCACGGTGGATCGAGTCGACCCTCGGCATCCAAGGAGAGGGTCCTGAGGCCACGCGGGCCACCCCCCGCCCGCTGCACGGCGCAGGTGGCGTGGCGCGCGAGCTCGCCAAGCTGGTGGGCTGTAGCGAGGAGCAGGCGGCGCAAGCGATCAAAGCGTGCCTACTCGCCGGCTCCCAGGCCCGCCACCCCGAGACCGACGCGCCGCTGTTTGCTTTTCGCCTTCACCAGTTCGTCGGACGTGGAGCCCCCGTCGCCGCCACCCCAGAGGCCGAGGGGGAGCGTGAACTGCTCTGGGGCGAGCAGCGCTTCGCGCCAGGGGATCGCAGCCGGGTTGCGTTGCCTCTCGCGTTCTGCCGACGTTGCGGCCAGGAGTACTACATCGCCGAGCGGATCCCCGATCAGGCTCGAGGCACGAGCTACCTGGTGGGTCGGGAGCTGTCGGACCGCGACACCGCCCTCGTCGAAGACGAAGCACGCCAGCTCGGCTTCCTTCACCTGAGCGCCGCCAGCCCCTGGCCAGCCGAACTCGACGGCATGCTCGAACGGCTGCCTTCGGACTGGCTGGAAGAGGACCCAAAGGGCGGGTTCCGCTTGCGCCGAGACCATCGAGAGCGGCTTCCCACGCCGGTCTGGGTGCATCCCGACGGCCAGCTCGACCTTCAGCCGACAAGTGGCTCCCTGCTCGCCCACTGGCTACCCGCGCCGTTCCGGCTCTGCCTGTCGTGTGGGATCTCCTACGCGCTGCGGGGGCGCTCCTCGGACCTGACCCGGCTCACGACGCTTGGTACCGAGGGCCGCTCCAGCTCCACGACCGTCTTGAGCCTCGCGGTCCTGCGCCACCTCGGCGAGGCGAATGGCGTCGAGCCGAAGCTTCTCAGCTTCTCCGACAGTCGCCAAGACGCGGCCCTCCAGGCCGGGCACTTCAACGACTTCGTGCAGATATCGGTGCTCCGAGCAGCGACCTACCGAGCCCTGGAGAAGGCGGGCGCTGTCGGGCTCGGCTACGAGGAGCTGGCACCAGCGGCCGTGGACGCACTTCACCTCGATGCGGCGGCGTACGCCGCCAACCCTGAAGCTCGCCTCTACGAGGTCCCCGAGCGCGCTCGTCGGGCCTTGGTCGACGTGGTCGGCTACCGGCTGGCCATCGACCTGCGCCGCGGCTGGCGCGTCGCCGCGCCCAACCTGGAACAACTCGGCCTCCTCGAGGTCGGCTACGAGCACCTCGACCGCCTCGCCGCGGATGGTGGCGCCTGGGACGGTCGGCACCCGGCGCTCGCTGGCGCACCTGCGGCCCAGCGCGGGGAGATCTGCAGGGCCATCCTCGACCACCTGCGCCACGAGCTCGCCATCGGTGCCGAGCATCTCGACCCTGCCCGGCAGAAGACGATCGAGGCCCGCTCCTACGCCGAGCTCGTGCCGCCGTGGGGCTTCGACGAGACCGAGCGGGACCGCCTGGAGACCCACTCGACGGTCTTCCCGCGCTCCTCGCGCAAAGGCGACCGCATCCCGAAGGGCCAGCGCTGGCTCTTCTTGGGGCCGCGCAGCGCGATCGGCACCTACGTGCGCCGGAGGGCGCTGGTGGAGGCGGGACTCACCAGCGACGAGGTGGGCCAGGTGATCGCAGATTGCTTCGAGCTCATGGCAGCCGCCGGGCTCCTCAGCGAGGTCGTCGACGCTCGGCGAGGCGGGGGTGTGGCCGGCTACCGCCTCGCGTCGGGCGCCATGCGCTTTCACGCCGGTGCCGGTGACAGCCCTCCTACCGATCCGGTCCGGGTGGGCCAGGTCGGCGAGGCCGAGGCGGCGACGAACGAGTTCTTCCGCCGCCTCTACAAGCAGGTCGCGTCCGAGATGTCGGTGTTCATGGCAGCAGAGCACACCGCCCAGGTGCCCGCCGAAGTCCGAGAAGAACGCGAGGAGGCGTTTCGAGTGGGAAAGCTGCCACTTCTGTGCTGCTCACCCACCATGGAGCTCGGCATCGACGTTGCGAGCTTGAACGCAGTGGGGATGCGCAACGTCCCGCCCACGCCCGCCAACTACGTGCAGCGCTCGGGGCGGGCCGGGCGCTCAGGCCAGCCAGCCTTCGTGGTGACCTACTGCTCGACGACCTCGAGCCACGATCGATACTTCTTTCGCCGCCCTGAGCTCATGATCTCCGGCCAGGTGCGCCCCGCTGAGCTGGACTTGGCCAACGAGGACCTGCTGCGTGCCCACGTCCAGGCCATCTGGCTTGCAGAGACCGGCGTCCGTCTCGGCGCGAGCCTCCGAGACGTCCTCGACGTTGACGGCGACCCGCCGCCGCTCGCGCTTCGAGACGAAGTGAACAGCGCGTTCGAGCAGAGTGATGTCATCCCTCGAGCGAAAGCCCGCGCCCTGTCGGTGTTGGACGACATCGGCGGCGAGCTGAAAGCGGCCGAGTGGTGGCGGGCGAGCTGGCTCGATGAAGTGCTCGCCGGAGCCGCCGCGCGCTTTGACGCGTCCTGCGACCGCTGGCGCGAAATGTACCGCGCCGCCTCGGCCCAGGCCCGCTTTTACGGCCAGGTCGTGCTCGACGCGGCGCGCTCGCCCCAGGACAAGGATCAGGCGAAGATCCTGCGCTCCCAGGCCGAGACCAAGCTGGGCCTTCTCTTGAACGACGACGAGCGCAGGGGCCTGGCCGCAAGCAGCCTCTTCTCCGACTTCTACAGCTACCGTTACTTCGCCTCCGAAGGCTTCCTCCCTGGCTACAACTTCCCCCGGCTCCCGGTGTCGGCCTACGTACCAGCCCCGCGACACAAGACCGGCGACGAGTACCTGTCGCGGCCGCGCTTTTTGGCCATCGCGGAGTTCGGGCCGGGAAACCTCGTCTACCACGACGGCGCCGTCTACCAGGTGGACCGCGCCGACCTCCCCCTCGACTCCCCCGAGGCGCTCGCCTCGGGCCCCGCCCTCACCCAGGCCGCAGTCGTCTGTTCGGCCTGCGGGTACGCGCATCCAGCTCCCGGCGGGGTCGGGCCGGACTGCTGCGAGCGCTGCGGCCAGGGCCTGAGCGGCGAGGGGGCGCAGCGCTACGGTGACCTGCTTCGCGTCGCGAGCGTGTCGCTGCGGCGTCGCTACCGGATCACCTCCGACGAGGAGGAACGCCGCCGCCAGGGCTACGAGGTCCGCACCGCGATCCGCTTCGGCGAGGCACGCGGCCATCGGCTGGAGCGGCGCGCGAGCGCAGCGGCGGCCTCTGGTGAGCTCGTGCAGCTCGCCTATGCACCCGCGGCCACGATCTACCGGCTGAACGTCGGTCGAGCCCGCCGCCGCCCTGACACTCCGGAGGGGTTCTTGCTGGAGGTCCCCCGCGGTCGCTGGGTGGCAGACTCGCGCGCCGAGGACGAGGACGAGGAGGAGAGGGCAGAGGCGCGCCGGCGGCTGGTGCGCGTGGTCCCCTTCGTGGAGGACCGCCTCAACAGCCTGCTCGTCGAGCCGGCCCGAGAGATGAGCCTGGAGGAGGCCATCTCCCTCGGCGCCGCGCTCAAACGCGGGCTCCAGGTCCGCTTCGAGCTGGAGGACGCCGAGCTCGGCCTCGACCACCTGCCGAACCTGCCGCCGCGCTATCGGCCCCGCCCGCCGCACCACGATCGCTGCTCCGACAAGGTGGGCGGCGGGCCCGACGACGCTGCAGGGGAGGCGGGCGTGGCCTTCGTGGCCGGGCTCGCCCGGCGCACGATCCTGTTGTACGAGACCGCGGAGGGGGGAGCCGGGGTGCTGCGCCGGCTCGTCGATGACCCTGCCGCACTGCCCGAAGTCGCCCGAGCCGCGCTCGAGGTCTGCCACTTCGACCCCGACAGCGGTGCCGACCGAGGCGACCTTGGCGGCGAGGCCTGCGAAGCGGCCTGCTACGACTGTCTCATGGCCTATGGGAACCAGGCTCACCATCACGCCCTCGACCGCCACCTCATCCGCGACCTCATGGTCGACCTCGCCCGGGCCAAGGTCAGCACGTCCCCGGGTCCGAGCGACCCCGACGAGCACAGGGCCTCCCTCGAGCGGCTCTGTGGCTCCTCGCTCGAGCGAGAGTGGCTGGACTTTCTCTCCGAGCGCGGCTACCGCCTGCCCGACGCCGCCCAGGTCTACATCGAAGCTGCGGGCACCCGGCCCGACTTCCTCTACAGGGAGGCTCACGTCGCTGTGTACGTCGACGGCCCCGCCCACGACGGCGCTCACCGGGCCGCACGAGACGCCACCCAGCAAGGCGCCCTGGAGGACTTGGGCTACACCGTCGTCCGCTTCGGCCACCACGACGACTGGGGCGAGGTCGCGGGCCGTCACCGCTTTGTCTTCGGGCCGGGGAACACCCGACCATGAGCTTTGCTCCTGGCAGCCTCGTAGCCGCGCGGGGCCGTGAGTGGGTGGTGCTGCCCGGCTCAAGCGATGACCTGCTGCTGCTCAGGCCCCTCGGCGGCCAGAGGGAAGAGGAGACGGGCATTGTGACCGCCCTGGAGGAGGTGCGCCCGGCGAGCTTCTCCTGGCCCGGACAGGGCGACCTCGGTGACTACCGCTCTGCGCGTCTTTTGATCGACGCGCTGCGTCTCGGCTTCAGAGCCTCGGCCGGCCCGTTCCGCTCGCTCGCCTCCGTCGCCGTCGACCCCCGCCCCTATCAGCTGGTGCCACTGCTGATGGCGCTTCGACAGGAGAGGGTGCGGCTTCTTGTGGCCGACGACGTCGGGGTCGGCAAGACGATCGAGGCCGGGCTGATCGCCCGCGAGCTGCTCGACAACGGGGACGCCCTTCGCCTGCTCGTGCTGTGCCCCGCCTCGCTCGCTGCCCAGTGGCAGCGCGAGCTCGAAGAGAAGTTCAACCTTGACGCGGCGCTCTACCTGCCCGCCACTTCTGCGCGTCTCGAACGCGAGTGCGCGCCGGGCGAGAGCGTCTTCGAGCGCTATCGCTGCCTCGTCGCCTCCGTCGACTTCGCCAAGAGCGCGCAGCGCCGCGAGGAGTGCATCCGGGCGGGCGCCGACCTGGTCGTGGTCGACGAGGCCCACACCTGCGTAGGCGGCCTCGGATCGACGAGCCACCAACGCCACCAGCTCATCTCCCGCCTCGCCGAGAGCGACCGTCACCTCCTGCTCTTGACGGCGACGCCTCACTCGGGCGACGAGGCCGGCTTCGCCAATCTCGTCGGCCTGCTCGACAAAGAGCTCGTTGCCCTGCTCGAAGACGACCGACCATCGGCGGAGCTGCGCACCCGGCTCGCCCGGCACCTGGTGCAGCGGCGCCGACCGGACCTGGCCGAGTTCGTCGAGGACACCCCCTTCCCCCGGAGGGAGGAGGCCGACTTGAGCTACGAGTGGTCGCCCGACTACCGGGAGGTCTTCGATCACGCCTTTGACTGGGCCCGTGCACACGCAGGCGCTGTCGCAGCGCCCCAGGCGCGCGCCAGGTGGTGGTCGGCGCTGGCCCTGCTGCGCTCGCTGTCCTCGAGCCCGGCCGCCCTCGCCGCCACGCTTCGCGCCCGCACCTCTGAGCGAGCAGAAGCAACCGGCGTCGAGGACGCTCGAGGGGCTGACCAGCTCCTCGATGTCGCCGAGGAGCCCAACGACGTCGCCCCAGCGCTCTTTGTCGAGCCGGGCGAGCCCGCTGTCCCCGACGGCCTCGAGACTCTGGCCGAGGCAGTCGCGCGCCTGTCGCCTGCGGCCGACACCAAGCTCACCACGGCGCTCGACGCCGTGGGGAACCTCGTCGCCGACGGCTTCCGGCCGATCGTCTTCTGCCGGTTCGTCGAGACCGCGCGCTACGTGGCCGAGGCTGCGAGGGCGAGGCTCGGTCCAGGGGTCGCGGTGGAGGTCGTGACGGGCCTCCTCCCGCCGGAGGAGCGCGCCGAGCTCGTCGAGGCGCTCGACGCCGAGCGGCGCGTGCTCGTCGCCACCGACTGCCTCTCGGAGGGGGTCAACCTCCAAGGCCGCTTCGACGCGGTGGTCCACTACGACCTGTCGTGGAACCCCAACCGCCACGAGCAGCGCGTGGGCCGGGTCGACCGGTTCGGCCAGCCAGCCCCCCTCGTCCGATCGGTCACGGTCGTCGGCACCGCCAACCCGCTCGACCAGGCGGTGCTTGCCGTGCTGCTGCGCAAGCAGCGGGCGATCAGGAGCCGACTCGGCATCCACGTGCCGGTGCCGGGCAACACCGAGGAGCTGGTGGAAGAGCTGGTCCGCGGTGCACTATCCGCGAATCGCCCCGACCAGCTCGAGCTCTTCGAGACGACCCCGGCCGCCCGCCAGCTGGAGCTCGCATGGGAGGACGCGGCTGAGCGCGAGCGGCGCTCCCAGAGCCGTTTCGCCCAGCGCTCGATCCACCCCGACGAGGTGATGGACGAGCTCGGCGCCGCGCGTCGCGCCATCGGCTCACCGGCCGATCTCGCCTCCTTCCTCGCCGAGGCGGCGCAGGCCTGGGGCGCGACGGTCAACCTGGCCTCCGAGGGCAGGCTGCGCCTTCACGCCCAGGGTATGCCAGCGGAGCTTCGAGCGAGCCTCGGTGGCGACGCTGCGACCGTGCGTTTCGAGCTACCCGTCCGTACTGGCGAGGTGTACCTCAGCCGGACTCATCCTTTCGTTGCCGGGCTCGCGGCGAAGACCCTCGACGCCGCGCTCGACCCGCTCCAGCCCGGACCGGCCCGGCGAGCCGCCGTGGTGCGCACGAAGGCGGTCGCGCGTCGAACGACGCTGCTCCTGCTGCGGTTCCGCTTCGAGCTGTCCTGGCCGAACCGCCCGGACATCCTCGCCGAGGACACTGGGATCCTCGGCTTCGAGGGCGCCCCGACGGATGCGAGCTGGCTCGATCCCGGCCAGGCACTCAGGCTTTTGGAAGCCACCCCCGACGCCAACGTCGACCCCGCACAGGCGGCGTTGTTCCTCTCCCGCCTCACCGAGCACGCAGACGGCTTGACCTCCAGACTCGAAGCCGAGGCCGCCCGGCGGGCCGTTGAGATCCAGGAGGCGCACCGCCGCGTGCGCCAGGCCGCCGGCGCCGGCGTCCGCTTGGCCGTGCGCCCACACCGCCCAGACGTGCTCGGCAGCTACATCCTGCTCCCGGTCGGAGCTGCGTAGATGCCGGCGACCTCCACCTCGCCGTTCCCGGCCCTGAGCAGCGCAGGAGGCCTCCTGCCGGCGCCGTTCCTCGCACGCGTCGGCCACCTCGACTCGAGCCTCCCCGGCCTCTCGCCTGGCGCGTACCACCTCGCTCCCGGCGAGCGCCTGGAGGAGGCGACCAGCGCCGCCTTCAACAACCTGCTCGCCCGCTGGCAGCGCGTCTGTGACCTCTCGGAGACGCCATCGGATTCGCTCGGGGCCAACGCGGAACGGCTCTGGTCGCTTCCTGCCCTCGCCGCCTTCGGCTACGGCTGGCTTCAGCCGGCACCGGCGCTCGTCTTCGGCGAACGCAGCTATCCCATCAGCCACGCCTGGGGCGCCGTCCCCGTGCATCTCGTCAGCTGGGACACCGACCTGGACAAGACCGCACCGGTCCCGGGCCAGACGAGACGAGTGAGCCCGAGCCGCCTGCTCCAAGAGGCACTGGACCTCACCGGGGTCCGAACGTGGGGCATCGTGAGCAACGGCCGGAAGCTGCGCCTCCTTCGCTCCGGCTCGGCTGGCTCGCGGGCCAGTTTCGTCGAGTTCGACCTCGAGTCGATCTTCACTACCCAGTCCTTTGCCGACTTTCTCCTCGCCTGGCTCACCTGCCACCAAAGCCGCCTCGAGGCCCGCCCGCAAGGAGGGTGCTGGCTCGATGCCTGGGCCGACGAGGCGACGGCGAGCGGCATCCGCTCCCTCGAGCGCCTGCGGGGTCAGGTCACCCAGGCCATCAGCATCCTCGGCGCCGGCTTCCTCGCGGACCCTGCCAACGCCTCGCTGCGGTCCCGGCTCGCGTCGGGAGCGCTCTCTGGTCAGGAGTACTATCGGCAGCTTCTCCGCCTCGCCTACCGGCTCATCTTCTGCTTCGTCGCCGAAGACCGCGCCTTGCTGCACCCACCTACGGCCGACCCGGTCGCGTGCGACCGCTACCGCCGCTACTACTCGTCCGACCGCCTGCGCCGCCTCGCCGGCACCCCGCAGCGGACCCCGCACGGCGACCTCTGGCGGGCGTTCCAGGTGGTCGTCCGGGCCCTGTCCTCCGAGAAGGGCGAGGCGGCGCTCGGACTGCCCGCCCTCGACGGGTTCCTCTGGTCCCCAGAGGCCTGTCCCGACCTCGACGCCGGGGAGCTCACCAACGCTGCGCTCCTCGATGCCACCCGCCGGCTCGCCTACATCACCGAAGACCACGCCCGGCTCAAGGTCGACTACCGCCACCTCGGCTCCGAAGAGCTGGGCGCGATCTACGAGTCACTGCTCGATCTCCATCCCGTGCTCGACCCCGACGGGCCGAGCTTCATGCTCGTCGTCGCTGCAGGCACCGAACGCAAGAGCACCGGCAGCTACTACACGCATCCGAGCCTTGTCGCCCAGCTCCTCGACAGCGCGCTCGACCCGCTGCTCGACGAGGCGGAGCGAGCAGCCGACCCCGAAGGCGCCCTGCTCGCTCTTCGAATCTGCGACCCAGCGTGCGGCAGCGGGCACTTCCTCGTCGCAGCAGCCCGGCGTATTGCGCTGCGGCTTGCGAGGTGGCGGGGCGGCGGGGAAGAGCCCGATCAGCTCGCCTTGAGCCATGCCAGCCGCGAGGTGATCGGACGGTGCCTCTACGGCGTCGACCGCAACGACATGGCCGTCGAGCTGACCAAGGTCGCCCTCTGGCTCGAGGCCCTGGAGCCGGGCCTCCCGCTCTCGTTCCTCGACCACCAGGTCATCCAGGGCGACGCGCTGCTCGGCGCGACCCCCGCCCTGATCGCCGCCGGCATTCCCGACGAAGCGTTCAAGCCTCGAACCGGAGACGACCCCGACCTCGCCCGCCGCCACAAGCAGGCCAACAGGGACCAATACCGAGGCGGCAAGCGCCAGCTCCCCGGCTTCGTCGGGCTGCCATCAGCGCACGGACCTACGCCTTCGATGCCGACCGCTCTCAGCTCGGACATCGAGACGCTTGCCGTGCGTGCGGCGCGACTGGCGGAGGCCGATGACGCGACCATCGAAGCGGTCACGGCGAAACGGCGACGCTGGGCCGAGCTCGCCGAGAGCCCCCAAGCACGGCGAGCACGCCTTTCGGCCGACGCCTGGTGCCTCGCCTTCCTCGGCTCCAAGGTCGCAGGCGAGGCAGTGTTCACCCAGGCGCTCCTCGACCAGCTCGCCGAGGATCCCGACTCGCTCGACCCGACGGTCGTAAGGCGCATAGAAGAGCTGGCAGGTACCTGGCACCTGCTCCACTGGCACCTCGCCTTCCCCGAGGTCTTTGGGGCAACGGCGGCTGACTCGGCCCTGGGACCGGAGCAGCGAAGAGGATTCGACGTCGTCCTCGGCAACCCGCCCTGGGAAAAGGTGAAGCTCGCCGAGAAGGAGTTCTTCTCCTCCCGGCGCCCCGACATCGCCGAGGCAGCCGGCGCCCGACGCCGCCGCCTGATCGCGGAGCTGGAGGCGACTGATCCCTCGCTGTGGACGGAGTACCGGGACGCGCTCGCACATGCCGAGGCGGTGGCCCACTTCCTCCACGACTCGGGCCGCTACCCCCTCTGCGGACGCGGCGACGTGAACACCTACGCGGCGTTCGCCGAGGCGATGCGAAGCCTTCTCGCACCGGCCGGGCGTCTCGGGGTGATCCTGCCGACCGGCATCGCCACCGACGACACCACGAAAGCATTCTTCCAGGCAGTCGCCCAGGGCGAGCTCGTGAGCCTCTACGACTTCGAGAACCGGCGAGGCCTCTTCCCCGACGTTCATAGCAGCCAGAAGTTCTGCCTGCTCACCCTTTCCGGGAACGCCCGACCGGCCGCCCGGGCCGATCTCGCCTTCTTCTGCCACGAGGCGAGCGACCTCGACGCCCCAGATCGACGTTTCGCCCTCGAGCCAGGGGAGATCGCGCTCTTGAACCCCAACACCGGAACCTGCCCGGTCTTTCGCTCCCGGCGCGACGCCGAGATCACCCTCGGCATCTACCGGCGGGTGCCGGTGCTCATCCGCGAGGGCGACGAGAAGGGGAACCCCTGGAGTGTTCGGCTGGCGACGATGTTCCACATGACCAGCGACTCGGGCCTCTTCCACAGCCGTGAGCAGCTCGAAGCCCAAGGGTTCACGCTGGATGGGAACGTCTTTCGTCGTGGAGACGAGACCTACCTGCCGCTGTATGAGGCGAAGATGGTGAGCTTCTACGATCATCGAGCGGCCGACGTGGTGATCAGCCCTACCGCCGCCGCCCGGCAGCGCCAGCCCCGCTACCTCACCGCTGAGGAGCATCGCGATCCGTCTCGGCCGGCCTACCCGTTGTCGTGGGTAAAGCGCGCGGAGGTCGATGCACGCCTCGAGGACTGGCCCCATTCGTGGCTGCTCGGCTTCTGCGACGTCACGAGCCCGACCAACGAGCGGACGGTGGTACCTGCGGTCATCCCTCGCTCAGCCGTCGGCAACAAGTTCCCACTGCTCCTCGCGGCTGTCGACCCACGTCACCTGACGTTGCTCGGCGCGTCACTGGCCTCGTCTGCGCTCGACTTCATTGCACGCCAGAAGATCGGCGGCATAACGCTCAACTTCTTCATCGTCAAGCAGTTCCCCGTGTTGCCGCCCTCGGCCTACGACGGACGCGCGCCGTGGGACCAGGATCGCAGCATCACCGACTGGCTCATCCCGCGCATCCTCGAGCTCACCTACACCGCGTGGGATCTCGCCGGTTTCGCCGGCGATCTCGGCTTCGACGGACCACCGTTCCGCTTCGACGAGGAACGCCGTAGCGTGCTGCGCGCAGAGCTCGACGCTTGCTTCTTCCACCTCTACGGCATCGAGCGGGAGGACGTCGAGTACGTGCTTGACACCTTCCCGATCGTGGCCCGCCACGACGTCGCAGCCTTCGGCGAGTTCCGCACGAAGCGCCTCGTGCTCGAACGCTACGACGCGATAGGGAAGGCGACTGCAACGCAGGAGCCCTACGAGTGCCCGCTTGATCCGCCCCCGGTTGACCCGCGTGCCGCCCACCCGCCACGAGGAGATAAGCACGATGGCGAATAGCACCTACATCGACCTCTTCGGCCAGTCCATCGGGCAGATCTCCGTCGACGGCGCAGTAGTCCGGGCCGAAGGTGGCCCGATCAACCCCCAGCTCGTCTTTCCCTTGGAGGTCCAGCTCAATAACCAGCCGGATGAGGCGATGCTCGCGATCGGGCGCGTCCGAGGCCTGCTCGGCACGGACCAGAACGTGCAACCGGCCACCGCCATCTGCCCGCCTGTGTGCGAGGACCTGATCGGCACGAACCCCGCCTTTCGTGTCACCTCGCGCCCACACGGTCAGGGGACCAGCACCGTCGAGCTGCGCTTCTTCCTTACGCCGTCCCAGGTGGAGGAGCTCGAGAGCCGCCGACATGCGAGCCACAGCGACGTCTTCAACCTCTACCTCCGGCTCGAGCCGACGGTCATCGGACTGCAGAACTTCAACAGGCAACAGCCCGGGTCAACGTCAGAACCGAGGATCTGGGACACGAAGTATGGGGAGTACGCGGAGATCGCGTGGTTCTGGGCCGCGAACCAGCCCCCGGTGCTACGTGTCGATGTCGAAACCTCGACCTGGGTACGAAGCGTGCTCCCCGGTCTCGGCTACGACCGTCTCCGGCTCGTGGAGGTCACCCTTCCGCCCCCGCTTCCGGACCGGCCGAACGCGGCCGCCGAGTTCGACAAGGCCGAGGCCGCACTGGACGCCCGCCGCTACGAAGACTCCGTCTCCGCGTGCCGGGGGCTTCTCGCCATGTGGAAGGGGCTCCTCGATGCGACAGATGCACATCGCGTTGCCGATGTGATGGCCGAGCGGCTCGGGTGGACCGCAGACGACGGCAGGCGCCAGTTTCTCGACGCGCTGTGGAAGGCAGCGACGGACTTTGTGAACGCACCCCACCACCCGGAAGGCGCGGGGCAAGCCACGTGGATCGACTATCGCGACGCTCGCTTGGCCTTGCTAGTGGTCGGAGTGCTCTCCGAGTACGTGGGATCGATTCCTCCCTGACCCTGCCCGGCTCAGGTCGGGTGATGGCCAGGAGAGGCGTCAGGGCGCTACGGCCACAACGAGCAGGTTCTGATATCAGCCCCCATGGCCGTGCCGCCCACCCACGACGGATGAAATGCTGGTGAGCGGCCACCGGTAGTGGTCGCCGAACCCCGATTGCAGCTACGAGCGCGAAATCAGTCTGGCGCGGGGACCTCGGGGGACCCACGACTGTCGCTACGAGCACGAACCCCAGTATCCGCTTCACCTGGTCCCTCGCCGGTGGCCTCCGAACCATGAGGAGGTGCGCAATGAAGGAGATCAGGGACAAAGTGGCGGGGCTTGACGTCCATCGTGACACCGTCGTCGCGTGTTGCCGGGTGCCCGGTTCACGAGGTGGGATCCACACGAGCAAGCAGTCGTTCCGCACCACGTCGAAAGAGCTCTCTGCCCTCGCGCGGTGGTTGACCGACGCCGGAGTGACCACTGTCGTGATGGAAGCGACCGGGGTCTACTGGAAGCCGGTGTACTACTCGTTGGAAGGGCTCTTCGACGAGCTCTGGCTGTGCAACGCGCAGCACGTCAAGAACGTGCCTGGCAGAAAGACCGACCTCACCGACGCCGAGTGGTTGGCCGATGTGGCCGCACACGGCATGGTGCGACCCAGCTTCATCCCCCCACCCGAGATCCGAGCGATCCGCGAGATGACCCGCTATCGAAAGACGCAGGTCGACGCCCGGACCAAGGAGATCCAGCGTCTTGAGAAGGTGCTCCAAGACGCCGGCATCAAGTTGTCGTCAGTCGCCTCTGGCGTCTGGAGCAAGTCGGCAAAGGAGATCCTCGAGGCGATGATCGGCGGAGAGCGGGACTCCAAGATCCTCGCGGAGATGGCGAAGAGCCGTATGCGAGCCAAGATCCCCCAGCTTGAAGAGGCTCTGTCAGGCCACTTCGGCCCGCACCACGCGGTGGTCTGCCGTCAGGTGATGGATCACATCGACTTCTTGGATCGTTCCATCGCTACCCTCACTGAAGAGATCGCCACTCTGCTCGTCCCTTTTGAGGCCACCATCACCACCATCTGCTCGATCACCGGAGTAGGCAGGACGACGGCTGAGGTCATGGTGGCGGAGATGGGTGCGGACATGACCCGCTTCCCCACGGCGGCCCACCTCTGCGCCTGGGCCGGTGTTGCCCCGGCCAGTCATGAGTCCGCTGGCAAACGTCGGCCGCACGGAACCAGGCATGGCTCCACCTGGCTCCAGCGGGCCCTCATCGAAGCTGCCAAGGCGGCAGCACGCACGAAAGGGACCTACTTTTCGGCTCAATACGTGCGGATCGCGCGACGCCGCGGACCGAACAAGGCTACCGTCGCTGTTGCGCACTCGATCCTCAACACCACGTGGTATCTCTTGACGACGGGTTCTCTCTATGACGACCCTGGAGCCGACTACTTCCTTCAGCGCCACGATCCCGCTGTCGAGGCGAAGCGACTTCAAAAGCGGATCGAGGCGCTCGGCTTCGCTGTCACCATCACGGCAGCTGCGGCGTAGCCCCCACAATCCCCCAACAGCTATCGCCACCTGGCCGTAGCTTCCGACTCGCGCGCACCTCGCGCAGTCAGTGATGGAGGCATTTCACCCCAGCAGGTGGAGGTACAGGTGCGAATCGGTCAGCACCGCCGCCGTCAGCCCGTTCTCGAACATATGTTTGGTAGAGTTGCCGTGTCGCTGAAAGACGGCCGGAGGTGACAGATGAAGCGAGAGAAGCCGAAGAAGATCGTCGCAGCTATAACGGGACGTGTGCTGAAGAACGGCGAACGTTGCAAAGAATGGTATGCCGGTATCGCAGCGGACCCCGATGACTGCCTCTTCCGCCGCCATCGCGTTCGCCGGGACGACGTCCACACATGGATCGTACGGAAGGCGGCCAACGAGGCAAAGGCCCGTAAGGCCGAGAAAAGATTGCTCCGAGCTGGCTTTGATGGAGGAGCCGGGGGCGGCGATCAGTCTACGCGGTTCGTCTACGCCTACAAGATGGCGAGCCACACCTCCGAGGAATGATGCCCCCGCATTGGTCGGGCTATGGGCCTGTTCGCGTGGGGTGTGGGGGATGCCTACGGTCAGGCTTCGAGGGGGAAACGAGGCTGACGCCCTCGGGCCCGCATGGTGACGCCAGCCTCCTTCAAGGCGCGCCGAACCGTGCTGGCCGCCACGCCCAGATGCGCAGCCACCCAATCTGCCGACCGACCCTCGGCATAGAGTTGCGCGGCACGACCCACGTGTTCTTCCTGGAGCGCCCGGCGCTCCCGCTTCGGGACGCCGTGGCGCCGGACGTGGCCGAGGACCGTCGTCCGATTGATCCGGAACGACGCCGCCAGCTCCTCGACGGGGACACCCTGGCGGTAGGCGTCGACCAGTGCGCCCACCTCGACTGGAGCAAGGCGCCGCTGGACCGGGAGAGAGGCGATGATCGGGTCGGACGGGTGAGAAGGAGCCTCGCCGGGGTTCTGGCGCAGCACCGTCCCGAGCGCTGGCAGGCGCAGCACAGGGCCATCTACCTGGGTAAACGCACGAGGTCGTGCAGTCGGATGTCGTCTCGTACGGTGACAAGGTAAGACCTCCGCGGCGCGCTCGCGGCAGGCGAGCTCTCC
>JAKAQM010000230.1 GCA_021822565.1 Actinomycetes bacterium | reverse complement strand
CGCTTGCGAGGGACGCACCGGGTGGACAGCTTCGGTTTTCGTCTTCCATGCAGGATCATCGAATAGGTCCACCGTCCGCTTTCCCATGGGGTGCAGGTCGCACATCCATGTGCTCTCGATCCTGCCGCAAAGAACGCCAGCACGGCGTGGATGGGGCCCCGAGAGGGGTCGATCAGAGATCAACACCGATCCCGGTTCAACGTTTTGCTCCAAGAAATCGGCGATGGCCAGGGCTGATGCGTCAGGCAGGCGAGCGAGCCGGACACGGCCCATGGCGGTTGGTGAAACCACCTCGCAGGCCGCGGCGACCGGTGATTTCTTGCCGCGCGATCGGCCACCTGCCCCGGGACCCACACCACCGACGTAGGTCTCGTCGAACTCGATCTCGCCGCTGAGCTTGTCTCGCTCCTCCTGGTCCATCGCCGCCCGCATCTTGTGGAGCAGGAGCCACGCCGTGGCGTAGTCGACGCCGGTGATCCGTTGGACGCTGAGTGCTGAGACCCCGATCTTGGTCTGTACGAGGTGCCAGGCGACGACGAGCCACGTGGCGAGCGGCACCTTCGTCCGCTCGGGCAGCGTCCCCGTCGTCGCAGTGAACCATCGCCGACAAATTCCACACCACCAGCGAGGTCCCCCCGGCAACGTGATAGCCGCTTCGCACCGCGGGCAGGAGATGCCGTGCTGGAACCGCACCGCGGTGAGATACCGAACGGCGTTGGCCTCGGTCCCGAACCACCGGTTGAACTCGGCCAAATCCCTGGGGTAGTGCCGACCAGCCTGAGGCTGGCCCTCATCGAACTCCCAGGTCAGCACGTGCCACGGCTACCACAACATCTTGTGCTCGCGTAGTTGTCTCGCGAGCCCTTTCGTACTGGACCGCGTACCGAAACAGGAACCGTCCGGCGAACCCTTTCTCTGCGCGCGAGACGAACGCAGCGACCTCCCCAGGCGACGCGGCCGCCGGGCCGTGGTGATGTCGCGCCTCTCGGTTGAGCACCTCTGCCGGCTGACCCGCCTCGTCGCCGCCCGCGCCACACCATCTACCTGCATGTTCGACAGGGGTCACGACCCCGAACGCCGGCAGCGTGACACGCCGAGGGGAGCGTCATGCGAATGCCGGTGGAACAGCTGGGTGCGATCGATGCCCAGCGGCTCGGAGCCCTCGTTGGCCACCTCACCCATGAGGAGATGTGGAGCATCGACGAAGCGC
Source organism: Actinomycetes bacterium (assembly GCA_021822565.1). Classification (GTDB taxonomy): domain Bacteria; phylum Actinomycetota; class Acidimicrobiia; order Acidimicrobiales; family RAAP-2; genus JAJYVT01. The sequence goes on along the minus strand of JAKAQM010000230.1, from coordinate 1,520 downwards.
TCGTGGCCGTCCTCGGTCTCGCGTAGGTGCGCTCGCCGAACATGGCCGTTTGGCCCGTCGAACAGCCGGGGGGAATTTCACTCCGCTGGCCATGACAGATCCGGACGGATCCGGACGTGACCGTCTCCCTTATCAGGCTCCTGTCTCAGGCTCCTGTCATCCGGCCTGCGGGCGCGCGCACTATGGCTGCGGGCTGCGGCGCAGTGACGTCGCGATGCTCGAGATGGCCGACTTCGGGGTCGACCCGCACGCCCCTGAGCCCTGCGACGCGCAGATGACCGGGTGTACCGCTACGTCCTCCAGCTTTTCGGCGACGCCCTCGACGCTGACGATGTTCCTGCCGGCGCCTACCTCGATCTGTGGCGTCGGCGCAGCTCCATTCACCTCGCCGAGAGCTCGGTCCTTCACCGTGGTGGATCCCTCGGGGGAGGATGTCCGCGCCAGCGCCGCACAGTCGTCAGCACCCGATGGCTGCGATCTCGACGTGGTCCAGGACCGACGAAGGAGCAACCCGACCGGCGTTCACCCACCAGAGCTGCCGGCCGAAGACCGACACCTCGGCGTCGCGAGCTGACGATCGCATCGCGGCGGGAACGCTGCGGACCGTGCACCAGCGCTGCGAGCCAGGAACGAGCAGCTCCCACGTGGCGTCGGCACCGTGTGCGCGAGCAAGGAGCGCCCCGTTGGAGAGCAGCGTGAGCTGGCCTGTGGCAGGTCCTGTGGTCGAGGCGAATGGCGTGCGGGGCAGGCCGACATCGGTCCAGGTGGCACCACCATCCGTCGAGCGAAGGACCAGGTAGGGGAAGCGCAAGGACCCGTGGACGAGGAGCTCCGTGGACTCCGAGACCGCTGCGATCTCGCCGTGGGCGCACGGATCCAGGAGCGTCGGCCACGCGGGCTCCTCCCAGGAGGCGCCGCCGTCGCTCGATCGCAGCAGCTCCTGCTGGGCATGAACACCAGCTGCGCAGTTCGACGCCGAGAACGGGCCCAACGTGACGCACGGACCGCTCGACGGGCACTCGAGCGCAGTGGGATACCAAGCCCCGGACGCGGGATCGAACTGCTCGACGCGAGGGGTCTCGACGGTCTCGCTGAGGCTCGCCGGCGAGTAGAGCGCCTCGACCGCGTTGGACTGGTAGCGAAAGCCGCCGAACCCCGTCACGGTCGCCCCGGGCGGGGTGGGCAGCACGCTCCACGAGGCTCCCCCGTCGGACGTCTCGAGGCCGACGTCCCGGTCGACGGTTCCTGTCGGGACGACGGGCACCTCGAATGCCAGGAAGATCGCTGGGCCGCTCTTGGGAAGCGCCACAGTGTCGCAACTCGACGGCTCTCCTGCCGGTGTGAACGCCGGAACTGGCGACATCCCGGCCCTGGCAAGGGCGGCGACGGCACCGACCGTCGGGATGCTCGTGGTGGTGACCGCGCCGCCTGCGCCGAGCGTCGTGATCACCACGGCGCCTGGTGCGCAGTACGCGACGCGGTCCGGTGCTCCCGGGTTCGCCGAGATCGGTGCCAGTCCA
>JAKAQM010000075.1 GCA_021822565.1 Actinomycetes bacterium | reverse complement strand
AGGATCCCGGTCACCGGCACGTGCCCGTTCAAGAACCCGTGGTCCTCGGGGTGGAGGACGGAGGGGTCGATGCGGCGGTCTGCGCGCACCACCGGCAGCCCGGTCATCGCTGCGGCGTTCTCGATGGCCGAGAACCGGTCACCCGCGCGGCTGACGACGAAGAGCGAGGTACAGGCGGCCCGGCGTGCGACGTGGTCTGCGGTCACGACCGAGTCGATGCCCGCTCCGAAGGGGACGAGGGGGCGCCCTGGCCGCAGGGGCGCATGAGCCGGCCGGCGTGTACGGGCGCCGGGGCCGACGATCTCGAGCCCCGTGAGGTCGAGCCCGTTGCGGTAGGCGAACTCGCCCAGCCCTTCGACGTAGTAGGTCCGCAGGAACGTCCGCTCCTCCTCGCTGGTCGCCGTGTCGCCCAGGTCGATCACCGATGGCGCCGCCGTCTTGTAGTAGGAGATCCCGGCGAGGAGGTACAAGATGCGCGCAGCTGCGTCAGCCCCGGCGGACCCCCACGCCTGGTCCCAGGCGCGGCGCTCGTCGTCACGGCCGCGCTCTGGGCTGCCGCAGCTCTCGGCCTGCGTCGAGCGGGGGGGCGGCTCGAAGGTGACCTCCTCGGTGAACCGCTGGTCCCCGAGCGCGTAGTGGCACACGACGCGTCGCTGCGCCGTGTCCAGCTCGTAGCCCTCGTAGACGAAACGGTCCGGGCGCATGGTGTGGCAATGCTACGAGCGGGGTGCGCGTGCCCCTACCGCAGCCGCGCGAGCAGGCCGAACCTCCCGCACGGACGCGCCGATCGGTCGCTGAAGAAGGGGCCGTCGTCGCTGGCGAAGGGGGCGAGGGAGATCTGGTGGCCCGGAACGCCCGCGGCGCGCAGCTGGAGCCGGTTCGCGCCGGCGACGTCCAGGCGAAAGCGCTCGCCGTGCGGCCACAGGACCTCGTCGGCCCGAGCCCCGAACGCGTCGCGGGCGGCGGCCTCGACCTCGGGGCCGACGACGTACGCCTTCGGCGAGACCGTGGGACCGATGGCCGCCACGGTTCGTTCGGCGCGTGCGCCGAGGGTCGCCATCACCGCGATCGCCGCGCGCAGCGTGCCGGCCACGGCACCTCGCCAACCCGCGTGGACGGTGGCGAGCACTCGGGCCTCGGGGTCGACGAGGAGCACCGGGGAGCAGTCGGCGACCAGGGTCACCAGCACGACCCCCGGTTCCCTCGTGACGAGCGCGTCGGTCCCTTCGATCGCGTCCGCCGGGTCACGGGCGCCGCGACCCGACTCGCGTGCGCCGACCACCTCCACGTGGGTGCCGTGCACCTGGTCGGCGAAGACGAGGTCGTCGACGCCCGCGCCGAGCGCCCCGGCCGCACGGCGCCGGTTCTCGGCGACCGCGTCCGGGTCGTCGCCGACGTGCAGCCCGAGGTTGAGCGCGCGATAGGGCCCGATCGACACCCCGCACTCGCGCGTCGTGACGATTGCGTCCACGCCGAGCTCTTCGAGCGACGGCCACGACAGGACCTCGATCTCTCCGGCGCGCGCGAGCTGGGCGCCGCCCGCGGGCGGTAGCGGTCGTGTGGGCATCGGGGCGAGGCTAGCCGGGCGGGTCAGCGCCACGGCTGGCGGCCACGGCTGGCAGCCACAGCTGGCAGCCACAGCTGCCAGGTGCCAGGGATCCTCGGCGACCGACCTGCGTCCCGGCCACTGACTAGGGTCTCTTCATGGCTGATCGGGCCGCGTTTGCCGAGCTGGCGATGGAGCACATGCCCGCCTTGTACACGGCCGCGCTCCGTATGACGCGTAACGCCGCCGATGCGGAGGACCTGGTCCAGGAGACCTACCTGAAGGCGTACCGGGGGTTCGACTCGTTCAGCGAGGGGACGAACCTGAGGGCGTGGCTGTACCGCATCCTCACCAACACGTACATCAACGCCTATCGCGCGGCGAAGCGGCGGCCCGAGGTGAGCGACGTGGAGGACGTCGAGGACCTCTACCTCTATCACCGCATCGCGCCCGAGGCCGGGTCCACTCGGAGTGCCGAGGAGGAGGTGCTCGCCGGGTTCACCGACGACGAGGTCAAGGCGGCGATCGAGGCGCTCCCCGACGCGTTCCGCATCGCCGTGCTCCTCGCCGACGTCGAAGGGTTCAGCTACAAGGAGATCGCCGAGATCACCGACGTCCCGATCGGTACGGTCATGAGCCGCATCCACCGGGGAAGAAGAGCCCTGGAGAAGACGTTGGCTGGTTTTGCACAGGCCCGAGGGCTCGTCGCAGCAGGCCCGGTCGCCGCGTCGTGACGCCACGGTGGCGGAGGGCCGACGGGGCACGAGCGAGCAACTGACAGGAGACGGACGGTGGGCGACGATGGACGAGCCAGGTGCGGTGGGGGGAAGTCCTCCCACGTCGGCTGCCAGGAGGCTGTGCGCCAGCTCTACGTCTACCTCGACGGCGAGCTGACCGAGGAGCGGCGTCTGCAGATCGCGGTGCACCTGGACGAGTGCGGGCCGTGCGCCGACGCGGCGGGGTTCGAGGCGGAGCTGCGCGCGGTCGTCTCGAGCCGCTGCAAGGACCGCGTGCCCGACTCGCTGATCGCCCGGGTCGCGGCGGCGATCGCCGCCGAGGCCGAGCTGTCCGACCCCACCCGGCCGTCGGGCGCGCCATGAGCGCGTCGCTGCCCGAGCCCGTCGAGGACGCCGAGGGTGCCGAGGGGACGTCGGGACCGGGCCTCGTCGACTGGCGGGTCGCCGAGCGGGTCGCCGCGTGGGCCATCGCCCGTCGCCCCTCGAGCGTCCGCTACGACGCCGAGGAGCTCTCGAGATCGTTCGCCGTTGCGACGGCGAGGGCCGAGGAGCTGGTCGCCGAGTCCACCGGGTGGCGGGCGCCGACGCCGGCACGCTCGCTCGTGACCGACCGCGTCGGCTGGGCGCGCGCCAACGTCGCCTCGTTCCAGCGCCTGCTCACGCCCGCGTTGGCCAAGTTCGAGCGCCGTCGTGAGGAGAAGCGCGAGGAACGCCGGCGCTCGCGCCCGCCCTGGCTTGCCGACCTTCCCGCGCCGATCGCGAGCACGGTCGCCATGGCGGGACGTTCCGCGAGCGGTGCTCAGCTCGGTGCGGTGCTGGCCTGGATGTCGACGCGGGTCCTCGGCCAGTACGACCTGCTCTTGACCGAAGACATGGCGGAGGACCAGGATCTCTTGTACTACGTCGGGCCGAACGTCGTGGAGCTCGAGCAGCGTCACGGCTTCGCACCCGCGGAGTTCCGGCTCTGGCTCGCGCTCCACGAGGTGACCCATCGCTGCCAGTTCACGGCCGTGCCGTGGCTGCGCGGGTACTTCCTTTCCCTCGTCGACAAGGCGATCGAGCCGTTCCAGGTCGACCCGGGCCGGTTGGCCGAGATGGTCCGTCGGACCGCCGAGCAGCTGCGGTCGCGCCAGAGCCCGCTCGACGACGCCGGCGTGCTCGGCATCGTGGCGAGCGGCGAGCAGCTCGAGGCGATCCGGCGTCTCCAGGCGATGATGAGCGTCCTCGAAGGCCACGGGGACGTGACGATGGACCGTGCCGGTGCCGCGGACGTGCCGGGAGCGGCGCACTTCAGCCAGGTGCTGCGCGAGCGGCGCCAGTCGGTCACGGGTCCGGCCAAGGTGCTCCAGCAGGTCCTCGGGCTCGAGGCCAAGCTCCGCCAGTACCAGCAGGGAGAAGAGTTCATCCACGTCGTGGAGGCGCACGGGGGGAGCGAGCTCATGGACCGGGTGTGGAGCGGGCCGGAGTGGCTTCCGACGCTCGAGGAGATCCGAGAGCCGCAGCGATGGATCACCCGCGCGGAGGCTCGGGACGGCGAGTGACCGACGACGCGGGCAGGCTGCTCGGCCGCTGCACCTTCCCGCCGGCCGGCGCTGCGTTGACGTGTGCGGTCTCGGGCGGTCCGGACTCGCTGGCGCTCCTGGTCCTCGCCACGCGTGCGGGGTGCCACGTGCGCGCGGTGCATGTGGACCACGGCCTGCGCGAGGGATCCGCAGCCGAGGCGGAGCTCGTCGCAGAGGCTGCTGCTCGGCTCGGTGCGGCATTCCGGGCCGAGCGCGTGCACGTCGATCCGGGGCCGAACCTCGAGGCGCGCGCACGGGCTGCGAGGTTCGCCGTCCTGCCGTCCGACGTGGCCACGGGGCACACGATGGACGACCAGGCCGAGACGGTGCTGTGCAACCTGCTGCGCGGCGCTGGGCTCGACGGTCTCGCGGCGATGAAGCCAGGACCCCGGCACCCGCTGCTCGGGATCCGTCGATCCGAGGCGCGTGGGCTGTGCGAGGAGTCCGGCCTGCGATGGGTGGAGGATCCTTCGAACGAGGATCCCCGCTACCTGCGCAACCGCGTGCGGCACGAGCTCATGCCCTTGTGTGCCGACCTCGCTGGCAGGGACCCCGTCCCCCTGCTCGCTCGCCTCGCCTCGCTCGCGGCCTCGGACGCGGAGCTCCTCGACGCGCTCGCCTCCGAGACCGTCCCCGACCCCAGTGTGGCCGCAGACCTCGCTCGCACGCCGGCCCCCCTGGCGGGACGCGCCGTCAGACGGTGGCTGCGGGCGCTCGGAGCGACCCCTGACGCCGGCGGCAGGCCCTCGGTGGCGCGGGGTCCCGATCGCCACCCGCCCTCGCTCGCAGAGGTGCGTCGAGTCCTCGACGTGGCGTCGGGCGGCGCTGTCGCCACGGAGCTCGGCGGCGGATGGCGCGTGCGACGGTCGAAGGGAAGGCTGATCGCGACGGCGCCCGAACCTCGGCCTCGTCGGCAGGCATCCGCGAGCGGGCCGCGGCGGGCCGAGGGTGCCGGCAGTGCAGGGCGTCGGCACTAAGGTCTCGCCGGTGCCGACGAGGGAGCGAGCGAGGGAGCCAGACGGACCGGCGCAGGCTCCTTCCTGGGCGCGCCCGGCGGTGGGCCCGCTGCTCGTGAGCGCGGACGAGATCGCCGCCAAGGTCGCCGAGCTGGGCAAGCAGATCACCGAGGACTTCCGGGACGACCCGCCGCTGCTCGTCGGCGTGCTGAAGGGCGCGATGCTCTTCATGAGCGACCTGTGCCGGGCCATCGAGCTGCCGGTCGACGTCGACTTCATGGCGGTGTCCTCCTACGGGAGCGCCACCCAGTCCTCAGGGGTGGTGCGGATCGTGAAAGACCTGGATGCCGAGCTGACCGGCAGGCGCGTGATCGTGGTCGAGGACATCATCGACAGCGGGCTCACGCTGAACTACCTCCGCCGCTACCTGCATGCGAGGCGGCCCGAGACGGTCGACGTGTGTGCGCTGCTGGTGAAGGACGGTGAGCAGCGCGTCGATCTCGACCTGCGCTATGTCGGCTTCACCATCCCCTCGGAGTTCGTCGTCGGCTACGGACTCGACGCCGCGGAGCGGTATCGGAACCTCGCCGGGGTGCACGCGTTCGACGCGGGGCTCGAGGGCCCGGGCGCCGAGGGCGAGGGCTGACCCCCGAGTGGGCGTCGACGTCCCCCGAGTGCACGCCGCGGTCCGCGAGCTGCTCGCCGGGATCGGCGAGGATCCCGATCGCGAAGGCTTGCGCGATACCCCCAGGCGGGTCGCGTCCATGTTCGAGGAGCTGCTCTCGGGGCTCGACGAGGACCCGGCCAGCCACCTGACCGTGACGTTCGCCGCCGAGCACGACGAGATGGTGATGGTGCGCGACATCCCGTTCGCGTCGTTCTGCGAGCACCATCTCGTCCCGTTCATCGGGCACGTGCACGTCGCCTACATCCCGGCCGAGGACGGCAGGATCACGGGGTTGTCCAAGCTCGCGCGCCTGGTCGACGGCTACGCGCGCCGGCTCCAGGTCCAAGAGCGCATGACCACCCAGATCGCCGAGTCGATCGAGGAGGCCCTCCAGCCACGCGGGGTCCTCGTCGTGGTCGAGGCCGAGCACCTCTGCATGTCGATGCGCGGCGTGAAGAAGCCCGGGACGCGCACGGTCACCTCCTCGGTGCGCGGGCTCTTCCGCAGGGATCCCGCGACGCGTGCCGAGGCGATGCAGTTCGTCAGCCGGGGCCGCTGAGGAGCCGCCCCTCCCGGGACCGCCGGGGCCGCCGAGGAGCCGCTCCTCGGCACCGGCTCGCCTACGCTACGGCGATGATGGCGAACGTGGCGACCAGGCCCTTCGTGATGGGGATCCTGAACGTCACGCCCGATTCCTTCTCGGACGGCGGCCGCTTCCTCACCCCCGGCTCCGCCGTGGCGCGTGGCGAGCAGATGGCGGCCGAGGGAGCCGACGTGGTGGACGTGGGCGGGGAGTCCTCGCGTCCGGGCGCCCGCCCGGTCGACGAAGCCGAGGAGCTCCGCCGCGTGCTCCCGGTCGTCGAAGGGCTGGCCGGAACGGTCCGCGTGTCGATCGACACGATGAAGCCAGCCGTGGCAAGGGCGGCCGTCGCCGCGGGGGCGACGCTCGTGAACGACGTGGGCGGGGAGCTGTGGCCGCTCGCCGCGGAGCTCGGTGCAGGTTGGGTGTCCATGCACTCGCGGGGCACCCCACGCACGATGCAATCGCTCACGCACTACGACGACGTCGTCGGCGAGGTCCGCGCGAGCGTGCTCGACGCCGCGCTCCGAGCACGCGACGCGGGGGTCGGCGAGGTGTGGGTGGACCCGGGCATCGGCTTCGCCAAGACCGCCGCGCAGAACGTCGCCCTGCTCGCCGCGCTCCCCGAGCTCGTGGAGGCGGCGTGGGCGGCCGGGGCCAGGGTCCTCGTGGGCACCAGCCGCAAGGGGTTCCTCGGCCGCTACGGCGCGCCGTCGCCCGATCGCCCGCTCGGCGCCGAGAGCCGGCTCGAGGCGTCCATCGCCATGGCCGTGTGGGCGATGGCGGCGGGAGTGGGGATGGTGCGTGTCCACGACGTGGCCGACACGATCCGCGCTGCGGCGCTGGTGGGGCCGGGCACGGGCTCCACGAGGAGCCCGGACCACGCCGGCGAGGCCTGCCGATGAAGGGCAAGTGGTCGGCCGGCATGCCGCCGCGCAACTTCACCTGGATCATCCGTGACCACCTGGCGCTGAGCGAGCGCCCCGGGGGCTTCGCACCCAACCACCGCAAGGTCCGCCGCAACGAGGAGCTCCTCTGGCTGCGAGCCCAGGGGTTCACGCAGATCGTCTCCCTGCTCCCCTCCCCGCACAATCTCCACGCCTACGACGACAAGGAGATCGCGCACGCCCACTTCCCCCTGGCACCTGGAGCGGACCCGCGCCCGACGCTCACGGACTTCTACCGAGCGCTCGACGCCGCGTTGGAAAGGGGCGAGTGCGTCCTCGTGCACCGCGAGGAGCTCGGAGACCAGATGATGGGCGTCGCCGCGGGCTACCTCGTGTGGACCGGGAGGGTGCCCGCCGTGCCCCAGGCCATCGCGCTCGTTGAGCGCCTCGTCGGCCACCGGATGGGCTCCGCGGGCCGCGAGCTCGTGGTCGTGGCCGCGACCTTGCCGCCCAGGCAGCACGCTGGACCGGTATGACAGGCCGCATCGAGATCCGCGACCTCCGGGTGCTCGGCGTGCACGGCGTCCTGCCGCACGAGCGCATGCGTGCTCAGCCGTTCAGCGTGGACGTGGACGCGTCGTTCGACGTGGCCGCTGCCGCCGAGTCGGACGCGCTCGGCGACACGGTGGACTACGGGGCGGTGGCGTCGAGCGCTGCCGGCGTGGTGTCGCACCGCTCCTTCGCGCTCATGGAGGCCCTCGCCGCAGCGATCGCGCGCCAGGTGCTCGACGAGCACCCCCGCGTCACGCGCGCCGAGGTCGTGGTGCGCAAGGTGCGACCGCCCGTCGACGTCGACGTGGGCTCGGTCGGGGTCCGAGTGGTCGATGAGCGCCGCCCCTGATCCCCCCCGGGTCCCCCGGCGTGCCTTCATCGGGCTCGGCTCCAACCTCGGTGGGCGCCGGGCACGGATCGCCCGAGGGGTCGCCGCCCTGCGGGAGCATGGGGACGTGATCGCGGTCTCCCCCCTCTACGAGACCGAGCCCGTGGGTGGTCCCGAAGGCCAGCCGCCGTACGTCAACGCCGTCGTCGAGCTTCGCACCTGCGCCAGCCCGCGCGAGCTGCTCGAGCGGTGCCGCGCGCTCGAGGCGGAGGCGCACCGGGTCCGCACCGTTCGGTTCGGTCCGCGCACCCTCGACGCCGACGTGCTCTTGGTCGACGGCGTGGTCGTGGACGAGCCCGACCTCCAGGTTCCCCACCCGAGGATGTGGGAGCGGCGGTTCGTCCTGGCACCCTTGAGGGACCTCGCCCCCGGCCTCGTCCCGCCGGACGTGCTCGAGCGGGCCGGGGGGGCGGTCCGCCTGGTCGGTACACTCTGAGGCGACCCGCCTCGCGACCGGCCTGCGACCCGCTTCGTGACCGGCAGCCGCACGAGGCTGCGAAGCGTGCAGATCCGTGCGCTCGAAGGTCGCCGCGTCAGCAGAAGGAGGAGCCGGTGTCGACGATCGCAATAGGCCCCGGGCCGTTCGACGTGCTGGTCCTGGGCAGCGGCGTCGCGGGCCTGTCGGTCGCGGTCCGCCTGTGCGAGGCGAGCCCCCGGCTCTCGGTCGCCGTGCTCACCAAAGGGGAGCTCTCGCAGTCCACGACCCGCTGGGCGCAAGGGGGCGTGGCCGCGGTGCTCGGCGGGGACGAGGATTCGACGGACCTCCATCTCGCCGACACGCTTCGGGCCGGCGCCGGCCTCTGCGACGTCGACGCAGTCCGCGTGCTCGTCGACGAAGGGCCTTCGAGGGTCGAAGAGCTGATCGCGCTCGGCGCTCGCTTCGACCGTGAGGCGTCGGGCTCTTTGTCGCGTGCGAGGGAGGGCGGCCACTCGAGGGCGCGCGTGCTGCACGCCGGCGGCGTGGCGACGGGCGCAGAGGTCGAGCGGGCCCTGGTCGCCGCGACCCTCTCTCGGGCCGCGGCGGTCCTCGAGCGGTGGTTCGCGCTCGAGCTCGTCGTGGACGGCGGAAGGTGCCGGGGCGTGCTCGCGCGTGCCCCCGACGGCACCATGGCGCAGGTGCGCGCCTCGCACGTCGTGCTCGCAACGGGTGGGATCGGCCAGCTGTTCGCGGTCACGACGAACCCGGGGGAGGCGACCGGCGACGGCATCGCGATGGCGCTGCGCGCCGGGGTGCCGGTGGCCGACATGGAGTTCGTCCAGTTCCACCCCACGGCCCTTCACCACCCGCTCATGCCCCGGCCGCTCCTCTCCGAGGCGCTGCGGGGGCATGGGGCACTGCTTCGCGACAGGGACGGCGAGCGGTTCTGCGACGAGCTGGCGCCGCGCGACGTGGTGAGCCGGGCGATGGCCACGAGGATGGCCGAGCAGGACGTCGACCATCTGTGGCTCGACGTGACCGGTCTCGAGCGCTTCGAAGAGCGGTTCCCGACGATCTCCGCATCGCTTGCATCGGTCGGCCTCGACCCGGCCAGGGACTGGCTCCCCGTGGCGCCTGCGGCCCACCACGTCTCGGGTGGGGTGGTCACCGACCTGTGGGGCGCAGCGGCGCTGGACGGCCTCTGGGCGGCGGGGGAGACGGCCTGCACCGGCGTGCACGGCGCCAACCGCCTCGCCTCGAACTCGCTGCTGGAGGGCATGGTCTTCGGCGCCCGGGTCGCCGAGGCGATCGCCGGCGGGGGAGGGCCGACGCCGACCGGGGTGCTCGGCACCCTGGAGGATCTGGAGCTCGGGGGATCCCGGGCGGTGGTCGAGATCCCGGCTTGCACCCTCGAGCTACCCGGGGCCGACGCGGCGTTGCTCGGCGAGCAGGGCGGCGCGGCGCTGCTCCGGGCGCAGGGCGACGCGGTCGGCTCGCTGGACGTGACCAAGGCACGTGATCGCCTCGCCACGGCCATGACGAACGGCGCTGGCGTGGTGCGCAGCGCCTCGTCGCTCCACGCGGCGAGCGCGGTCGCCGACGAGCTCGCCGACGAGGTCGGCGTCGTGGACGGCGGCTCGGCGGGCGACGTCGCAGCCCTGGAGCTGCAGAACCTCGTGGACGTCGCGCGTGCGGTCCTGGGCGCGGCGAGAGGACGCGAGGAGAGCCGCGGCGCGCACACCCGCGCGGACTTCCCCGAGACGCTGGACCGGTGGCGCCGCCGTCAGGTGGTGGGCGACGTGCGCGCCCGCGCAGAGGCCGCTGGCACGCCCGGCGCCTCCCCTGCCACAGGGCAGGATCGCGCGGGGCGGGATCCAAGCGGGTCGGATCCCGTGCGGCAGGATTGAGCGATGCTGCTCGCGATCGACGTCGGGAACACCGAGACGGTCATCGGCCTGTTCGCCAGGACCTCCGCCGAGCGCGAGTCGGCGGCCGCGGCGCATGCCGGGCTGGCCATCGGCGCGGAGCACCAGCGCGGGCGCGACCTCACGCACCACTGGCGGCTCTCGACCGTCCCTTCTCGCACGCCCGACGAGCACGCGGTGCTGCTCACCCAGATCCTCGGCCTGGAGGGCCTCGACATCGGCGCCACCGTCGACGGCCTGGCGGTCTGCTCGTCCGTGCCGGAGGTGACTGCGCAGCTTCGCAGGACCGCGGCTCGGTGGTTCGGCGACGTGCCCTGCGTCGTGCTCGGACCGGACACGACGAGCGGCATGCCGGTGCTCTACGACAGCCCGAGGGACGTGGGCGCGGACCGCGTGGCGAACGCGGTGGGCGCGCTCGACCTCTACGGAGGCCCCTGCGTCGTCGTCGACCTGGGGACGGCCACGACGTTCGACGCGATCTCGAGCGCCGGTGAGTACCTGGGGGGAGCGATTGCGCCGGGGATCGCCATCAGCATGGAGGCGCTCTTCGAGCATGCCGCGGCGCTCCGTCGTGTGGAGCTCGTGGCGCCCCGCTCGGTGATCGGGCGATCGACCGCGGAGTCGATCCAGTCGGGCGTCCTCTACGGGTTCGCCGCGCAGGTCGACGGCATGTGCCGCCGCTTCGTCGCGGAGCTGGGGGCCGCGACCGTGGTCGCCACGGGCGGGCTCTCCGAGCTCGTGGCGCCGTACGCGGAGAAGATCGAGCACGTCGACCCCTGGCTCACCTTGCACGGCCTCCGGCTCGTCTACGAGCGCACCACCGGCGCGGCGGAGCGGGGCGCGTGACGACAATCCCGTACCGCTTCGAGCAGACCGCTTCTGCCGCAGAGGTCGTCGAGCGCTGGAGCGGCCTCGTCGCGGGGGAGGAGTCGGGGGACGAGGTGTCCGTCGCCGGCCGGGTGATGCTCTCGCGCCCCCAGGGCAAGCTCGCCTTCTCCCAGCTCCGAGATTCCTCGGGGGCGGTCCAGCTGTTCGCCGCGGACGGGGTGACCCGCGACTTCGACGCCTTCAGGAAGCTCCACCTCGGCGACTGGATCGGCGCGTCGGGCGAGGTGGTGCGGACTCGCCGCGGAGAGCTCTCGGTGAAGGTCTCAGACTGGGTGCTGCTCGCCGAGGCGCGCCATGGCTTCGGCGACAAGTGGCGGGGCGTGACCGACGTGGAGACCCGTTTTCGCCAGCGCGAGGTCGACTTGTGGGCCAACCCGGGGAGCCGGGACGCGCTGCTGCTCCGCAGCCGGCTCGTGCGCCGCACCCGTGAGCGGCTGTGGGACCTCGGGTTCGTCGAGGTGGAGACGCCGATCCTCCATCCCATCCCCGGTGGGGCGCACGCACGTCCCTTCGTCACCCACTTCCGGGCCCTCGACATGGACGTGTACCTGCGCATCGCCCCCGAGCTGTACCTGAAGCGGCTCGTGATCGGCGGTCTCGAGAAGGTGTTCGAGATCGGCCGGCTGTTCCGCAACGAGGGCCTGTCGCCGCGCCACAACCCCGAGTTCACCTCGCTCGAGCTCTACCAGGCCTATGCGGACTACCGCGACATCATGGCGCTCGTCGAGGAGCTCGTCTCGGGTCTTGCGCTCGACGTGCTCGGCACCACCTCCATCACCTACCAGGGCCGCCCGCTGGACCTCGCGCCACCGTGGCGGAGGGCGACCATGGCCGAGCTCGTGAGCGAGGCGACCGGGCACGACGTGAGCGTGCACACGCCACGCGAGACACTCGAGAAATGGGCGCGTGACGCCGACGTGGAGCTGGAGCCGGCTTGGGGGCCGGGGAAGCTGATGCTCGAGCTGTACGAGAAGACTGCCGAAGGCGACTTGTGGGACCCGATCTTCGTGTACGACTACCCCAAGGACGTCTCCCCGCTCGCCCGTGCGCACCGCGAGGACCCACTGCTCGCCGAGCGCTTCGAGGCGGTGGTGGCCGGGCGCGAGCTCGCCAACGCGTTCAGCGAGCTCATCGATCCCGACGAGCAGCTCGCGCGCTTCGAAGCGCAGGCCGCGGCGCTCGAGGCCGGCGACGAGGAGGCGATGCGGGTGGACACCGACTACGTCCGTGCCCTCGAGCACGGCCTCCCGCCGACCGGAGGTCTCGGGATCGGCATCGACCGGCTCGCGATGCTCTTCGCCGACGCCTCCCACATCAGAGAGGTCATTTCCTTCCCCATGATGCGGCCCGAGCCCCCCGAGCGGCCCGAGCCCCCAGCGGCCTGAGCCCCCCGAGCGGCCCGAGCCCCCCGAGCGGCCCGAGCCCCCCGAGCGGCCCGAGCCCCCGAGCCCCCCGAGCGCCCCGAGCCCCCCGAGCGCCAGTCGTGGGGCGCCAGGCGCGCTCAGGCGGGGACCTCCCGCTGCGCTCAGGCGGGCAGATCGTCGAGGAGGGAGCTGGCGAGGTGCTCGAGCCCCTGGGCGACGTGGCGCGGGCCGATCCCCTTGGTCGCCGAGACGGCATGCGCGACGTGGCGACGCGCCACCGCCACGGTTGCCGCGACCGCGCCCGACTCGCTGACGATCGAACGCGCTTTCTCACGCTCGGGCTGGCCGAGGGGCTGGCCGAGCAGCGTGCGGAGCTCGGGTCCGGCGTCGGGGTCGCGCAACGCCATGAGGACAGGGAGCGTGTAGACGCCCTCCGCGAGGTCCTGGCCCGGAGGCTTGCCGAGCTCACCGTCCTCGGCGACGATGTCGAGCACGTCGTCACGGAGCTGGAAGACCATGCCGAACGCGCGCCCGAACTGGGTGAACGCGTCCACCTCGTCGCGCCGTGCTCCGCTGGTGAGCGCGCCGATCCGGCAGGACGTGGACATGAGGGCGGCGGTCTTTCCGGCGATGGCCGCGAAGTAGTCCTCTTCGCTGCGGTCCGTCTTGAAGCACGAGCGCACTTCGATGATCTGCCCTTGGCACAGCTGCCCGAGGGTCGTCGCGAGAAGCCCGGCGGCTTCGGTGCCGAGTGCGGCGGCGATCGCTGCGGAGCGCGAGAGGAGGTAGTCCCCGGCGACGATCGCCACGAGGTTGCCGTACCGGCTGTTCACGCTCTGGACGTTGCGCCGCACGGTGGCTTCGTCGATCACGTCGTCGTGGTAGA
>JAKAQM010000006.1:35386-52246 GCA_021822565.1 Actinomycetes bacterium | reverse complement strand
CGTGGGGCGAGGAACGCTGCGGAGCAGGTTCTGCTGAAGGCACCCACATCAGCCTAGGAGCGCACCGGCCGCCCGCGGCTCGCGGCCGGGCTCCGAGCCGCGAGCCCGCCCGACCGAGGTCGCCACAGGCCCAGCTGGTCCTGGAGCGCCCGCAGCAATAAGGTGCCAGCTGCGACGATTCGAGGAGGAGGCGCGTGACGACGCTCGACAACGCGACGGCTACCCCGGTGGTGATCGGGGGACACAGGGGCGGTCCGGCCGTCCGGACGCTCCGCCAGGACCGGTGGTGGGTCCAGCCCCTCGTGACCGTGACCATCCTGACGGCGTTCGTCGTCTACTCGACGTGGGCGGTCTTCGTGAACAAGGACTACTACGTCGGTGTCGCGATGCACCGTGACCTGATCTCGCCCTTCTACTCCCCGTGCATCGCGGCGAGCTGCGTCCCCGGGTCACGCGGCACAACCGTCGTGGCCACCTGGTGGCACATCACCCCGGCGCTCATCGTGATCGGCGGACCCCTCGGCTTCCGCCTGACCTGCTACTACTACCGTCGGGCCTACTACCGCGGGTTCTGGCAGTCGCCTCCGAACTGCGCCGTCGCCGACGGCCACCGGAGCTACACGGGCGAGTCCCGCTTTCCGCTCATCCTCCAGAACATCCACCGGTACTTCTTCCTGATCGGCCTCATCTTCAACGTGATCCTCACCGTCGACGCCATCATGGCGTTCCGGATGCCCGGAGCCGGGGGGATCGGCTTCAGCGTTGGCACGCTCGTGCTGTGCGTGAACGCGATCCTGCTGTGGACCTACAGCCTCTCGTGCCATGCAGCCCGCCACCTCTGCGGCGGACATGTGAAGAAGTTCTCCACCCGCCCGGTGCGGCACCGGATCTGGAAGATCCTCACCCCGCTCAACGCCCGGCACATGCAGTTCGCCTGGGCGAGCCTGATCTTCGTCGCCCTCACCGACCTCTACGTTCGGCTCGTGGCCGCCGGCGTGTTCACCGACCCGAAGCTGTTCTGAGGATCCGGAGCGCACATGACCGACTACGAGACCCACCGCTACGACGTGATCGTCATCGGGGCGGGAGGCGCGGGGCTGCGCGCCGCCATCGAGGCCAAGTCGCGGGGATTGACCACCGCGCTCGTCTGCAAGTCGCTCTTCGGCAAGGCCCACACGGTCATGGCCGAAGGCGGCGTGGCCGCCGCGATGGGCAACGTGTACCCCGAGGACAACTGGAAGGTCCACTTTCGCGACACCATGCGCGGCGGCAAGTACCTGAACAACTGGCGCATGGCGCAGCTCCACGCCCAGGAGGCCCCGGACAGGGTCTACGAGCTGGAAGCCTGGGGGGCGCTGTTCGACCGCACGCCCGACGGCAGGATCACCCAGCGCGACTTCGGCGGCCACCGCTACGCGCGCCTCGCCCACGTCGGCGACCGCACCGGCCTCGAGCTCATCCGCACCCTGCAGCAGAAGGCCGTCAGCATGGACATCGACGTGTTCATGGAGTGCAAGATCCTCCGCCTGCTGCAGGATGCGTCGGGAGCGGTGTCGGGCGCCGTCGGCTACTGGCGGCCGACCGGCGAGTTCGTCGTGTTCGAGGCGAATGCCGTCGTGCTCGCGACGGGCTCGATCGGCCGCTCCTACACCTACACCTCCAACTCGTGGGAGTCGACCGGCGACGGGCACGCGATGGCGATCTGGGCGGGCGCCGACGTGATCGAGATGGAGTGCGTGCAGTTCCACCCGACCGGGATGGTCTGGCCGCTCTCGGTCCGCGGGCTGCTCGTGACCGAGGGCGTGCGCGGCGACGGCGGCGCGCTCAAGAACCGCGACGGCCACCGCTTCATGTTCGACTACATCCCCGAGATGTTCCGCGCGGAGACCGCGGAGACCGAGGAGGAGGCGGACGCGTGGTACGAGGACCACGCGCACAACCGACGCACGCCCGATCTGCTCCCGCGCGACGAGGTCGCTCGCGCGATCAACGCCGAGGTGAAGGCTGGCCGTGGCAGCCCGCACGGGGGCGTCTACCTCGACATCGCCTCCCGGCGCTCCCCGGAGTTCATCCGCCGGCGCCTCCCGTCCATGTACCACCAGTTCCTCGAGCTCGCCGGCGTGGACATCACGGCAGAGCCGATGGAGGTGGGCCCGACGTGCCACTACATGATGGGCGGGGTCCGGGTGAACCCGGAGACGCAGGCGGCGACCGTGGCAGGCCTCTTCGCAGCGGGCGAGGTCGCAGGCGGCATGCACGGCGCCAACCGCCTCGGCGGCAATTCCCTCTCGGACCTCCTCGTCTTCGGACGGCGCGCGGGGATGGGAGCCGCGGACTTCGCCGAGGGCCGGTCCGGGGACATCCAGCTCGACGCCGCGCAGATCGACGCGACGGTCGCCGACGCCATGGCCCCCTTCTCGCGCGAAGGCGGAGAGAACCCCTACGAGGTCCAGCAGGACCTCCAGCGCACGATGCAGTCGCTCGTCGGCATCATCCGCACCGGTCCGGAGCTCGAGGAGGCGCTCGACAAGCTCGGCGAGCTGCGCGAGCGGACGGCCAAGATCTCGGTGGAAGGCGGCCGGGCCTACAACCCCGGCTGGAACCTCGCCACCGACCTCCCGTCCATGCTCACGGTCTCCACCGCCATCGCCCAGGGCGCGCTCGCACGCAAGGAGAGCCGTGGCGCGCACACCCGGGACGACTACCCGAACCCCGACCCCGAGCTCGGAAAGGTCAACTTCGTGCAGCATCAGACGGGCGAGCGCGGCTATGCGGCACCGATCCAGATCGGTCCCGAGCCCCTGCCCGAGATGCCGGACGAGCTGCACGAGCTTCTCGAGGAAGGACACTGATGACCGACTCGATCCCTGCCTCCACACCGCAGAGCACCGGGGCCACACCGTCTCCGTCTCCGTCCCCCTCGGCAGCTGCCGGAATGCCGGCGACCCCGTCGGATGCCACTCACGACGACGTCGCATCGACCGCGCCCCTCGAGGACGGAGCCGCCGGGCACGCGTTCGACCCCGCTGCCGACGAGGAGGACGAGGAGGACGAGGAGGAGCCGACCGTGACGCTGCGCGTGTGGCGCGGCGACGCGTCCGGCGGCGACCTCGTCGACTACACGCTGCCGGCGAACGAGGGCGAGGTCGTGCTCGACGTCGTCCATCGGATCCAGGCGACCCTCGCGCCGGACCTCGCGTGCCGGTGGAACTGCAAAGCGGGCAAGTGCGGGTCCTGCTCCTCGGAGATCAACGGGATGCCGAGCCTCATGTGCATGACGCGCGTCGACGAGCTCCCAGAAGGCCCCATCACCGTCACCCCGATGCGGACGTTCCCGATCATCCGCGACCTCGTGACCGACGTCACGTTCAACTTCGAGGTCGCCAAGCGGGTCCCGGCGTTCGCTCCTCCGCCCCGCCCTGACGACGGCTACCGGATGCAGCAGGTCGATGTCGAACGGGGGCAGGAGTTCCGCAAGTGCATCGAGTGCTTCCTGTGCCAGGACGTCTGCCACGTGATCCGCGACCACGAGGAGAACAAGGCGCACTACGCGGGTCCCCGGTTCTTCATCCGCTTCGCCGAGCTCGAGATGCATCCGCTCGACACGAACGACCGCCGGGAGCTGGTACGCCAGCGCATGGGCCTGGGCCTGTGCAACATCACCAAGTGCTGCACCGAGGTGTGCCCGGAGCACATCAAGATCACCGACAACGCGATCATCCCCTTGAAAGAGCGCGCGGTGGATGCGTCCTACGACCCGATCGCGTGGCTTGGCCGCAAGATCCTCCGGCGTCACAAGCGCTCACCGGAGGAAGCGTCGGCCGCGTCGCCACATTGAGCGGGCGGAGCTGTGCGCCTCTACTCCGACGAGTGGATCGCCGCGTTCAACCAAGCGGTGGCCGGGCTCGAGCTCGACGCCGGCGTGTCCTTCAGAATGCTGCAGGTCGTCCGCGACAGCCCCGAGGGGACGCTCCAGATCGTGCTCAGCGCACACGAGGGCCGCGTCGCCATCGAACGCGTGCCGGACGCCGTGCCGGCGGTCCACCACGCCGAGCCGGCTCCCCAGGTGACGGTCTCCGTGCAATTCGACGACGCTCTCGCGCTCGCGCGAGGCGAGCTGGATCCCGCCCGCCTGCTCGCGGCCGGGAGGGTACGAGCCCGCGGGGACCTCTCGGTCCTGGTCAGGGGCCAGGCACTCCTCGTTGCAACGACGGCGCGCCTCGGCCCGCTGACGGCCGAGACCACTTCCTAGGCGACCACTTGGCTGGATAGTCTTTGGAAAGCGGCCCGTGACCGCGGGCCCAGGACACGGGAGGCGTGCAGTGCACCAGCCGATCGACGACCACTTCCTCCTCCGCTACCGCGAGCTCCTCGATGCAGAAGACGCCGCGTTCGACGAAGTCGAGCACGCGTGCGAAGAAGGGAACCGCAGCCACTTCGATGCGGAGATGGTCATCTGGCAGGACACGGTCGCGAAGAAGCTGCACTTCCTCACCAGCGCAGGGATCGACATCCCTGCGCTCGGCGTCAGCGCCGTGCCCTGAGCGCGTGGAGCGGATCACGGCGCCTGTGCGCGTCGTGGCGTCGTGATCCGCGGCACCCCGCTCAGCCGATGAGGCCCATCGCCTCCACCTCTGCCCGCTCCGAGAGCAGCTCCTCGGTCGTGGCGCGGATCCGCTCCTCTGCGAACCCATCGCGCTCGAAGCTCTCGTCGACCGACCAGCCGCCGTCCCCGTCCACCCTCACCGGGAAGCCGAATTGCAGCCCCTCGGGGATGCCGTACTCGCCGTTGCTCGCCACCGCGACCGAGAGGCAGTCGTCGCCGGGCGTCGCGCTGCGAAGGCCGACGACCGTGTCGATCGCGGCGTTCGCCGCGGAAGCTGCCGACGACGCCCCTCGCGCTTCGATGATCGCCGCACCGCGCTTTTGGACCGTGGTGAGGAACTCGCCCTCGAGCCATGCCCGGTCCCCGATGACCTCCGGCGCGGGGCGACCGTCGACCCGGGCGTTCGCGAAGTCGGGGAACTGCGTCGACGAGTGGTTCCCCCAGATGGCGACGCGCGACACGGAGCTGACCGATACGCCTGCACGCTTGGCGAGCAGGCTCTTGGCCCGGTTGGCGTCGAGGCGCATCATCGAGAACCAGCGGCCCGCGGGGACCTCCGGCGCGTTCGAGCGCGCGATGAGGCAGTTCGTGTTGGCGGGGTTGCCCACGACGAGCACGCGGACGTCGGACGCCGCGTGCTCGGCGATTGCCCGGCCCTGCGGCTTGAAGATCCCTCCGTTGACCCCGAGGAGGTCGCCACGCTCCATGCCCGCCTTGCGTGGGATCGAGCCGACAAGGAGCGCCCACGATGCGCCGTCGAAGGCGGTCTTGAGATCGGAGGTCGCCACCACGTCGTGGAGCAGCGGGAACGCGCAGTCGTCGAGCTCCATGATGACGCCTTCGAGCGCCTTCATCGCAGGCTCGATCTCGAGCAGGCGCAGCACGACGGGCTGACCCTCACCGAGCAGCTGGCCCGACGCGATCCTGAAGAGGAGCGAGTAGCCGATCTGCCCGGCAGCACCGGTGACGGTCACGTGGACAGGAGTGGATGAGGCCATGAGCCAACCCTACTCCGGGCGTCCGGAACCCCAGGAGCTACCGGGCCTGGGTGGCGACGTAGATCGTCGAGGCGGGCGTCGGCCCCGGGATCCGCCGCATGGTCCATTCCTTGCGCCGCAGCACCGAGGCGAAGTAGCGCTCGTCGAAGCCGAGCTCGAGCCAGCCGTAGCGCCTGGACGACCACAGCGAGAGGCCGTCGAGACGGGGGCCCCACGGGTAGGCCAGGACGTCGACGGGCTCCGCGCCGAACACCACGACGCCATCGCGCCGGACGACGCCGTGGAGCAATTCGAGAAGTGCGATGTGGTCGGCGCAGTGGTGGAACGACTCGAAGAACACCGCCGCGTCGTAGGGTCGGCCCCTGTGCGAGGCCGCGAAGCTGAGCATGTCGGCGTGCACCACGCGTGCGCCGGGCACTCGCTCGGCGACGAGGCGGCAGAACCCCTCGTCGACGTCGACGGCGGTCACCTCGTGCCCCGTCGCAGCCAGGTCTGCCGTGAGGTTCCCCCAGCCCGGCCCGAGCTCGACCACGCGCGCGGGGGCAGCGAGCCCGAGCGCCCGCAGGATGCTGCCGCGCGCCATGAGGTCGTCGCCGACGACAACAGACGATCCCGTCGCATAAGGGAACGGGCGCCGCAGCGCCGCGTCGACGTCGAATGGCGAGGACTCGTGCGCGACGGTGTAGGAGCTGCGCCCCGAGATGCGCGCGTACAGCTCGAACACCCAAGCCCGGTACTCCGCGGAGAACGGGTCGCGTGGCCAGGTCGTGGGCGGCGCCACCCGCACGCCGGCGAGGAACGCCCTTCCCGCGTCCTCGCCACGCGCGAAGGATTCCGCAGCCTGCTCCAGCACGGTGTCCAGCTGCGCGATCGACACCAGCCTGCTCGCCGCGTCGCGCCGTCGCAGCCGCACCGCGCGGCGGGCCGGATCGGGCAGCACGGCGACGGCCCCCCGAGCCACGCGCCGCGCCAGCGCACGCGCCGAGCTCGGCAAGGGCGCTTCAGCCGTCACCTCGACCCGCCCGCTCGGCCCGTATGCCCGCCCGCGACGCGCGCCCCGGCGCGGCCCGGGGCGGCGGCAGGGCGGCGGGGGAGGGCACGGCGCCCACGCTACCCGGGCGCGGCGCCGCCCTCCGAGGTGCTCCGGCTGGCGGGGGACGCCGTGACGTGGTGATCTTTCACGAGAGGTTTCCAGGAGTGGTCAGCCGACCACTCGACGCCAACGGATTCGGAGTGGAGCAACACGTGACTGGACCGACCGTCATCTACACCCTCACTGACGAGGCGCCGGCACTCGCCACGTACTCGCTCCTGCCGATCGTGCGGGCCTTCGCCGCGACGGCGGGGGGCACGATCGAGACGAGGGACATCTCGCTCGCCGGCCGGATCCTTGCCGCCTTCCCCGAGCGCCTCGAGGAGGCGCAGCGGGTCCCCGACGCGTTGGCGGAGCTGCGCGTGCTCACCTCGGACCCGAACGCGAACATCATCAAGCTCCCGAACATCTCGGCCTCCGTGCCGCAGCTGCGAGCCGCGATCGCAGAGCTCCAGGCCCAGGGCTACGCGCTGCCCGACTATCCCGACACCCCTGCCGACGAGCAGGAGCGCCAGGTACGGGCACGCTACGACTCGGTGACGGGCAGCGCGGTGAACCCGGTGCTGCGCCAAGGCAACTCCGACCGCCGGATCCCTTCCTCGGTCAAGAAGTACGCCCGGGCACACCCGCACTGGATGGGGGCGTGGTCCCCCGACTCGAAGACGGACGTCGTGTCGATGCCAGATGACGATTTCCGGCACACCGAGCAGTCCGTGGTGATGGGGGACGCGGGCCCCCTGCGGATCGAGCTGGTCGCAGAGGACGGGAAGACCAGCGTGCTCGCCGACGGCGTGGCCACCGGGGCCGGCGACATCGTCGACACCGCGGTCATGCGCGTCGGGGCGCTGGCGCGTTTCGTGCGCGCCCAGGTCGAGCGAGCGAAGAGCGACGGCGTGCTGTTCTCGGTCCACCTGAAGGCGACGATGATGAAGGTGTCCGACCCGATCATCTTCGGCCACGTGATCCAGGCGTTCTTCCCCTCGACCTTCGCGCGCTACGGCGACGCGATGGCCGCTGCCGGCCTGAACCCCGCCGACGGCCTCGCGAGCATCTTCGACGCCCTCTCCTCGATGCCGGCCGGCAGCGAGATCCGGGCCTCGTTCGACGAGGAAGCCCGGGAGGGGCCTCGCCTCGCCATGGTCGACTCCGAGCGCGGCATCACGAACCTCCACATGCCCAACTCGATCATCGTCGACGCGTCGATGCCGGCGATGATCCGCAACTCGGGGCACATGTGGGGACCGGACGGCGAGGAGGCGGACACCTTGGCGGTGATCCCCGACAGCAGCTACTCCGGCGTCTACAAGGTCTTCGTCGACGACTGCCGGCGCAACGGCGCGCTGGATCCGGCGACGATCGGCTCCGTCCCGAACGTGGGGCTCATGGCCCAGGCGGCCGAAGAGTACGGGAGCCACGCCACCACCTTCGAGGTGCCCTCCTCCGGGAAGGTCCGGGTGGTCGACCGCTCCGGCGCTGCGCTGCTGGAGCAGCACGTCGCTCGAGGCGACATCGTGCGCCTCTGCCGGACCACGGACGTCGCGGTCAGGGACTGGGTGAAGCTCGCGGTGCGCAGAGCACGTGCGAGCGGAGACCCGGCCCTGTTCTGGCTCGACGAGACCAGGCCCCACGACGTCCAGCTGATGGCCAAGGTGCGCGCCGTGCTGGCGGAGGAGGACGTGGAGGGCTTGTCGCTCGAGATCATGGATCCTGCGGCTGCGACCGCTCGATCCCTGGAACGGATCCGCAGGGGCGAGAACACCATCTCGGTGACCGGGAACGTGCTGAGGGACTACCTGACCGATCTCTTCCCCATCATGGAGGTGGGCACGAGCGCCAAGATGCTCTCGATCGTCCCCCTCCTCGCGGGCGGCGCGCTCTTCGAGACCGGGTCGGGCGGCTCCGCACCCAAGCACGTCCAGCAGCTCTTGGAGGAGAACTTCTTGCGCTGGGACAGCCTGGGCGAGCTCCTGGCGCTCGCCGAGAGCCTGTCGCTCCTCGCCGAGCGCTCAGGGAGCGCCCGGATCGCAGTGCTGGCCGCCGCCCTCGATCGCGCCACCGGCCGCCTCTTGGACGAGGGGAGATCCCCACGACGCCAGGTCGGGGGCATCGACAACCGGGGCAGCCACTTCTTCCTCGCCCTGTACTGGGCGGAAGAGCTCGCCTCCCAGGCCGAGGACCCCGCCCTCGCGGAGGCCTTCACCGGCCTGGCCAAGACCCTGGGGGACGCCCAGGAGGCGATCGTCGGGGAGCTGGCGTCGGTCCAGGGGGCCCCTGTGGACCTGGGCGGCTACTACCACCCCGACCCCGAACGGGCGACCGCGGTGATGCGCCCGTCGGCCACGTTCAACGCCGCGCTCGGACAGCTCGCGCCCTGAGACCGGGCTCAGCCCGCCGGCGACAGCGCCGGGGCGAGGCCGAGTGCCCGGTAGATCTCCCGGGTCGCCGTCGAACGGTTGAGCGTGTAGAAGTGGAGGCCCGGTGCGCCGAGCTCGAGAAGCGTCCGGCACAGCTCGGTGGCCATCGCGATCCCCTCCGCCCGCACGCCCTCGTCCCCCCCGCGCTCGGCCGCAGCCCGGAGCCGCTCGATCGCCCACGCCGGGACCGGCGAGCCCATGTCGGCCATCCGGGGGACCGACGCGAGCGAGGTCACCGGCATGATGCCCGGGAGCACCGGCTTGGCGAGCCCCCGCCGGGCGAGGTCGTCCACGAGCGCCGCGTACTGCTCGGGCTCGAAGAAGAACTGCGTCACCGCGAAGTCCGCCAGGGCCAGCTTCTCGGCCAGCCGGGCGCGGTCCGCGCCGAGGCTCGGCGACGCGGGGTGACCCGCGGGATGGGCGGCCACCCCGATCGAGAAGCCACCGACGGCCCGCGCGAGCTCGACGAGCTCGATCGCGTGGCCGAGCTCGCTCGCACGTCCCTCCCCTGTACGCAACGGGTCGCCACCGAGGGCCATGAGGTTCTCGACGCCGGCCTTGCGGTACTCGACGAGGATCTCGGCGAGCTCGAGGCGCGTATGGCCGACACAGGTCAGGTGCGCCATCGGGGTGAGCGTGGTCATGTGGAGCATCGCGGTCACCAGGTCGAACGTGCGCTTGCGGGATTCGGGGCCACCCCGGTAGGTGACCGAGACGAACGACGGCTTCAGCGGCTCGAGCTCGTGGATCGTGCGCGTGAGGGTCGCCTGCTCCGCGTCCGAGTGCGGGGGGAAGAACTCGAAGGACCAGGTCCTCGCCGCCGAGAGCAGCTCCGCGATCCGCGCCATCCGCAGATGCTATGGGGTCCGCTCCGCGGCGAGCACGCAGTTGCGCAGCAGCATCGCACGCGTCATCGGACCCACGCCGCCGATACGGGGGGTGATCCAGCCGGCGACCTCGGCGACCGACTCCTCGACGTCGGAGAGGAGCCGGCGACCCTCGAAGGACGTTCCCGCGCCCACCACCGCCGCACCCGGCTTGACCATGTCGGGCGTCACGAGGCCGGCTCGGCCGGCCGCCGCGACGACGACGTCACCGGTCCGCACCAACCCCGCCAGGTCGTCGACGCCGGTGTGCACGACCGTCACCGCTGCGTTGCAACCCGGCCGCTTGGAGGCGAGCAGGAGGGCGAGCGGGCGCCCGATGGTCAGTCCCCTGCCGATCACCACCGCATGGCGACCCTCGACGGGCACGCCGCAGGAGGCGAGCAGCTCCACGATGCCCGCCGGGGTGCACGGGAGCACGCCCGGATGGTCCGCCACGAGGTGCCCGAGGTTCAACGGGTGGAGCCCGTCCGCGTCCTTCGCCGGGTCCACCGCCATCAGCACGCGCTGCTCGTCGATCCCCGCGGGCAGCGGCAGCTGGACGATGTAGGCGTGGACGCGAGGGTCGGCGTTGAAGCGGGTGACGGCGGCCTCGACCTCCTCCTGGGTGGCCGTGGGGGGAAGGTGCTCGTGGATGCTGGAGATGCCGACCTCGGCGGAGTCGGCGATCTTCATCGCCACATAGCGCGCGCTGGGCGGGTCGTCGCCCACGAGCACCGTGCCGAGCCCTGGCTGGACGCCGCGCGCGACGAGCCTTTCCACGCGCCTTGCCACGTCGGCGCGGACCTGGGCCGCGACGCGCTCGCCGTCGAGCAACGTCGCAGTCAATGCCGGAAGTGCCGTTCGCCGGTGAGTGCCATGGCGATACCCGCGGCGTCCGCAGCCTCGACCACCTCGCCGTCACGCACCGACCCACCAGGCTGCACGACGGCGCTCACGCCGGCACGGGCGAGCACCTCGAGCCCGTCGGGGAACGGGAAGAAGCCGTCACTCGCTCCCGCGGCGCCCACCGCACGCGCG
This sequence comes from Actinomycetes bacterium, assembly GCA_021822565.1. GTDB lineage: Bacteria > Actinomycetota > Acidimicrobiia > Acidimicrobiales > RAAP-2 > JAJYVT01. Next base: position 41,231 of record JAKAQM010000006.1, on the reverse strand, counting down.
TCGGCCTTTTCTACCGCGAGCTCTGCCGCGACCACCCGTGACTGCTGTCCCGCCCCGATGCCGACGGCCTGGCCTCCGGCGACCACGACGATCGCGTTGGACGTCGTGCGCGCGGCGAGCCTCCACGCGAGGACGAGGTCCTGCCACTCCGCCTCCGTCGGCCGGCGGGCGGTCGCCACGCGCCAGTCCGCGGGCCGGCAGACGAGGTCGTCGCGATCCTGGACGAGCGCCGTCGCGCCGAGCGTCCGCACCTGGCGCCCCGAGCGCTCGGGCGCCGGCGCAGCGAGGAGCCGGGTGGCCTTGCGCCGGGCCACGAGCCGCTCCACCGCGGCCGGCGTGAACCCGCGCGCGACGATCACGTCGGCCTGCGGCCCTGCAGCGACGCGCTCGGCGACCTCCTCGGTGACCTCGCCACCCAGCGCGACGATCCCTCCGAACGCCGAGACCGGGTCGCCCTCGAGCGCTCGGGCGTACGCGGCGGTGAGGTCACCCGCCACTGCTGCACCGCACGGGTTGGCGTGCTTCACGATGACGGCCGCGACACCTCCTTCGGCGTCCTCGGCGAGCTCGTGCACGAGCCGCCATGCGGCGTCGGCGTCGAAGATGTTCAGGTAGGACAGCGCGGTGCCGCCGTGCTGGACGACCCCGTCCCACCACCCCGGCCCCGACCGGTAGCGAGCGCCGTGCTGGTGGGGGTTCTCGCCGTAGCGGCAGATCTCCGCTCGCTCGAGCGTGAGGTGGAGGCTCGGCGGCAGCGGGTCGTCGCCATCGAGCCATGACACGATCGCCGCGTCGTAGCGGGCAGTGTGCGCGAACGCCGCACGGGCGAGGCGGCGGCGGGTCTCCTCGGAGAGGGCGCCGTGAGCGCGCAGCTCGTCGAGGACTGCCGCGTAGTCGGCGGGGGAGGTGACGACGCCCACGTAGGCGTGGTTCTTCGCCGCCGCACGCACCATCGCGGGGCCACCGATGTCGATGGTCTCGATCGACGGAGAGGCCTCGAACGGGTAGAGGTTCGAGACGACGAGGTCGATCGGTGCGATGCCCTGCGCGTCCAGGTCCGCCAGGTGCTCGGGGACCGAGCGGTCGGCGAGGATGCCACCGTGCACGCGCGGGTGCAGGGTCTTCACCCTCCCCCCGAGCATCTCGGGGAACCCGGTGAGGTCGGCCACCAGGATGTGCGCGATCCCGGCGTCGCCAAGCGCCTTGGCCGTGTTGCCGCTCGCGACCAGCTCCCAGCCGAGCTCGCTGAGCCCGCCGGCGAGCTCGACGACCCCGGTCTTGTCGTGCACCGAGAGGAGCGCTCTCATGGGCGTCCCCCCTGTGACACCGGGCTCGACGCCCGGGCCGGACGCACCGTCGCCGGTGCGGCATCGAGCTCGCCGAGCACACGGAGGATGGTCGCGGGATAGAGCCGGCGCTCGACGCGCTTGATCCGCTCGTGCAGGGTGGACTCGGTATCGCCCGGGAGCACGGGCACCTCCTCTTGCGCCAATACGGGACCTGCGTCGACCTCAGGGGTCGCCACGTGGACGGTGCAGCCCGTCGTCGTGACCCCTGCCGCCAACGCGTCGGCGACCGCGTGCCACCCCGGGAATGCGGGAAGGAGCGACGGATGCGTGTTCAGGATACGACCGTCGAAGGCGTCGTGCACCCTTTCGGTGAGCACGGTGCCGAAGCCGGCCATCGCGACGACGTCGACGCCGCGCGCGACCAGCGCGTCGGTGAGGGCCTCGGTGTAGCGCGCGCGCTGGAATCCAGGGGTGAACCCGCCGAAGTCGCGCCGGTCGATCAGGAGCGCCTCGATGCCGCGGGAGACCGCGAGCGCGAGCGCGGGGCACGGCCGGTCCGCCACGACGACGCGCACGGGGACCCCCGAGGTGGTGACCGCATCGAGGATCGTCCCCGATCCCGACACGAGCACCGCGACCGACCGGGTGCTCAGCCGAGCTCCTTGACGATCTCGACCATGCGCTCGCCGGCCTCGGTCGGGTTCTCGGCGACCACCGCGCCCGCGGCCGACAGCGCCTCCATCTTCGCCTTGGCGGTGCCCTTCGATCCCGAGATGATCGCGCCGGCGTGGCCCATCTTGCGGCCCGGCGGGGCGGTGACCCCCGCGACGTAGCAGACCACCGGCTTCGTCACGTTGGCCGCGATGAACTCGGCGGCGCGCTCCTCCTCCGACCCGCCGATCTCGCCGATCATCATGATCGCCTTCGTGTCGGGATCCTCCTCGAAGGCCGCAAGGCAGTCGATGAAGTTCGTCCCGGGCACGGGGTCGCCACCGATGCCGACGCACGTCGTCTGCCCGACTCCCTGCTGGGAGAGCTCGTGCAGCGCCTGGTAGGTCAAGGTTCCCGAGCGGCTCACGATCCCGACCGGGCCGCCGGGGAGCGCGATGTCCCCGGAGGTGATCCCGATATTGCACTTGCCCGGAGAGATGATGCCGGGGCAGTTGGGTCCGAGCAGGCGGGTGCCGGGGTGCTCTTGGACCAGTCGGTTGTAGGTGCGAGCTTCGTCGTGCGCCGGGATCCCCTCGGTGATGCAGACGATGAAGGAGATCCCCGCCTCCGCCGCCTCCAGGATCGCCGCGGCGGCGAACGGCGGGGGCACCGAGATGAACGACGCGGTCGCCCCCGTCTCCTCGACAGCGTCGGCGACCGTCGAGAACACGGGGATCCCCTCGATGACCTCGCCCCCGCGTCTCGGGTTCGTGCCCGCGACCACCTTCGTGCCGTAGTCCCGGTTGCGCAGACCGTGGTAGAGGCCCTGGCTCGTCGGGCTCACGCCCTGGACGACGACGGTGGTCGTCTCGTCGACGAAAATGCTCACGCTCGCTCCTCGCTGTCTCGCTCCGCTCCTGCACCGGTCACCGCGTGGGATCCCGCCGCGGCGGCCATTGCCACCGCCGTGCGTGCCGCCGCCAGCATGGTCGCCTCGGCCACGAGCCGGTCGGTCAGATGTGGCGCGAGGAGCGCACGGCCCTCCTCCGCGTTCGTGCCGTCGAGGCGCAGCACGATCGGCGAGCGGAGCTCGACGCGCCCGAGCGCCTCGATCACCCCCTTGGCGACCTCGTCGACCCGCGTGATCCCCCCGAAGATGTTGACGAAGATCGCCCGCACCGACGGATCTGCGTTGATCACCTCGAGGGCGGCGGACATCACGTCGGCGCTGGCGCCCCCGCCGATGTCGAGGAAGTTGGCGGGCTGGCCGCCCACCTGGTTCACCACGTCGCAGGTGCTCATGGCGAGCCCGGCGCCGTTGGCGATGATCCCGACATCTCCCGACAGACCGATGTAGTTCAGGCCCTTCTCCCTGGCCATCTTCTCACGCGGGTCGTCGGTCTCGGTCGCCGCGTACTCGTCCCACTCTGGGTGCCGGAATCGCGCGTTGTCGTCCAGCGTGACCTTCGCGTCGAGCGCGTGGACGCGCCCGTCGACGGTGAGGATCAGCGGGTTGATCTCCGCCAAGTCGCAGTCGCCTTCGTCGTAGCAGCGGTAGAGCGCGACCAGCACCTCGGCCGCCTGGCCGCGGGCCGCCTCGTCGAGCCCCGCGTCGTCCGCCCAGCGCCGCGCCGTGTCGAGGTCGAGCCCGCGCACCGGATCGATGTGGATCCGGGCGATCGCGCCGGGATTGGTCGCGGCGACCTCTTCGATCTCCACCCCGCCTTCTCTCGACAGCATGCCGAGGTGGGTCTTCGCCGGGCGGTCGAGCGTGAAGCTCGCGTAGTACTCCTCGGCGATGTCCGACGCGTGCTCCACCCACAGCCGGCGAACGACATGGCCCTTGATGTCCATGCCGAGGATCGCCCCGGCATGCGCGCGCACCTCGCTCGCGTCGTTCGCGAGCTTGATCCCACCGGCCTTGCCGCGGCCGCCCACCTTCACCTGGGCCTTCACGACCACCGGGTAGCCCGCTGCCTCGGCCTGCGCGACGGCTTCGTCGACCGTGTCGGCGACGCCGCCGGGCGACGTCGGGATGCCGTATCGGGCGAAGTACTGCTTGCCCTGGTACTCATAGAGGTCCATCGAGCTGTCTCACCTTTCTGCCGGCGCGCACCTGTGCCGGCGCATCGCGCCTGCCTCCGGTCTAGACGACGTGGGGCGCCTCGCGCCTGTCGAGCGCCTCTTCGAGCCATGCCCCGATCGACGGCAGCGGCGCGCCCGGCGTGAACACCTTCGCCACGCCCGCGGCCTCGAGCACCGGGACGTCGGCCTCGGGGATGATGCCGCCCACCATCACCAAGACGTCGGAGCGGCCCACGGCGGAGAGCTGTGCCACGACCTTCGGGACGAGCGTGAGGTGCGCTCCGGAGAGGAGGGAGAGCCCGAGCGCGTCGGCATCCTCTTGGACCACGGCCTGGGCAATTTGCTCAGGGGTCTGATGGAGGCCCGTGTAGACGACCTCGAAGCCCGCGTCACGCAGCGCCCTCGCGATGACCTTGGCGCCCCGATCGTGGCCGTCGAGCCCGGGCTTGGCCACCACCACACGGTAGGGACGCGTCATCGACGGCGATGATAGGCGTCTGCGGGCGTGCCGATGCCAGCTGGGGCGTCCGCCCGGCGCCGCTCAGGGGCGGCAGGGCCTCAGCACGCGTAGTCTCCGTCGAAGCCGTTGACGTTGTCTGTGTACTGGATGAGCCGGATGGCGCCCGAGGGGATCGAGTGCCCTCCCGACACGGCCACCGAGCGTGCCGTGGCGCACTTCACCGCCGGCGAGGGACCCCCCCACCACGCGGGGAAGAGCGGACCTTGCGGGTCGTACGTGCCCATCAAGCTTGTCCACTCGTCCAGGGCGAAGTAGTAGCCCACTGTCGCGACGCCGTCCGCGTGCAGCGCGGCGATGGCGCCCATGACCACCGACGCGTTCGCGCTCGTGCTCGCCGACCAGTTGGCCGTCTCGATGTCGAGCCACCACGGCATGGTGGCGCGACCGTTGACCATGCTGCTGGCGGTGACGAAGTCGCTGCTCGCGGTGGCGTACCCGTAGTTGCACGCCGCGGGGTCCGGCGTGCTGGCGCAGCCGGGCTGCGGTGTTTCCGAGGTGCCGTAGACCATGAACATGTAGAGGTTCACGCCTGGGCCGGCCCAGTCGACCTCTGTCACGAAGCACGGGTTCGTGTAGGAGCTCCCCCACCCGTCGATCTCCACGATCCCGATCGCGTGGGCGCCGCTCGGGAAGTTCCCGCACTGGTAGTTCGACACGTCGTAGCCGTAGCTGCCCGGCGGGTAGGAGGGAGGAGCCGGGTCCCCGTTGCCCTTGGCCGGCGCCATGCCGACCACAGGAGAGGAAACCGGAGGCGTCACTGTGAACAGCTGGGCAGCGCCGAAGTTGGTGACCGCCCCCTGCGATGTCGCCAGCCAGTAGCCCTTGCCGCTGAACATCTCCGCCATCGCGGTGATCGGGTAGGGCAGGGAGCCGCCACCGAGCGAGCCGTAGAAGCGGGCGCTGCCGAAGGTGAAGACGCCGCCGTCAGCCCCGACGAGCCAGTAGCCGCCGCCTGTCAGCGTCGCCGCCATGCCGACGACGGCAGCGTCGAGGGGCTTGCCGCCCATCGAGCCGTAGAAGCGGGCGCTGCCGAAGGTGAAGACGCCACCGTCGGACGCGACGAGCCAGTAGCCGCCACCTGTGGGTGCTGCCGCCATGCCGACCACCGGCTTGTCGAGGGGCTTGCCGCCCATCGAGCCGTAGAAGCGGGCGCTGCCGAAGGTGAAGACGCCGCCGTCGGACGCGACGAGCCAGTAGCCGCCACCTGTGGGTGCTGCCGCCATGCCGACCACCGGCTTGTCGAGGGGCTTGCCGCCCATCGAGCCGTAGAAGCGGGCGCTGCCGAAGGTGAAGACGCCGC
>JAKAQM010000006.1:0-35376 GCA_021822565.1 Actinomycetes bacterium | reverse complement strand
CCGTCGGACGCGACGAGCCAGTAGCCGCCACCTGTGGGTGCTGCCGCCATGCCGACCACCGGCTTGTCGAGGGGCTTGCCGCCCATCGAGCCGTAGAAGCGGGCGCTGCCGAAGGTGAAGACGCCGCCGTCGGACGCGACGAGCCAGTAGCCGCCACCTGTGGGTGCTGCCGCCATGCCGACGATGGGAGCGTCCAGCGGCGTGCCGGCCATTGTGCCGAATCGAGGCGCTCCACCGAAGGCGTAGACCGCTCCGTCGGACGTCGTGAGCCAGTACGACTGGTCACTGGCGGGCAGTGTCGCGACCGCCTGAGCGGCTGTCGTCGTGGACGACGGTGCCGTGGCTGTCGTCGTGGACGACGGTGCCGTGCCTGTCGTCGTGGACGACGGTGCCGTGGCTGTCGTCGTGGACGACGGTGCCGTGCCTGTCGTGGCGCCGGCAGCCGTCGGCGCCAGTGCCGACAAGAGCGCGGTCGCGAGGAGCCACGCAGCGATCCGCACCGGCCTCCCGATGAAGGTGCGCGTCCTCGAGGTCGATCGCCCGCTCGCGCGGCGACGGTGCTCGTTCTCGGTGCCCATGTCCCATCTCTCGCTGTCGTCGTGTGCGGTTCGGCGGCACCGGACGCGCGCGACCACCCCGAAGACCGTCGCGGCACCCCTCCGCTCTCTCCTCCGAAGCGTCCGTGGTGGCCGTCCAGATCTCCGGCCACCGGAAGCTTCGCCGGGGCACCCTACAAACGGATTGCCGCAGATGCGACCGCCCAGGTCACGGCACGATCGCGTCTCCGCGACCTTCAGGGCATGCGTCCCACAGCGCCGTCACCAGGGACTTCGTCCCCGGCCACCGCGCTCGGGCAATCCCGGTGACCGCGTGCCGGACGATCGCCAAGAGTATTGAGATTCGACGTCGGTTCATGAATCCCCTGGTCGGCGCAGAGCGACGCGACGGCGCAGCATTTGCGACAGCCGCTCTGCGGGCATCGGCGCATCACCTGCAATCGACGATGCGGCGAGCGAGGTGGCGCGTCAGGTGGCGCGCCGCAGCGGTGCGGCGGCGAGCAGCAGGGTCTTCTGCCCGACCGACGGGAACCGCACGACCGCCTGAGCCCGGGCACCTTCGCCCTGCGCGCTCACGACGACTCCCGGCCCCCACCGCTCGTGCACCACGTGGTCGCCGGCGGTGAGCCCGAGGTCCTCCGCGCCGGTGGTGGACGAACGCGTCGAGGCCGGCGTCTGCCCAGCCGCCTGGGAGAGGAAGCTGCCTGCCCCGCCGCCCCTCGCCGAGGGACGAACGCCGGTCCCGGTGCCGAAGATCCGACCGCCGCCGACGTCGCGCAGCAGCTGCTGGGGCACCTCGGCGAGGAACCGGCTCGGCATCCCGGGCATGGTCCGGCCCCACAGGCTCCGGCTCCACGCATGCGAGAGGTAGAGGAAGCGGCGCGCCCGCGTGATGCCGACGTAGCAGAGCCTGCGCTCCTCTTCCAGCTCGAGCGGCTCGCCCAGGGTGCGCGAGTGCGGGAAGATCCCCTCCTCGAGCCCGATGAGGAACACTGCGGGGAACTCGAGCCCCTTGGCGGTGTGCAGCGTCATGAGCGAGACGCGCGACGCGTCGGCGTCGAGCTCGTCGGAGTCCGAGACCAGCGCCACGGTCTCCAAGAGCTCGGACAGCTGCTCGTACTCCCTCGCCACGCCAGCGAGCTCGGCGATGTTCTCGATCCGGCCCTCCGCCTCGTGGGTGCCCTCTGCGGCCAGCTCGTCGAGATAGCCGGAGCGCTTGGCGACGAGATCGACGAGATCGCCGGGGGGAACCTCCGCTGCCGCGGCCCGCAGCTCGCTCAGGAGCACGGACAGCTCGTGCGCGCCCTTGAGCGCCTTGCCGCTGACGCCGGCCTCCTCGGCCCGCTCGAGCATGCGGCCGATCGGCGTGCCCGCCGACGCCGCGGCTGCCGAGAGGCGTAGGAGCGAGGTCTGTCCGATGCCCCGCTTCGGGACGTTCACGATCCTGCGGAACGACATCTCGTCGTCGGGGTTCGCGATCAGGCGCAGGTAGGCGAGGAGGTCGCGCACCTCCTTGCGGTCGTAGAAGCGGGTACCGCCCACGACTTTGTAGGGGATCACCTGGTGGACCAGCTCCTCCTCGACGGCGCGGCTCTGGGCGTTGGTCCGGTAGAAGACCGCCACGTCACCGTAGGAGAGCCCTTCCGACGCGCGCAGCCGGAGGATCTCGCTCGAGACGAACGACGCTTCGTCACGCTCGTCCTCGGCTCGGTACCTGCAGATCCGCTCCCCCTCCTCCCCCTGCGTGAACAGCTCCTTCGGTCGCCGTCCGACGTTGTGGGAGATGACCGCGTTGGCCGCGTCGAGGATCGTCTGGGTGGACCGGTAGTTCTGCTCGAGGAGCACGGTCGTCGCGTTGGGGAAGGCCGACTCGAACTCCACGATGTTGGCGATCTGCGCGCCGCGCCAGCGGTAGATGGACTGGTCCGAGTCGCCCACGACCGTGACGTTGCCGTGCTCGCCTCCGAGCAGCAGCACGAGCTCGTGCTGCGCATGGTTCGTGTCCTGGTACTCGTCGACGAGGATGTGGCGGAAGCGCTGGCGGTACGACTCGAGCACGTCGTCGCAGCGCTGCAGGAGGCGCACCGCCTGGAGCAGGAGGTCGTCGAAGTCCATGGCGTTGGCGGCCTCGAGCCGCCGCTGGTACTCGGTGTACACCTCGCCGATGCGCCGGCGGTAGGGATCTGCTCCCCAGGACGCTTCCTCGGCGAAGCGGTCGGGGCCGAGCAGCTCGGCCTTGGCCTGCGAGATCACCGCTGCGACGGCCCGTGGCGCGAGCCTCCTCGGGTCGATGTCGAGCTCGCTCTCCACGAGCTCGACCAGCCGGCGGGAGTCGACGTCGTCGTACACGGTGAACGCGCGGTCGTAACCGATGCGTGCCGCGTGGATGCGCAGCATCCGCAGGCAAGCCGAATGGAACGTCGAGACCCACATGCGCTCCGCGCGCTCACCGACGAGATCGGCGACGCGTCGGCGCATCTCGGCGGCCGCCTTGTTGGTGAAGGTGATGGCGAGGATCTCCCATGGCGCGGCGTCACCGCTCGCGAGCAGGTGCGCGATGCGCCGGGTGAGCACCCGCGTCTTGCCCGACCCCGCCCCCGCGACGACGAGCAGCGGTCCGCCGCGGTGCTCCACCGCGGCACGCTGCGCCGGGTTCAGGTCGCGGACGAGGTCGTCGATGGCGCTCAGTGGCCCATGCCCACGCCCTGGGACCGCTGGAGCTGCTTGCCCTCGGTCTGCAAGGCGGGGGCGACCATGACCTCTGCCTTCTGGAATTCCTTCACCGTCTCGTAGCCGCAGGTGGCCATCGCCGTGCGCAGCGCACCGAACAGGTTCATCCGCCCGTCGTTCTCGTGCGCCGGGCCGAGGAGGATCTCCTGGAGACTGCCGCGAACGCCGGTCCGCACCCGGGTGCCGCGCGGAAGCGTCGGGTGGAACGTGGCCATCCCCCAGTGGAAGCCGCGCGCAGGGGCCTCCACCGCAGACGAGAGCGGTGAGCCGAGCATCACCGCGTCGGCGCCGCACGCGATCGCCTTCGCGATGTCGCCACCCTTGGACATGCCGCCGTCCGCGATCACGTGCACGTAGACGCCGGTCTCGTCGAGGTGCCGCATGCGGGCGCCCGCGACGTCCGCGATGGCGGTCGCCTGCGGCACTCCGAGGCCGAGCACCGCACGCGTGGTGCACGCGTTGCCGGGACCGACCCCCACCAGGACGCCCACCGCACCGGTACGCATCAGGTGCAGCCCCGCCTGGTACGACGCGCACCCTCCGACGATGACGGGGATCTCGAGCTCGCGGATGAACCGTTTCAGGTTCAGCGGCTCGACGGTCTTGGAGACGTGCTCGGCGGAGACCACGGTGCCTTGGATGACGAGCAGGTCGAGCTCCGCCGCGAGGCACGCAGGGGCGAGCTCCTCGGTCCGCTGCGGGGTCACCGACGCCGCGGCGACGACCCCGGCGTCCTTGATCTGGCGGATGCGCTCGCGCACCAGCTCGAGCTTGACCGGCTCTTGGTACATCTGCTGCATCCGCGGGGTGGCCTTGTCGTCGTCGAGCTCGCGGATCTCCTCGAACAAGGGCGTGGGATCCTCGTAGCGGGTCCACAAGCCCTCGAGGTTCAGCACGCCGAGACCGCCGAGCCGTCCGAGCTCGATCGCGGTGCGCGGGCTGGTGACCCCGTCCATCGCGGCGCCGAGCAGCGGCAGCCCGAGACGATACGCGTCGATCTCCCAGGAGATGTCCACGTCCTCGGGATCCCGGGTCCGCCGGCTCGGCACGATGGCGATGTCGTCGAACCCGTAGGCCCGACGCCCCGACTTGAAGATCCCGATCTCGATTTCTGCCACGAGTGCCCTCCGGTGGTCCGCAGTGGTCGGCGCCGTCGCTCCTCTCGCCCCACTGTACCGGCCGCCCCGAGGCCACAGGCGCCCGTACGTGGCCGGGTCAGGGGCCGGGCGCCCTCTCGTCGAGCACCGGCGTGCTCTCGTCGAGCACCGGCGTGCTCTCGTCGAGCACCGTCGAGAGCAGGTCCACGAGCATGCGGGCCGTCGCCCCCCAGATGGTCTCACCCTCCACCGAGAAGAAGACCATCGGGAACCGGGGGAGGTCGGGCTCGCTCCACCATTCCTCGGTGAACGCGGCTGCGAGGTCGGCGAGCGACACGTCGAAGGCGCGATCGACCTCGGCGGGGCTCGGCGAGAGCGAGGGACGCGCCGCGAGCACCGCGACGACCGGCGTGATCGGCGCGCCCGAGCTGAAGGCGAACGCCCGAGGCAGGTACCCGATGGGCTGCACCGCCGAGGGATCGAGGCCGACCTCTTCGTACGCCTCGCGCAGCGCTGCGGAGACCGCGTCCTCTCCGGGCTCGATGCGCCCTCCAGGAAAGCTCACCTGCCCCCTGTGGGTGCGCAGCCGGGTCGAGCGACGCGTCAGCACCACGCGGGTCTCGCCGTCCTCTTCGAAGAGCCCAACGAGCACCGCCGAGGGCGAGGTGGCGATGCGAGCAGAGTCCGCCACGGGGACCCCGTCGGGAGCTGGCGGCGGTCCGTCGGCGAGGGGCCGACCGGCACGGCCGAACGCGTCGAGCACGACGCCGAGCGTGATCCCCCGCCGCGGCGTCCACGGCGGGGGGCCACCTGGCTCGGCCGTGGCAGGGCGAGGGATCACGCCGGGCACCCGTCGACCGGCTGCTACATCATCCCGCCCATGCCGCCCATGCCGCCCATGCCGTCCATGCCGCCCGCTCCTGCGGCAGCCGGGTTGGGCTTCTCGGGCTTGTCCGCCACGAGCACCTCGGTGGTGAGCAGCAGTGCGGCCACCGACGCGGCGTTCTGCAGGGCGGAACGGGTCACCTTCGCCGGGTCGATGATCCCCGACTTCACCAGGTCGACGATCTCGCCGGTGAGCGCATTGAGCCCCATCGAGCCGGTCTCCGACTCGACCTGGCGCACGAAGACCGCGCCCTCGAGCCCGGCGTTCAGCGCGATCCACCGCAAGGGCTCCTCGAGCGCCTTCGCCACGATCCGCGCACCGGTCGCCTCGTCTCCCTCGAGCCCGGCGGCGACCTTCTCTACCGCGACCCGGCTCCGCAGGAGCGCGGTCCCGCCGCCCGCGACGATGCCCTCCTCGACCGCGGCACGGGTCGCCGAGAGTGCGTCCTCGATGCGGTGCTTCTTCTCCTTGAGCTCCACCTCGGTGGCCGCGCCGACCTTCACGACCGCGACACCACCGGCGAGCTTGGCGAGACGCTCCTGCAGCTTCTCGCGATCCCAGTCCGAGTCGGTCTCCTCGATCTCGCGCTTGATCTGGGCGATCCGGCCCTTCACGTCGGCCTCGCTGCCCGCACCCTCCACGATCGTGGTGTCGTCCTTGGTCACGATCACCCGGCGCGCCCGGCCCAGGAGGTCCAAGGTGGCGTTCTCGAGCTTGAGCCCGATCTCCTCGGAGATCACCTGACCGCCGGTCAGGGTCGCCATGTCCTGGAGCATCGCCTTCCGGCGCTCGCCGAAGCCCGGTGCCTTCACCGCGACCGACGTGAACGTGCCACGGATCTTGTTCACGACGAGCGTGGCGAGCGCCTCGCCCTCGACGTCCTCTGCGACGAGGAGCAGCGGACGGCCGGCCTGCATCACCTTCTCGAGCACGGGCACGAGGTCGTGGACCGCGCTGATCTTCCCGTTGAAGAAGAGGATGTAGGGGTCCTCGAGCACCGACTCCTGGCGCTCCGCGTCGGTCACGAAGTAGGGGGACAGGAACCCCTTGTCGAACTGCATGCCCTCGGTGAGCTCGAGCTCCATCCCGAAGGTGTTGGACTCCTCGACGGTCACGGTGCCGTCCTTGCCGACCTTGTCGATCGCCTCGGCGAGCACGTCGCCGATCGACGTGTCGGCAGCCGAGATGGACGCCACCTGGGCGATCTCGGTCTTGCCCTCGACCTCCCGGGACTGCTCGGCGATCGACGCCACCGCGGCGGCGACGGCGCGCTCGATGCCCCGCTTCAAGGCCGCAGGGTTCGCGCCGGCGGCGACGTTGCGGAGACCTTCGGCGATGAGCGCACGGGCGAGGACCGTCGCGGTGGTGGTGCCGTCACCCGCGACGTCGTTGGTCTTCGTGGCGACCTCCTTGACGAGCTGGGCCCCCATGTTCTCGAAGGGGTCCTCCAGCTCCACCTCCCGGGCGATGGAGACGCCGTCGTTGGTGATGGTCGGGGCGCCGAACTTCTTCTCGATCACGACGTTTCGGCCCTTCGGGCCGAGCGTGACCTTCACCGTGTCGGCCAGCTTGTTCACACCGGCCTCGAGGCCACGGCGGGCAGCCTCGTCGAACTTCAGGATCTTGGGCATGGAACACCTCTCGGAGACGTGGGGCCGCACCGCGCGACGCGCGATGCGGCCCCCGTGTGCGGATGGTCGCTTACTTGTCCAGCTCGACTACTTGTCCAGCTTGGCGAGCACGTCCCGACCGGAGAGGATCAACAGGTCCTCTCCGTCGACGGTGATCTCGGTACCGCCGTACTTCGAATAGACGACGGTGTCCCCGACCTTCACGTCGAGCGGGATGATCTCCCCGGTGTTGTCGGCACGCCGCCCGGGTCCGACAGCCAGGACCTCGCCCTGCTGGGGCTTCTCCTTGGCGGTGTCGGGGATCACCAAACCCGAGGCGGTGGTCTCCTCCGACTCACCTGGCCGGACGACAATCCGGTCATCGAGGGGGTGGAGCTTCATCGAAGCGGCCTCCTTCGGCAATTGTTGGCACTCGAACCTTGCGACTGCTAATGCTAGCGGACGCGCGGCAGGCCCACAACAGGCCCGGTGCCGCGAGCGGCGAGCTGCCCGCATGCGGCGCCGATCTCCACGCCCCGGGTGGCGCGTACCGTGGCGTTCACCCCGAGCCGCAGGAGCGTGTCGCGCGCGTCGGCCACCCTGTGCGGGGGGCTCCCCCCCGGCGCGTACCCCGGCGTGGGGTTGAGCGGGATCAGGTTCACGTGCGCACCGAGCGGGCGGGCGAACTCGGCGAGCTCGGCCATGTCGGAGGGCCGGTCGTTCGTGCCGTCGATGAGCGCCCACTCGATCGAGAGCCGCCGCTTGCTGGCTGCGACGTACTCGGCGCACGCCTCGGCCAGGGCGGCGAGCGGGTAGCGGCGGTTCATCGGCACCAGCCGGTCGCGCAGCTCGTCGTTGGCGGCGTGCAACGAGAGGGCGAGGTTCACCGGCAGGGTCGCTCTCGCCAACCGGCGGATGCCGGGCACGAGCCCCACGGTCGACAGCGTGAGGTGCCGGGCGGAGATGCCCAGCTCGCCATGGATCCGCTCGATCGCCGCCCAGGTGCGCCCGTAGTTGGCGAGCGGCTCGCCCATGCCCATGAAGACCACGTTCGAGAGCCGCCGGGGGCGCGCGGCGCGGATGCCGGCGACCACCTGCTCGACGATCTCGCCTGCGCTCAGGTGCCGCTCGAACCCGCTCTGGCCGGTCGCGCAGAACGCGCAGCCCATCGCGCACCCCGCCTGCGTGGACACGCAGACCGTCACACGGTCCGGGTACGCCATGAGGACGGTCTCGACTCGGCGCCCGTCGGCGAGCTCGAAGAGCCACTTCACGGTGCCCCCGCCGTCGGCGCTCCGCCGCGAGATCTCGCCGAGCGCGACGGGCAGCGCGCCCTCGAGGCGCTCTCGGAGGGAGCGGGGCAGGTCCGTCATCTCCCCAGGGCGGCGCGCGCGGCGATGCAGGCCGTCCCACACCTGGCGGACGCGGTAGGGGGGCTCATCGGCGAGGAGACCGGCGAGCTCCTCGCGCGACAGGTCGTAGGCGGACCGGGGCGCGGGCGCGGGCGGCGCGGGCGCGGGGGGGACGGGGGTCATGCCTCGGGCTCGGAGAAGTCCTCGGAGAAGTCGAGGAAGAGGTTCGGGTCGGCCGCGAGCGACAGTGGGCTCGGGCCGTCGTGCGCCAGACGGAAGGTGCCCGCCGCCGCCACCATCGCGGCATTGTCGGTGCACATCGCCATGCTCGGCAGGTAGGTCGGGACGTCGACCGCCTCAGGGGCGCGCCGGCGCAGGAGCGAGTTGGCGGCGACCCCGCCGCCGAGGCACAGCCCCTTGGCGCCGACCGCGCGGACCGCGCGGGCGGCCTTCGTGAGGAGGACGTCGACGACGGCCTCTTGGAACGCCGCCGCGACGTCGGGGGTCGACGCCGACGGGTGGCGCTCGACGGTGCGAACCACCGACGTCTTGAGCCCCGAGAACGAGAAGTCGTAGCCCTCGCCGAGCATCGCCCGGGGGAACGAGAACGCGGAGGCGTCGCCCTCCCTGGCGACCCGGTCGATCGCGGGACCGCCCGGGTAGCCGAGCCCGAGATAGCGCGCCACCTTGTCGAACGCCTCGCCCGCCGCATCGTCGATGGTCTGGCCGAGCAACCGGTAGCGCCCGGGCGCTGCTGCCTCCACGAGGAGCGTGTGCCCTCCGGAGACCAGCAGCACCACGAGGGGCCACGGCAGACCTGGCTCCTCGATCACCGGGGCGAACAAGTGGCCCTCGAGATGGTTCACCCCGACGAAGGGCACGCGCCAGGCCATGGCGAGCCCCTTGGCCGCGGAGAGCCCCACGAGGAGCGACCCGACGAGCCCCGGGCCGTACGTCACCGCCACTGCGTCGGGCCGCTCGATCCCGGCGCGCGCCATCGCCTCTGCGACCGCGGGCATGAGCAGCTCGACGTGCGCGCGTCCCGCGATCTCGGGGACCACGCCGCCGAAGCGCGCGTGGAGGTCGATCTGGCTCGAGACCACCGACGATCGCACGAGGCGCCCCTCTGCGACGACGGCGGCGGCCGTCTCGTCGCACGACGTCTCGATACCGAGCACGTTCACGCTCTTCGCGCCTCTTCGGCCTCGATCCGGGCGAGTCGGTCACGATACGCCGGAGCGTCGATGTCGTAGGCCCACATGACGTAGGCGTCCTCCCCGACGAGCTGGTAGTAGCCCTTCCGGATACCGACGGGGACGAACCCGAAGCGGCGGTAGAGGGACTGCGCGCGCCCGTTGCCGACGGCGACCTCCAGCGAGACGTGGCGCGCGCCCTCTTCCTGGGCGATGCGCATCGCCCCGAGCATGATCTGGGTGCCGATGCCACGCCCCTGGTGCTCGGGGGCGACCGCGACCGTCGTCACGTGCGCCTCCTCCTCTACGAACATGAGCCCCACGTACCCGACCATCTCCTTGCCGATGCGAGCGACCCGGTAGGCCCGGCCCCTCCTCTGGGAGAGCTCGGAGACGAACACGGCGTGGCTCCACGGCTCCGGGAAGACCACCTGCTCGACGGTCGTCACCCACCGCAGGTCGCGCCGGCGCATGCGCACGAGCTCGATCACCGCTGCACCCAATTGATCCGGGCGTCGGCTTCGCGCAGGTACACCGGTCGCACCGCGGCCGGCGGCACCGGAGCCGCTCCAGTGGCAAGCCTACCGGCGGCGATCTCGACGAGGACGCGGGGCGAGGGCTCGGCGATGCCCGCGACCTCGAGGCCGGCGTCGGCGAAGACCGCGGCATAGCGCGTGGCCCCGGTCCCGACGACGAGCGTGCCGGGCGCCGAGGCGAGCTCCTCTGCGAGGGCGGAGGGCGAGCAGCGCGAGGGCGTCTCGACCCGTGCGCCCGGTCCGGCGCATCGGGCGACGAACACCTCGCCGCGACGGGCGTCGACGACGGCCGCGACCGGCCCCTCCCAGCCGCAGCCGTACGCCTCTCGAGCGAGGACCTCCACGCTCGTCACCTCGACGATCCCGATGCCGAGGCCCTCTGCGAGGCCCTGGGCCGTCGCGACGCCGACACGCAGGCCGGTGAAGAGCCCGGGGCCGACGTCGACGGCGATCGTGTCGACGTCGGCGAGCGTCGCCCCCGCCTGCGAGAGGACGTGGTCGATCGCCGGGGCCAGCGCCTCGGCGTGGCGGCGGTCGCCGAGCAGCCACGCCCCGGAGACCGGGCGGTGCGCGTCGGCGAGCGCGACGCCCACCAGCCCGGCCGCGGTCTCGATCCCGAGCAGCATCACGTACCTCCCGTCCCGGCGTCGAGGGCTGCAGCGACCTCGCCACGCCGCGTCTCCTCCCCGCCGCTCACCGTGACGACCCGGTGGTCGTCGCCCGCCTCGGAGCGAGCGATCGAGACCGTCCAGGTGACCGGTCCGAGCGCGGGGCGCGCCACGTCCCCCCACTCGACGAGCACGACACCGTCCTCGACCAGGTCAGCGAGGCCGAGGTCGGCCACCTCTGCGAGGTGGTCCAGGCGGTAGACGTCGACATGGACCAGCTGACCGAGCGCGCACGGGTACTGCCGGACGAGGGTGAAGGTGGGGCTCGTGACCGGCCCCTGGACGCCGAGGCCGCGCGCGAACCCTTGCGCGAACGTCGTCTTGCCGGCTCCGAGCGACCCTTGGAGCACGATGACGTCGCCGCGGCGCGCGGCGCCGGCGAGGCGCGCCGCCAGCTCACGCGTGGCGGCGGCCGACGGCGTGTGCACGCTGAACGACCAGGCCACGCCAGCCCTCAGCACCCGGCGGTCGTCACGAGCGGCGCAGCAGCGACTTCGCCCGCACGAAGTCGGCACGCATCTCGGCGACGACCACCCCGCCCCCGCGCAGCGCTGCAGCCGGGTGGTAGGTGGGCACCAGGTCCATCCCTCGGAACGGGTAGACCCGGCCGCGCACCCGCCGGATCCCCTCGGTCGTCTCGAGCAGCGTCTTGGTCGCGAAGTTGCCCAGGGTCACCACCACCTTGGGAGCGACCAGCTCGATCTGGCGCTCGAGGTACGGCCGGCACGCGTCGATCTCCGCGGGGAGAGGGTCCCTGTTCCCAGGCGGCCGGCAGTTGTGCACGACCCCGCCGGCGGTGACGAAGTTGTGGGTGCCTTCGACGTCGATGCAGTAGACGGTCCTCTCGGCGCCGGCGGAGCCGCCGGCGCTGCCGGCACCGAGCTTCTCGACGACCGCCGCGTCGTAGTGGGTGACGGGCAGCCGGTCGCTGAAGAGTCCGGGGGCGAACGGCAGCGCCGACGCGATGTCCGCAGGGAGCGCGTGCCGCATCGGCTCGGGCACGTAGGGCGCGATCGTCCGAGCAAGCCTTCGGGCGACGAGGGGCTCGAAGGCGATGCGCCCTCGCCCCACCTCCCCGGGGAGCCCGAGGCGCCGGAGGCTGGCTGCGAGGACGTCCAGGTCGTGTGCAGCCCACGCGCTCGTCGAGATCCCAGCCACCGGGTGGCGAGACCCACGCGCCCGCCGGTCCCCGCCGTCGCAGAACCAGACCGCCAGCGCCCTCGGGCTGAGCTCGCCGGCCACCCAGTCCGGGACGCTCGAGCCGCGCGCACCGCAGAAGCCCTCGACGAGCGCCTGAAGGGCACCTGTGGCACGCTCCGGCAGTCGGACGACCGTGCAGGTGCCCCCCGGGCCCATCTCGGCGACACCCTCGCCCGAGGAAGCCGTCATCTGCGCGCCCGATTCGACGAAGGCGCCCAGCTCGGCGAGCAGCGACGCCTTGAACAGCGCATACCCGTGCCCACCAGCGCGCTGGACGATCTCCACGCCCGCGCCGCTCACGCGCACGCATCCCCCGGCGAGCAGCGAGCCGGCGATCACGTCGCGCGCGACCGGGCTCAGGCCGTGACCGGTGGCGATCCTCGCCCCTGGCCCGAGACGTTCCACGGGCGTCCATCCCTGCTCGGTCAAGACCTGGTGGTCGCCGGTGGCGTCGACGGCAGCCGTGACCGCTCCAGACCCCTCGGCCCCCCGATAGGTGAGCCGGAAGATCCGGCGGCCTCCGAGCGGCGAGGCGTGCCAGCCCACGACACGCCGATCGACGATCCTGCCGCAGGCGTCGACGGACTTGACCGTCCCGCCGTACCGGCGATGCACGAGCGCGCCGATGCGCTCCCAGGACCCGTCACCCAGCTGCACGAGCCCGTCGGCCGCGAGGCACATGACCACGTTGGCGATGTAGCACTCGTCGCGCTCGACGCCGATCTCCTGGCGCATGAGGAGGTCGAGGAGCTTCCCCGATCTCCCCACGAACGGCACCCCCTGGAGGTCCTCGTCCCTCCCGGGGCCTTCGCCCACGAACATGAGGTCCGCCGCGGGGCTCCCGACGCCGAAGACCACCTGGGTGCGTCCCTCGGCGAGGCCGCAGCGCGTGCACCCCCGCGCCTCGTCGCGCAGGCGCTCGAGCTCCCCTCGCGCACCCCCCTCACGCACGCCTGCCCCGGGATGCGCCATCGCCGGATGCTACCGCCGGCCTGCGACGCCCCGATGGTCCGCGCGCGCCTCGGCGGACGTCATGGGCGCACGTCATCGGGTCAGGAGGAGCGCCAACGCGTCGGCACGTTCGAGCATCACCATGTGCCCGCACCCCGGGAGCAGCGTGAGGCGCGCGCCCGGCACACGCTCGACGATCGCCCGGGCTGTCCGCGGCGGCGTGAGCAGGTCGCGGCTTCCCGCCACCACGTGGACCGGAAGCGAGAGCGCCCCCAAGCGGCTGCGGACGTCGAACGCGAGGAGGTGTGGGAGCAGCGCAGCAAGTGCCCGGGGTGACATGGCGTCGATCATCTGGCGGAGCAGCTCGACGTCGGGACGCGAGGGCGACGTTCCGAAGGCGACCCTTGCCGCCCAGATGGTGGCCGGCTTGGGAAGCGGCCCGTGACCGCTGCGCTCGGCACCGACGAGCGCTCGGGCCGTCGCGGTGCCGAGCAGGCCCGAGAGCGGCGAGAGCGGCGAGGGGACGACCGGGCCGGGCGTCGTGGCGACGAGCACGAGGTCGCGGACGCGCCTCGAGAGGGCCGGGTCGCGCAATGCGAGGAGCTGCGCGACCATCCCCCCCATCGAGTGGCCGACGAGGGACGCGTCGCGCACGTCGAGCACCTCGAGGACCTCGGCGAGGTCAGCGGCGAGCCGCTCGAAGCTGAAGCCCTCGGCCCCCGCGCGCGACTGGCCGTGCCCTCGCTGGCTCACGGCGATCACACGACCGGGAAGGGTGTGCAGCTGTCGCGCCCAGGTCGCGACGCCGAGCATGACGCCGTGCACGAGCACCGCCGTCGGCCCCGTCCCGCGTTCGACGACATGGACGCGGCCCCCGTCGCTCGTCGCGACGAAATGATGACGGATGTCCGACGGCAGCGACAGCCCCGCGGCCACGAGCTCCGCGGGCCCCGCCCTCCAGCGCGAGGCCGCCGCGCGCTCGAGGAGGTAGAGGGCGCCCCCGCCGGCAGCCCCTGCCCCGACGGCCGCCGCGCGCCGGAGCCTCACCGATCGCCTGCGCCGCGGTAGATGCGCGGGAGGCGCGGACCGATGCCGCAGAGGACCTCGTAGGAGATCGTGCCGAGCAGGCGCGCCCAGTCCTCTGCGCCGATCTCCTCTTCGCCCTGTCGCCCGATCAGCACGACCTCGTCGCCCGGCGCCACGAGCGCCCCCGGGCCGCAGTCGACCATGAGCTGGTCCATGGTGACCGTGCCGGCGAGCGGCCGTCGTCGGCCGCCGACGAGGACCAAAGACCCCGTGTCGAAGAGGCGCCGTGGCACGCCGTCGGCGTAGCCGATGGGGACCGTCGCGACGACCCCTCGCTCCGGCAGCGCGCGGCGCCGTCCGTAGGAGGGGCGCTCGCCCGCGTCCAGCTCTCGCACGGCGCTCACACGAGCCTTGAGCGACAGCACCGGCCGCAGCGCCGCGAGCACGGCGGCGGTCTCCGCGGCGGCAGGATCCTCGCCGGCGGTCTCCCCGGCACCCCGCTCGTCGGGGATCCTCGCCATCGCAGGCGTCGGTGCGCAGCCGTACATGCCGATGCCGCAACGGACCATGTCGTAGCGGGCGGCAGGCCACGCGATGGCCCCGGCGGTGTTGGCCGCGTGCAGGAGCCGCGGCCGCTGCTCCAGGGCGGCGACGACCTCGTCGAACCGCCGGAGCTGGAGCGCGGTGAACGCCTGGTCGTCCGCGGTCGTACCGTCCGCGACGGCGAGGTGCGTCCACACCGCCTCGACCCGGAGCGCAGGCTCCGATGCGGCGGCGTGGACGAGCGCTGGCGCCTCGACTGGCGCGACACCCACGCGGTGCATGCCGGTGTCCACCTTCACGTGGACCTTCGACCGCGTGCCGACGCGCCTGGCCGCGGCGGCCAGCGCCTGCATTCCCCGCAGCGTCGCGATGGTCGCGGTGAGCCTGGCGCGCACGAGCACCTCCGCAGCATCGGGCATCACCTCGGAGAGCACGAGCACCGGCGCGTCGATGCCATGCTCGCGAAGCTCCAAGCCTTCGTCCACGATGGCCACCGCGAGCCCTGCCGCGCCCGAGGCGAGCGCCGTGCGCGCGACCTGCACCGCACCGTGCCCGTAGGCGTCGGCTTTCACGACCGCGCACAGCGCCGCGGGCGCGGCACGCCGCGCGAGGACGGCGACGTTGTGCGCCAGCGCGTCGAGATCGACCTCCGCCCAGGCAGCGCGGGTGCGACCCTCAGCCATCTCCACGCGCCGTGCCCCGCGCCACCGGGTCCAGTGCACGGGAGAGACGTGCCGAGATGAGCTCGGGCAGGTCCACGGCGACGAGTCCCTCCGCGGGCCCGTCCGACGCGGCGCGCCCGTGCACGTGGGCCGCGAGGGCGGCTGCCTCGAGCGGCGGCGCACCGCGGGCCAAGAAGGCGCCGATCACCCCGGAGAGCACGTCGCCAGTGCCTGCCGTCGCCAGCCGCGAGCTCCCGGCCGATGAGAGCCGCACCTCGCCAAAGGGCGAGGCGACCGCCGTGAGCGACCCCTTCACCAAGGCGACTGCCCCGAGCCCTCCGGCGAGACGGCGCGCCGCCGCGACGCGGTCGGGCCCTGGCGGCGCGCCGGTCAGGCGCTCGTGCTCCCCGTCGTGCGGCGTCACCACGACAGGTCGATCCCCCGCGACGATGCGGCGCGCCGACGACTCGTCGCCCAGCGCGAAGAGCGCGTCGGCGTCGACGACCACCGGCACGCGGGCGCGCGCGACCACCGAGCGGATGTCGTCCACCGTGGAGGGCGCCCTGCCGAGCCCGGGGCCGATCACGAGCGCTCGGCAGCGCTCGAGCACCTCGAGCACCTCGCCCGCCCAGCCGCTCGAGGGCAGCGCGAACCGGACGGCCTCCCCTGGCCAATGGCCGAGCCCGGGAGCCTCCGCGCTGCCAGGTACCCCGAGCCGCACCATGCCGGCCCCCGCTCGCGACGCCCCCCGAGCGGCGAGCGTCGCCGCCCCCTCCATGCCGGGCGACCCCGCCACGACGCAGACCGCGGTCGCCCACTTGTGCGTCTGAGCTGGCCGGCGCGGCACCAGGCGGCTCAGATCGGCGTCCTCCATGAGCGAGATCCGGGCCTCGATCTGCCCGAGACCGATGTCCGCCACGTCCACGCGACCGGCGAAACGCGGGCCTTCGCCCTGCAAGAGCCCCGGCTTGAGCGCTCCGAACGTCACGGTACGGGTGGCGACCATCGGCCGGCCGGGCGCGGCGCCCGTGTCCCCGTCCACACCCGAAGGGATGTCCACCGCGAGCACCTCCGCACGGGCGGGGGGTGCCGGAGCCTCGTAGGGGCCACGAAGCCCGGTGCCGAGCGCCGCGTCGACCACGAGGTCGCAGTCGTCGACCGGTGCGCCGGGAGCCACCACGGTGACCCGTGCGCCGCGGCGCGCGAGCACCTGCGCTGCGACACGGCCGTCCGCGCCGTTGTTGCCCTTCCCTGCCACGACCACGACGCGGCGCGCATAGGCGCCACCGAGCATCCGGAGGGCCGCGACGGCCGCCGCGGTGCCGGCGCGGCGGACCAGGGTCTCCTCGGGCACGGGTGCAGCCGCGTCTGCCGCGCGCATCTCGGCGACGGTGACGACGGGGCGCACGGTCAGGCCTCGGCCACCACCATCGCGATGGCGACGGTCGCCGTATGGGTGAGCGACAGGTGCCAGTGCGCGACGCCTCGCCGCGCCGCCAGTGCGGCAGCCCCCGCGAAGAGCCGGAGCGTCGGCTCACCGGTCCCCAGCCGCACCACCTCGACCTCTCGCCACCCGACGCTGCCGATCCCTCCACCGAGGGCCTTCATCGTCGCCTCCTTGGCCGCGAAGCGCGCGGCCAGCCGCTGCACGTCGCCATGGCCGTCGCGTCGCTCGCCGTCGGTGAACAGGCGTGCGGAGATCGACGGGCGGCGCCCGAGGACCGCACCGAAGCGTGCGACGTCCACGGCGTCGACGCCCACGCCGGTGATCGCGCTCACTCGACCGTCACCGTCTTCGCGAGGTTGCGCGGCCGGTCGACGTCGTTGCCGAGCCGGCGGGCGAGCCCGTAGGCGAGGAGCTGGAGCGGCACCACCTCGACGACGGGGGCCAGCACGGGGTCTCGGACCGCCGGCACGCGCAGGACGTGGTCACCGGGCGCGTCCGTGTCGTCGTCAGTGGTCAGGACCACGACCGTCGCGCCGCGCGCCGCCGCCTCGGCGACGTTCGATCGCATCTTGTCGCGCAACGGGTCGAGCACCGCGACCACCACCGTGCCCGGCTCGACGAGCGCGAGGGGCCCGTGCTTGAGCTCGCCTGCGGGGTAGCCCTCCGCGCGCAGGTACGAGATCTCCTTCAGCTTCAGGGCCCCCTCCAGGGCGACCGGGTAGCCGAGGTTCCTGCCGAGGAAGAAGAAGTCACGGGCGCCCACGAGCACGTCGACGACGTCCTCCACCTCCTTGGTCCGCCCGAGCGCCTCGCCGACCGCGCCGGGCAGCCGGTGCAGCTCGTCGAGGGTCGAGGCCAGGGCGCTCCGCCCCATGGTGCCGCGCCACTGCGCCAGGGCGAGGGCGAGCACCTCGAGGGCGACGATCTGCGCGACGTGGCACTTGGTGGACGCGACGCTCACCTCGGGCCCCGCACGCGTGTAGAGGGTGCCATCCGCCTCGCGCGCCATCGTCGAATGGACGACGTTGGAGACGACGAGCGTGCGCGCCCCGGAGCGGCGTGCCTCTCGCAGCGCCTCGAGGGTGTCGAGCGTCTCGCCCGACTGGCTCACCCCCACCACGAGGGTCCGCTCGTGCAGCACGGGCTCGCGGTAGCGCAGCTCGCTCGCGATCTCGACCTCGGTGGGGAGCCGCGCCCAGCGCTCGATCGCGTACTTGGCCACCATGCCCGCGTGGAAGCTGCTGCCGCACGCCACCACCACCACCTTGTCGACCGCCCGAAGCTCGTCGGGAGACAGGTGGAGCTCGTCGAGCACGATCGAGCCGTCGTTCGCACGACGGTCCAGGAGCGTGTCGGCGATCGCCCTCGGCTGCTCGTGGATCTCCTTGGACATGAAGTCGTCGTAGCCGCCCTTCTGCGCCGCGACGACGTCCCAGGTCGGGTCCACGCCGACGACGGCCGGGTCGGCCTCGTCGCCCGCCAAGGTGGTGACGCGCAGCGAGCCTGGACGCACCTCCACCACCTGGTCGTCGTCGAGGGCGAAGTAGCGGTCGGCGCGACCCAAGAGCGCGGACACGTCCGACGCGACGAAGCCGCGCCCCTCTCCGAGCGCGGCGAGGAGGGGCACCGAGCGCCGCCCGGCCACGATCAGCGCGGGGTCGTCGCTCGTGAGCGCGACGACGCTGAAGGCGCCGCGAAGCTTCCCGAGCGTGCTGCGCATCGCCTCGGCAAGGCCTGCGCCGCGCGCCAGCTCCTCCTCGAGCAGGTGCGCGAGGACCTCGGTATCGGTCTCGGACGAGAGCACGTGACCACGAGCGAGGAGCGGAACGGCCAGCTCGGCGTGGTTCTCGATGATCCCGTTGTGCACGAGCGCGACGCGGCCGGTGCAGTCGACGTGAGGGTGCGCGTTCTGCACGCTCGGCGCCCCGTGGGTCGCCCACCGCGTGTGGCCGATCCCGGTCGCCGACCGTGGCGCAGCCGCGAGCGCGGCGGCGAGGTCCTCGACCGAGTGGGTCCCGTCCGCCGCCCGCTCGCGCCAGATCGTCCCGCCGTCGACGAACGCGACGCCCGCCGAGTCGTAGCCGCGGTACTCGAGGCGCCGCAAGCCGTCGAGGATCGTCTCGAGCGCCGCCGTGTCCCCGGTGACGCCGATGATCCCGCACATGATGCCGAGGCTAACCCGTCAGCGCGGTCTCGATGACCTCTGCGAGCCTTCCCGCGGCCTGCGCAGCGACCTCGGGCGTCGGGGCCTCGACCATCACCCGGACGAGCGGCTCCGTTCCGCTCGCCCGGAGGAGCACCCGCCCGCTCTCGCCGAGCCCGGCTTCGATCTCGGCGGCGGTCTTCCAGACGCCGTCGGCATCCGCGAG
Source organism: Actinomycetes bacterium (assembly GCA_021822565.1). Taxonomy (GTDB): domain Bacteria; phylum Actinomycetota; class Acidimicrobiia; order Acidimicrobiales; family RAAP-2; genus JAJYVT01. The sequence goes on along the minus strand of JAKAQM010000006.1, from coordinate 16,549 downwards.
ACGCCCCGGCTCACGGACTGCGACGTTGACGAGCACCTGGGGGACGCGCTCGACGAGGCCGTCGGACAGCTCGGCAAGCGATCGCCCCGAGCGCACGACGGTGTCGGCGAGGAGGAGGCCGGTGAGCACCCCGTCGCCGGTCGTCGCGCGCTTTCGGAAGACGATGTGGCCGGATTGCTCCCCGCCGAGCGCGAACCCGCTCTCGTCGAGCGCGGCCAGCACCTGGCGGTCGCCGACCGGGGTCTCGTGCACCGAGATCCCGCGTCGCTCCATCGCCAGGCGGAACCCGAGGTTGGTCATGACCGTCACCACGACCGTGCCGCCCGTGAGCTCACCACGCGCCTCGAGGTCGACCGCGAAGACCGCCAGCAGCAGGTCCCCGTCGCAGATCGTGCCCGTGTGGTCGACGGCCACGAGCCGGTCGGCGTCGCCGTCGAGCGCGAGCCCGAGGTCCGCCCCGCGGGCGACCACCTCTCGAGCGAGGAGCTCCGGTCGGGTCGAGCCGCAGCCTTCGTTGATGTTCGTGCCGTCCGGGTCGGTGCACAGGGCGTCCACGCGAGCGCCGGCGTCGGCCAGCACGTCGGGGGCGACCGCGGACGCGGCCCCGTTGGCGCAGTCGACGACCACGTGCAGCCCGCCGAGCCTTCGACCCTCGATCGAGTCGACCAGGTGGCGGCGGTACTCCGCGAGCGCGCCGGGCTCGGGCACGAGGGAGCCCACCCGTCCGGCCCGCGGCGCCAGGTCGAGCGCCGCTTCGACCTGCGCTTCGATCTCGGGCGCCAGCTTGACCCCGGCGGCGTCGAAGAGCTTGATCCCGTTGTCGCGATAGGGGTTGTGCGAGGCGGACACCATCGCCGCAGGCAGGCCACGGCGCTCCGCGAGGAATGCGACGCCGGCGGTGGGCAGCACGCCGACGTCCAACACGTCGGCACCGCCCGAGGCCATCCCCGCAGAGAGGGCGGCTTGGAGCATGGTGCTCGACTCCCTCGTGTCCCTCCCGACGACGAACCGGTTGGCGCCGAGCACACGGGCGGCAGCACGGCCGAGAGCGACCGCGAGCTCCACGGTGAGCTCCGAGTTGGCGACCCCGCGCACCCCGTCGGTGCCGAAGCCCGGCCGCGTCAACGCGCTACCGCTTGGAGTACTGGGGCGCCTTGCGAGCCTTCTTCAGGCCGTACTTCTTGGACTCCTTCTCCCGAGCGTCTCGGGTGAGGAGCCCGGCACGCTTCAGCGCCGTCCGAAGCTCTGGATCGAGCGCGCACAGCCCACGGGCGATGCCGAGCCGCAGGGCGCCGGCCTGGCCGGACATTCCGCCGCCGTCGATGGTCGCGTCGACGTCGTAGGCCTCGGCGAGGCTCGTCACCCTGAGAGGCTCGGTGGCGAGCATCCGGTGCGTGGCCGACGGGAAGTAGTCCTCGAAGGCGCGGCGGTTGACGGTGATGACCCCCTGCCCGGGGCGGAACCGGACACGCGCCACCGCCTGCTTGCGACGACCGGTCGTCTGTGAGAGCGGAGCAGCCACGATCACCCTGCCCGGCGCGCGGACGCGAGCTCGAGGGGCTGTGGGGACTGTGCCTCGTGCGGATGCTCCGCACCTGCGTAGACCTTCAGCTTGGCAAGCTGCTGGCGACCCAGCGTGCCCTTCGGGAGCATGCCACGCACCGCCCGGCGCACCAGCTCCTCCGGGTGCCGGTCGAGCAGCTCGGCATAGCTCGTCCGCTTCAGACCGCCGGGGTAGCCGCTGTGGCGGTAGTGGAACTTGTCGTCGGCCTTGCCCGAGGTGAGGACGACCTTGGCCGCGTTCACGACGACCACGTGGTCGCCCGTGTCGATGTGGGGAGCGAACGTCGGACGATGCTTGCCGCGCAGCAGCCTGGCGACCTCCGTCGCCAACCGGCCGAGCACGAGGCCGTCGGCGTCGACGAGGTGCCAGGCCCGCTCGATCTCGCCCGCTTTCGGGTTGTAGGTACGCAAGAGATTTCCTCGAAGGATGGTAGAGACGCCACGAGAGCGTTGAGAGCGTAACGGCCTGCCCGAAGAGGGGCAAGCCGCCCGGCCGGGCGCCCAACGACCGGGCGCCCCAGCAACGGGCATCCTACTGCCTCATGGGCTGAGCGCGCTGAGACGGCGTGCCCTGCTGCGTCCTCCGTTGCCCCTCGGCGGCGCCTGGACCCGGCTCCCGCCAAGCTCGGTAGTCGACGTCGACGAGGCACAGGCCGTGCGGCGGTGCAGGCTGGGGCGAGCGCTCCCGGGAGCCGGCGGCGAGGAGCCCCACGACGGTCGCGACGTTCACCCGCCCGCGGCCGGCGTCGACGAGCACGGCGACGACCGAGCGCACCATCTGGTGGCAGAAGGAGCCCGCCGCCACGTCGAACCGGAGCAGCACCGGGCCCTGCGAGCCGTCGCCCGGCAGCGCCCGGCCGCCCAGGATCCCTGCGACCTCCACCGTGCGCCACCCGGCGGCGGTGACCGTCCGCACGATCGGCTCGCTCGCCGGCCTGCCCGCAGGGCGTCGGCAGAACGCGCGGAAGTCGTGCTCGCCGAGGAGCGCGTCGGCGGCAGCGGCCATCGCTTTCGTGTCGAGCGGCTCGGGGACGTGCCACGCCACCCGGGCGAGGAGTGGCTCGGGGATCGGGGCGTTCCAGACCAGGTAGCGGTAGCGACGCGCGATCGCCGAGCGACGGGCGTCGAAGTCGTCTCCGACCGGTTCAGCGATCCGGACGACGATCGACGGTGAGAGCTGGCGGTTCACCGCCCGCGCGAGATCGCCGTCGAAATCGGCGGGGAGATCGACGTGGACGACCTGCCCCGTCGCGTGCACCCCTGCGTCGGTGCGGCCTGCGCACACGATGGCCGGCGGACCGGCGAGGCGAGCCGCACGCGCGATCGCACCTGCCAGCGCGCCTGCGACCGTGGGGAGACCTGCCTGGGCGGCGAAGCCCCGGAACCCGCTGCCGTCGTAGGCCAGCAGGAGCCGCCAGCGGCGGGTAGCCGTCAGACGAACTCGATGCGCGCCATGGGAGCGTTGTCCCCAGGGCGCGGGCCCAGCTTCAGGATCCTGGTGTAGCCGCCCGGGCGATCAACGTAGCGCGGCGCGATCTCGTCGAACAGCTTGTGCGCCATGTCGCGGTCACGGATGAGCGCGACCACCTGGCGGTGCTGGTGCACGCCTCCCTTGCGCGCCGCGGTGACGCACTTCTCCGCGACAGGTCGAAGCATCTTGGCCTTCGTCTCGGTGGTGACGAGCGACTCTGCGGCGATCAGCGACGCGACGAGGTTGCCCAGCATCGCCTTCTGGTGGGCAGCGTCACCACCCATGCGGCGCCCGCGCTTCGGGGTCCCCTGCATGGCGTCAGTCCCTGTTCCGCAGCGAGAGGCCGCGCTCGTCGAGACGCTGGATCACCTCGTCGAGGGACTTCTGGCCGAAGTTCGTGATGGCGAGGAGCTCGTCCTCGGTCCGCTGAACCAGCTCGCCGATCGTGTTGACCTGCGCCCGCTTCAGGCAGTTGCGCGGGCGCTCCGAGAGGTCCAGCTCTTCGATGCGCAGGTCGAGGTCCGGTGAGCCGCCCACGACGGTCCCCGTCTCGCCGAGCTCGAGGCCCTGCGGGGCCTCCTCGAGGTCGGCGACGAGACCCACCAGGGTCCGCAGGGTGTCGCCCGCCGACGCGAGCGCTTCTCGCGGGGTGATCGAGCCGTCCGTCTCGACGTCGAGCACCAGCCGGTCGAAGTCGGTCGACTGCTCGACCCGGACGGGCTCGACCTGGAAGGCGACGCGGCGCACTGGCGAGAAGATCGAATCGACCGGGATGACGCCGATCGTGGAGGACTTCTTGTTCCGGTCGGCCGAGACATAGCCCCTTCCGCGCTCGACCGTGAGGTCGAAGGCCAGGTGGCCCTTGGCGTTCAGGGTGGCGATGTGCAGGTCCGGGTTCAGCACCTCGACGTCCGACGTCGTCTGCAGATCAGCCGCGAGGGCGTCGCCGGGACCGCGCTTGTCGAAGCGCAGCGTGACCGGCTCGTCGGAGTGCACCCGCACCAAGAGGTCCTTCAAGTTCAAGATGATGTCGGTCACGTCCTCCTTCACCCCCGGCAGGGTGGCGAACTCGTGGAGGGCCTCGTCGAAATGCACCTGGGTGACGGCCGCACCTGGGATGGACGACAGCAGCGTCCGTCGCAGCGCGCTCCCGAGCGTGTGGCCGAAGCCGGGCTCGAGCGGGCCGATGGCGAACCTCTGGCGGTCGCCACCCTCCTCGTCGAGCACTTCGACGGTGGGACGTTGGATGATGAGCATCGGCGTGGTTCCTCAGTCGCTTACTTGGAGTAGTACTCGACGATCAGCTGCTCTTGCACCGGTTCGTCGATGTGATCGCGCAGGGGCGGGTTCAACACCTCGACGGTGAACCCGCTGTCGGACCCCTCGAGCCACGGTGGCCGCTGCCGGTCGAGGGTGTCCATGTTGCGTCGCACCACGAACACCTCCCGGGAGGACTGCGCGAGGGTCACCCGGTCGCCCTTGCGGACCCGGAAGCTCGGGATGGTGACGCGCTTGGCGTTCACGAGCACGTGACCGTGGCGCACGAACTGGCGCGCCTGCGCGCGGCTTGCGCCCCAGCCAGCCCGGAACGCGACGTTGTCGAGGCGCATCTCCAGCATCCGCAGGAGGTTCTCACCGGTGATGCCTGGCAGCCGGTCGGCCTCCTCGTAGAGGTTCCGGAACTGCTTCTCCAATATGCCGTAGATGCGGCGCGCCTTCTGCTTCTCGCGGAGCTGGGCGAGGTACTCCGAGCCCTGGCGCATCCGGTCGCGCCCGTGCTCGCCCGGCGGATAGGCACGGCTGTGCCGGTCGGTGACCGCCTCGGACACCGGGCACTTGAGAGAGAAGCAGCGCTCGCCCTTCAAGAAGAGCTTGGTGCGCTCGCGCCGGCAGAGGCGGCAAACGGGTCCCGTGTAACGAGCCATCGTGGCGGCCTCAGACCCTGCGCCGCTTCTTGGGGCGGCAGCCGTTGTGCGGGATGGGCGTGACGTCCTTGATCCCGACGACCTCGATGCCGGCGGCAGCGAGGGAGCGGATGGCGGTCTCACGTCCCGAGCCCGGGCCGCGCACGAGCACGTCCACCTTGCGAACGCCGTGCTCCATGGCCTTGCGCGCGCAGGCCTCGGCTGCGAGCTGCGCCGCGAAGGGCGTCGACTTCCGAGAGCCCTTGAAACCGACGTTGCCTGCCGACGCCCAGGCGAGCACGTTGCCGTCGGGGTCGGCGATGGAGACGATCGTGTTGTTGAACGAGCTCTTGATGTGGGCGACGCCGTAGCTCACGTTCTTCCGCTCGCGACGGCGGGGGCGGCGGGCAGCCCCCTGCTGCTTGGTCTGCCTGGGCATCTACTTGCGCACCTTCTTCTTCCCGGCCACCGTCTTCTTCGGTCCCTTGCGCGTGCGGGCGTTCGTGTGGGTGCGTTGCCCGTGGACCGGCAACCCGCGGCGGTGCCGGATCCCCTGGTAGCAGTTGATCTCCATCTTCCGCTTGATGTCCTGGGCCACGTCGCGCCGCAGGTCTCCTTCGACCTCCGTGGTGGCGTCGATGTCGTTGCGCAGGCGGGTGACCTCCTCGTCGGTGAGGTCGCGCACCCGGGTATCGGGGTCGACGCCGGTGCGGGCGAGGATCTCTCGCGCCCGGGTAGGCCCGATCCCGTAGATGTAGGTGAGCGCCACCTCCACGCGCTTCTCGCGCGGGACGTCCACTCCGGCAATACGGGCCATCTGTCGCTCTCTCCTGTCCTAGCCCTGACGCTGCTTGTGCCGAGGGTTGTCGCAGATCACCACGACCCGGCCATGCCGGCGGATCACCTTGCACTTCTCGCAGATCGGCTTCACGCTGGGTCGTACCTTCACGGCGTTCCTTCCTGCCTGCCTTACTTGTACCGGTAGGTGATGCGGCCCCGGCTCAGGTCGTACGGGGTGATCTCGACCTGGACCTTGTCACCCGGCAAGATGCGGATGCGGTGCATCCGCATCTTGCCCGAGCTGTGGGCCAGCACCTTGTGCCCGTTCTCGAGCTCCACTCGGAACATCGCATTGGGCAACGGCTCCACCACGGTGCCCTCGAGCACGATGGCGTCTTCCTTCGGCTTCGGCAGGTGACTCTCCTCGATTCGTCGTCCGGAGCCTCCGACGACGCGGCGCCGGAACCCGGATTCGATTGCTGCCACGCCAGCCAGGTCGGCGGCAGGCAGTCCGCGAGTGTACCGCATCGCCGGCAGATTGCCAGCGGCGGCGCGCTCAGGACAGCGTCAGCACCTCCGGGCCGTCGTCGGTCACCGCGATGGTGTGCTCGAAATGCGCGGAGAGGGAGCCGTCCGCCGTCACCACGCTCCAGCCGTCGTCGAGCAGTCGAGTTTCGGGACCTCCGACGTTCACCATGGGCTCGACCGCGAAGACCATGCCCGACTTCAAGGTGGGTCCGGGACTTCCAGGCCAGTAGTTCGGCACCTGGGGTTGCTCGTGCATGGCGGTGCCGATGGCGTGGCCGACGTACTCACGGACCACGGAGAACCCCGCCTGCTCGACCACCTTCTGGACGGCGCGACCCACCTCGTGCAGCCGGTTGCCCTTGCGCAGCTCTGCGATGCCCGCCCACAGGCTCCGCTCGGTCACGTCGATCAGCCGCCGGGCGAGCGGGGAGACCTCGCCGACCGCCATCGTGAACGCCGCGTCCCCGTGGTAGCCCTCCACGATCGCCCCGCAGTCGATGGAGAGGATGTCCCCCTCCTTCAGGCGGTAGTCACCCGGGATGCCGTGGACGATCATGTCGTTGGGCGAGGTGCAGATCACCGCAGGGAAGCCGTGGTAGCCGAGGAAGTTCGACGTCGCTCCGCGTCGCTCGAGCACCTCCCGGGCGACCGCGTCGATCTGCCTCGTGGTGACGCCTGGCTTCGCTGCGGCGCGGGTCACCTCGTGCATCTCCGCGACGACCTTGCCCGCACGGCGCATCTTGGCGAGCTCCTGGGGACTGCGTCTCATCGGCGTCTCATCGGCGTCTCATCGGCGTGTCATCGGCGTGTCATCGGATCTCATTGACGCCGCGCGTCGATCGCCTGCACGCAGCGCTGCGTCACCTCGCCAGCGGGGCCGGTGCCGTCCACCCGGGCGAGGATCCCTGCGTGCTCGTAGTACTCCACCAGTGGCGCGGTCGCCCGCTCGTAGAGCTCGAGACGGCGCCGAATCGCCTCTTCGGTGTCATCCTCGCGCTGGACCACCTCCCCACCGCACACGTCGCAGGTCCAGTTCACCGACGGCGGCGAGGTCACCGAGTAATTCGTCCCGCAGTCGACGCACACCCGGCGAGAGGCCAACCGCTGCAGGACGACGTCGGTGGGCACCTCGAGGTCGATCACGAGGTCGAGGCGGCTGGGCGCGAGGATCTCGTCGAGCTGCTCAGCCTGGGCGATCGTCCTGGGGCAGCCGTCGAGGATGAACCCCCGCGCCCGCGCGTCTCGCTCGGAGATGCGGCTGGCGACCATCTCCATGATCAGCTCGTCGGAGATCAGCTCCCCGTCGTCCATGAGCTTCTTCGCCCGAAGCCCGAAGGGGGTCTTGGCCTTCACCTCTCGCCGCAGCATGTCGCCGGTCGAGACGTGCGGCACCACGTAGTGGTGCGAGAGCCGCACGCACTGCGTCCCCTTGCCAGCTCCCTGCTTGCCGAGGACCACGAGCCTGACGCCTGGAACCACTCAGGCCCTACTTGAGGAAACCCTCGTAGTTGCGCATCATGAGCTGGCTGTCGATCTGTCGCATGGTTGTCAGCGCGACACCGACGGAGATGAGCAGGGTGATCCCGTAGAAGGGGAAGCGGTTCAGGTTCCACAGCGCCATGAGGAGCGACGGGATGACGGCGACCGCGCCGAGGAAGAGCGCACCGGGCACGGTGATCCGGTTCAGGATGTGGGCGAAGTATCGCTCGGTGGGCCCCCCAGGGCGGATCCCGGGCACGAACCCACCCTGCTTACGAATGATGTCCGCCTGCTGGTGAGGGTCGAACGCCACGTACACGTAGAAGAAGGTGAACGCCACGATGAGCACGAAGTACATGAGGATGTAGAAGAGCGACGTCGGCGTGATGTTGTCGCGTACCCAGGTCTGCAGCCCTCCAGCCGGCACCACGTTGCTGAGCAGCACCGGGATGTAGAGCACCGAGCTGGCAAAGATGATCGGGATGACCCCGGACTGGTTGACCTTGAGCGGGATGTAGGTGCTCTGGCCCCCGTACATCCTCCGGCCCGCCATGCGCTTGGCGAAGGTGACAGGGATCCGACGCTGTCCCTGTGTCATGAACACGATGCAGACGAGCAGCACGAGGGAAACGGCGATGATGACCCCGAACTTGAACGCCCCGCCCTCCTCGTAGAGCCCCCTTCCGCCCGACGGGATCGCAGCGACGACGTTGGCGAAGATCAGGATCGACATGCCCTGGCCGATGCCACGCTGGGTGATGAGCTCGGCGAGCCACATCACGAAGGCGGTGCCCGCCGTCAGGCAGAGCACCATGAAGGCAGCGAGCGGGACCGAGAACTTCGGGATGAGGTCGATGTTCGTGCCGATCAGCGCCGAATCGTGGCCGTGGAAGGCGTACACGAGACCGGTGGACTGCATGAGCGCCAGCGCGATCGTGAGGTAGCGCGTCGTCTGGGTGATCTTCTTCTGGCCGACGGCTCCCTGGTCCCGCCACTCCTCGAGCTTCGGGATCACCGTCGCCAGCAGCTGGATGATGATCGAGCTCGTGATGTAGGGCATGACGCCCAGACCGAAGACCGCCAGCCGCACCAGCGCGCCGCCGGAGAAGAGGTTCAAGAAGCCGAGCACGCCCGAGGAGCCTGCGGCCTTCGTGAGCTTCGTGAGCTGGACCCAGCTGACCCCGGGAACCGGCACGTTGGCGCCGACCTGGTAGATGGCGATCACCACCAGGGTGAACAGCACCTTGTTCCGTAGATCTGGAACCCGGAAGATGTTCCCGAGACGGACGAGCATCGGCCTCAGCGGTTCATGAGCGCGTTGCCGCGGGCAGGCGGGCGACCCGATGCGTACGGCAGCGGGATGCGCTCCACCGATCCCCCGGCGGCGAGGATCGCAGCTTCGGCCGTCGCCGAGAACGCGTGCGCCCGCACGCGCACCGGCCGCGACAGCTCCCCTCGGCCGAGGATCTTCACGAGTGTCCCCTTGCGGACGATCCTCGCCGCCACCAGCTCGTCGGGACCGAGGTCCGAGAGCCCGAGCGCGCCCACCTCGTCGAGGTTCACCGGGGAGTACTCGATGCGGAACGGGTTCTTGAAGCCCCGCAGCTTCGGGATCCGCTGCATCAGCGGAAGCTGGCCGCCCTCGAAGCCCGCCGGGATGGTGTCGCGGGCGCGTTGGCCCTTCGACCCCCGCCCGGCGGTCTTCCCGCCCTTCCCGCCGATGCCGCGTCCGACGCGGCGCTTCGGACGACGCGAGCCGGGAGCCGGGGCAAGGTCGTGCAGCTTCATTCCGACACCTCCTCGACGGTCACGAGATGGGGGACCCGAGCCAGCATCCCGCGGATCTCGGGGCGATCGGGCAGCTCGTTGGTCTGGCCGATGCCGCGCAGCCCGAGGGCGCGCAGGGTTCCACGGTGCTTGGGCTTGGAGCCGATCTTCGAACGTACCTGAGTGACCCGCAGCACTGCCATGATCAGCGCGCCTCGGCGTACAGGTCAGCCTCCCGGCGACGCTCGCGGTACGCCCGCAGCACGCCGGTCGGGGTGACCTCGTCAGGGGCCTTCCCTCGCAGTGCGGCGACCTCGTCGGGCCGGCGCAGCGCGCGGAGCCCCGCGATGGTGGCGTGCGCGACGTTGATCCCGTTGGACGAGCCGAGCGACTTGGCGAGGATGTCGCGAATGCCCGCCATCTCCAAGATGGCCCGCGCGGCGCCACCGGCGATCACGCCGGTCCCCGGGGCGGCGGGCTTGAGCAGCACGCGGCCCGCGCCGCTCTGGCCGATCACCGGATGCGTGATCGTGGATCCCGCAAGCGGCACCTCGAAGAGGCTCTTGCGGGCCTCCTCGATGCCCTTCTGCACCGCAAGGCCGGCTTCCTTCGCCTTCCCGTACCCCAGGCCGACCTTGCCGTTGCCGTCGCCGATGACCATGAGCGCAGCGAACGAGAACCGCCGTCCGCCCTTCACGACCTTGGCGACGCGGTTCACGCGGATGGTCCGCTCCTCGAATTGTGCCTCGGTCATCAGAACTCCAGTCCCTCGTTGCGAGCGGCATCCGCGACCGCCGCAACCCGGCCGTGGTACTTGAACCCGCCCCGGTCGAACACGACCTTCTCTACACCCGCGGCCTTCGCGCGGGAAGCGACGAGCCGTCCCACGGCCTGAGCCGCGCCCACGTTACCGCCGCCCTTGCCTGCAAGTGCAGCGCGTAGCTCGCGGTCGGCCGTGGAGGCCGCCGCCACCGTGCGGCCGCTCGAGTCGTCGATGACCTGGGCGGTGATGTGCCGGAGGCTCCGGCTGACCGCGAGCCTCGGCCGCTCCGCGGTGCCCACGACCTTCCGGCGCACCCGGGTATGGCGCCGCACGCGCAGTGCCTTCGTGCGATCGGTCCCAGCCATCACTTCGCCGCCTTCCCGGCCTTGCGCAGCACGCGCTCTCCCGCATAGCGCACGCCCTTGCCCTTGTACGGTTCGGGCTTGCGGATCTTGCGGATGTCGGCCGCCACCTGGCCCACGAGCTCCTTGTCGATACCCCGCACGACGATCCTGGTGGGCGTGGGCACCTCGAAGCTGATCCCGTCAGGAGCGTCCACGACGACGGGGTGCGAGAAACCCAAGGCCAGCTCGATCTCCTGCGGGCTTCGCGCGTTGGCCCGGTAGCCCACCCCCACGATCTCGAGCTCCTTCGAGAAGCCCTGCGTGACGCCGGTCACCATGTTCGCCACGAGCGACCGTGCGAGACCGTGGAGCGCGCGCTGCTCACGGGCGTCGTCCGACCGAGCGACGTTCAGCACATCCTCGGCCTGGGTGACCGAGATCCCCAAGGGGAGCCGGCGTGCCAGCTTGCCTTGTGGACCCGTCACGGTCACGGTGTGGTCGTCGAGCGCCACGGTGACACCCTGGGGGACCGGGATCGGGGAACGCCCGATGCGGGACATCTACCGCTCTCCTTCGTTCGCGCAGCACGCGGCCTTGCCGATCGTCAGAAGCGCACTACCACACATGGCAGAGCACCTCGCCACCGAGATGGCGCTGACGCGCCTCACGATCGGTCATGAGGCCATGACTGGTGGAGACCACCGCAACGCCCATGCCGCCGAGCACGCGGGGCATCTTGTCGGCGCGAGCATAGATGCGCAGTCCCGGCTTGGACACCCGGCGGATACCTCCGATGCTGCGCACCCTGTCGGGCGAGTACTTCATCATGATCTCGAGGGTCGAGCCGGGACGACCGGACTCGTGGCGCACGGCGTACCCTGCGATGAACCCCTCCCGCTCGAGGATCTGCGCGAGCGCCTCCTTGAGCTTGGAGCCCGGCATGGCGACGGTCTCCTTCTGGGCGGTGCTGGCATTGCGGATCCGGGTGAGCATGTCCGCGATGGGGTCGGTCATCGTCATCGCCCGCTCCTACCAGCTCGCCTTGGTCACGCCCGGCACCTCGCCGGCGTGCACCATCTGTCGAAGGCAGATCCTGCACAGCCCGAACTTGCGGTAGACGGACTTCGGCCGGCCACACCGCTTGCACCGGGTGTACCCCCGCACCTTGAACTTCGGCGTGCGCTGCTGCTTCTCGATGAGTGCCTTCTTCGCCATGATGCCTATCGGGTCTCCTGTCGGAACGGGAAGCCGAACGCACGTAGGAACGCTCGGCCCTCCTCGTCGGTGCGGGCGGTGGTGACGATCGTGATGTCCATGCCACGGACCGTGTCGATGCGGTCGTAGTCGATCTCGGGGAAGATCAGCTGCTCGTTCACCCCGAACGTGTAATTGCCACTGCCGTCGAACGAGCGCGGTGACAACCCCCTGAAGTCGCGGATCCTCGGGATCGCGAGGCTGATGAGCCGATCGAGGAACTCCCAGGCCCGGTCACCGCGCAGCGTCACCCGGACGCCGATGGGCATCCCGGCGCGCAGCTTGAAGCCGGCGATCGACTTCTTGGCACGGGTGACGACCGACTTCTGGCCGGTGATGACCTCGATGTCGCGCTGGGCACCCTCGATGAGCGACGACTGCTGGGTCGCACGGCCGACGCCCATGTTGACCACGATCTTCTCGAGGCGGGGCGCCTCCATCACATTCGTGAGCGCCAGCTCTCCCATGAGCCGGCCCTGCACCTCGTCGCGGTAGCGGGTCTTCAGGCGAGGCACGGCGGCACCGGCGCTGCCCGCGGCGCGTCCGGCCGTCCGCTCGATGTCGGGGACGGAGCGGGTCCCTGCCGCCCTGGAGGATTGCGGAGCCGTCCGCTGACCGGCACGACCCGCCGCCTTCTTCACGCCGGTGGCCTTCTTCGCGGTCGCGGACTTCGCCGCCTTCGACGGGCTCACAGCTCACCTCCGCACTTGCGGCACACGCGGACCTTGCGGCCCTGGTCGTCCACCCGCATGCCGACGCGCGTGGGCTCGCCACAGGACTTGCAGATGATCGACACGGACGACACGGGGATCGGCATGAACTTGTCGATGATGCCGCCCTGGTACGTCTGGGCGGTCGGCTTGGCATGGCGCTTCGCGACGTTGACCCCCTCGAGCACGACCTTGCCCTCCGACGGCAGCGCACGCACGACGTCAGCGCGGCGCCCCTTGTACTTGCCCGTGCGCACCACCACGCGGTCGCCCTTCCGCACGCGCATCACAGCACCTCCGGCGCGAGTGAGACGATCCTCATGAACTTCTTGTCACGCAGCTCGCGTCCGACCGGCCCGAAGATGCGGGTTCCTCGAGGCTGCTGCTGGTCGTTGATGAGGACCGCAGCGTTCTCGTCGAACCGGATATAGCTGCCGTCGGGCCGGCGCTTCTCCTTCACGGTCCGCACGACGACGCACTTCACCACGTCACCCTTCTTCACGGCGGCGCCGGGGATCGCGTCCTTGACGGTGGCCACGAAGACATCGCCGATGGTCGCGTAGCGTCGCCGGGACCCGCCGAGCACGCGGATGCACAGCACCTCACGCGCGCCCGAATTGTCCGCAACCCGGAGACGCGACTCCTGCTGGATCATCGGGCTCGCTCCATGATCTCGGCCAACCGCCACCGCTTGAGCTTGGAGAGCGGTCGCGTCTCGACCACGCGCACGCGATCGCCGACTCTCGCGGTCCCCTCGGCGTCGTGGACGTAGAGACGCTTGGTGCGCTGCACGGTCTTGCCGTAGCGCGGGTGACGGACGCGCTCGACCACGGCGACGACGAGCGTCGCCTGCATCTTGTCGGACACGACCGTCCCTTCACGGACCTTTCGCCGGTTCGGACGGGCCGCGCTGCCGTCGGACACGTGCTCTCCCTCGGGCATCACGCCTCCTCCTCATCTCCGGTGCCCTCGCCGCTGCTCGCCGGACCGGCGACCCACGAGGTGGCACGGCGCTCGATCTCCAGGCCGGCTTCGAGATCGCGCTGTCGGAGCACGGTGAGGAGCCGGGCAATCTCCTTCTTCGCCAGCCCGATGCGCGCGGTGTTGTCCAGCTGACCGGTGGCCTTCTGGAAACGCAGGTTGAACAGTTCCTTGCGCGACTCGGCGAGCTTGTCCTCGAGCTCGCCCTGCCCCATGCCGGCGTACTCCATGGATGCCCTCACACCTGTACCTCCGCTGCGCCATGGGTGCCAGGACGCACCACGAAACGGGCCTTCATCGGCAGCTTCTGGATCGCCCGTTCCATCGCAGCCTGCGCCAGCTGCTGGTCGACGCCGGACAGCTCGAAGAGGACCCGCCCCGGACGCACGACCGCGACCCAGTGCTCCGGGTTGCCCTTGCCCGAGCCCATCCGGGTCTCGGCTGGCTTCTGGGTGACCGGCTTGTCGGGGAAGACCCGGATCCAGATCTTCCCACCACGCCGCACATGGCGGGTCATCGCGATACGAGCGGCCTCGATCTGGCGCGCGGTGAGCCACCCTGGTTCCAGCGCCTGGATCCCGAAGTCCCCGAAGGTGACGGTCGTGCCGCCTTTGGCGGCACCGGTGAGCCGGCCCCGCTGCTGCTTACGGTGCTTCACCTTGCGCGGCATGAGCATCTCAGTCCACCTCCCGGCGGAAGTGCGGCGCTTCGTGGTGCTCATGCCGGCTGCGACGCTCCATCTCCTCGTCCTCCGCCAGCTGCCGCTCGAGCTCGTCGGGCTCGGGAGGCGGTGCAAGGAGGTCCGAGGCCGCCGGAGCACCCTCTTCGACCTCGCTGGCGGGAACCGGTTCGTGCGTGGGAGCAGCAGCGGCGGGAGCAGCAGCGCCGTGCGCTACGCCTGGGGCGGCCTGTGTCGCGGTCGCTGTCGCTGTCGCGGTCGCTGTCGCTGTCGCTGTCGCTGTCGCGGCGGGAGGGTGCGTCCCCTCCTCCGACGCTGCAGCCGTGTCCATGGCGACGACCGCCGGCGCGGCGGCAGGAACGGCTTGCTCGGCCACGACCGCCGGCTCGGCAGCGGGAACGGCTTGCTCGGCAACGACCGCCGGCTCGGCAGCGGGTGCGACCTGCGCGGCGGGTGGGGCCGGCTCGGCGGCGGGTGCGGCATGCGCGGCGGGTGGGGCCGGCTCGGCAGCGAGCTCTTCGGCGGCGAGCTCTTCGGCGGCCAGCTCTTCGGCGGCCAGCTCAGCCGCGCCGGCACCCGGCGCGCCCAAGCCGGCGCGCCGACGTCCACCACCAGCGGTGATGAGCCGGCGCGGCCTGCCCTGGCCAGAGGTCTCTCCTACCGCCATCGCTGCTTCGCGGGTGATCTTTTCCTCGATCGACACCTTGTACGGGAGAATGTCACCCTTGTAGATCCAGACCTTCACCCCCACGCGACCCGACGTGGTCCTTGCCTCACGAAACCCGTAGTCGATGTCGGCGCGCAAGGTGTGCAACGGTACGCGTCCCTCCCGGTAGGACTCCTTGCGAGCCATCTCCGAGCCGCCGAGGCGGCCAGAGCACTGCACACGAACGCCCTGCGCACCGGCCTTCTGGACGGTCTGGATGGCCCGCTTCATCGCGCGACGGAACGCGACGCGCCGGGCGAGCTGGTCACAGATGCCCTGGGCGATCAGCGCGGCGTCGAGCTCGGGCTGCTTGATCTCTTGGATGTTCAGCTGGATCCGGTTCTGCAGACCCGTGATCTCCTCGAGCTTCTTCTTCAGCCGATCGGCCTCCGCTCCGCGGCGGCCGATGACAATGCCCGGCCGCGCGGTATGGATGTCGACGCGCAGCCGATCCCGCGTACGTTCGACCTCGATGCGGCTGACCGCTGCAGCCTCGAGCTGCGACATCAGGTAGTCGCGGATCCTCCAGTCCTCGACCACGAAGTCGCGGTAGTGGCGCTCCTCGAACCAACGGGACTTCCAGTCGGTGGTGACACCAAGCCGGAAGCCGTAGGGGTTGACCTTCTGGCCCATCTACTCGCCCTTCTCGCTCTCGCCCTCGGCATCGTCGCCCTCCGCACCGCCGGAGGCCTCGCCGGCTGCGGCCTCCGGCTCCTCGGCCTGTGCAACCGTGCCCGTCGTGGAGGACGCTCGCTCGTCGACGAGCTCTTCGAGCTCCTCGTCGGCCACGAGCTCCACCTCAGGCTGCTCGACGTCGATGGCGGCAGCGGCTTCGGCCGCGTGGCGGCGACGCGACAAGCGTCCTGCGAGGTCAGCACGCCGGCGCGACTCCGCAACTCGCCGCTGGCGCTGCGCCCCGGCGGCCTGCCGCTCGGCGCGACGCCGGGCAAGCCGGTCCTCGGGCATCCGGCTCACGATGACCGTGATGTGACAACCGCGCTTGCGGATCCGAGTCGCACGTCCCCGTGCCCGCGGTCTCCAGCGCTTCAACGTCACGCCCTCGTCCGCATAGCAGGCCGACACGTACAATTCCTCTGCATCCTCGCCGTCGTTGTGCACGGCGTTGGCGACCGCCGAGGCGAGCAGCTTGCCCACGATCTCCGCGGCTTCGCGCGAGGTGTCGCGGAGGATCTCAGCTGCGTGATCGACGTCCTGGCCGCGGATCAGGTTCAGCACGACTCGCGCCTTGCTCGCCGACATTCGACAGTGCCGCAGCACCGCGCGCGTCCCGGGACGCTCGTTGGTCTTGGATCCCGGCATGTCAGCGCCTCCCCGCCCGCTCTTGGCCGGCGTGGTAGCGGAACGTGCGCGTAGGGGCGAATTCTCCGAGCTTGTGCCCGACCATCGACTCGGTCACGTACACGGGGACGTGGCGTCGACCGTCGTGCACGGCGATGGTGTGGCCGACCATGTCCGGGATGATGGTCGAGCGGCGGGACCAGGTCTTGATGACTCGTTTCTCCCCCGTCGCATTCAGCGCATCGACCTTCTTCAGCAGATGATCGTCCACGAACGGACCCTTCTTCACGCTGCGCGGCACCGCGACCTCCTGCTACCGCC
>JAKAQM010000229.1 GCA_021822565.1 Actinomycetes bacterium | reverse complement strand
GCGAAGTGCACCTTGCCCGCGCTCAGGTGGTCGAGCACCTTGCCGGTCTCGACCTCGATGCCCTGGCGGGTGGTGAGCTGTGCGATCCCGGTGCGGACCTTCTCACCGACGTCTTCGAAGAAGACGCCTCCGGGGCTGAACACCCGGATGGAAGAGCGGTCGCGCAGGCCCCGGCGGCGCAGCTCGTGGTCGACCATGAACATGATCTCGGCGACCGGGCCCTCGCAGGGCGCGGCGAGCCGGGGCACCTCCACCCGGCTGCCCCAGGTGCTCTCGGCAGAGCCGATCACGACGGGCCCGCCCCCGAAGGCCTCGAGAGCCTCCGCAAGGCGCGGCGCCTCGGTGTCGTCGCACACCGAATAGCCGAAGTCCGAGAAGCCCCCGATCGCGGCGTAGTCCTTCTGGGCGCCGAGCGCGACCAGGACCGCGTCGTAGCGCAGGTGGTCGCCGTCGCCGTCGCCGAAGACCACCCGGGAGCGCTCGAGGTCGATCTGCTCGGCGCTGCGGTTCACGAAGCGGGCGCCGTGGCGGGCGGCGGCGTCACGGATGGGGAAGCGGGCGTGCTCGACGGGCCTGCCGGCCAGGGCGACCTCGGGCAGCGCCGGGCGGGCGAGGCTGGTGGTGCGCGCGTCGACGAGCACCAGGTCCAGGCGATCGCTCAGATCGCGCAGGCGGTAGAGCGCGCGCAGGCCGGCGAAGCCGGCCCCGAGGACGACGACGGTCGGACGGGCAGGGCTCACGATCCTCCTTCAGGGTCACGAGACATCATGCCCTGCTCGGCACGGCGAGCGGAAAGGGCGTGCTGGCGAGCAGCTCGGCGTAGGGGCCGGCGCGCCGGGCGAGCACCGGGGCGGGTCCGTGCTCGACGACCCTGCCGCCCTCGAGCACCACCACCTGGTCGAAGTCCTCGAGACCGGCGAGCCGGTGGGTGATCCACACGAGCGTCCGCCCCTCGGCGTAGCTTCGCACCGTGTCGCGCACGAGGACCTCGGTGTGCTCGTCGAGGTGGGCGGTCGGCTCGTCGAGCACGAGCACCGGCCGGTCGGCGAGCAGGGCTCGGGCGAGGCCGATGCGCTGGCGCTCGCCCCCCGACACGCTGAGCCCGCGCTCGCCCAGCTCGGTCGAGAGCCCCTTTGGGAGCCCGGCGAGCCAGGCACCCAGGCCGAGGGCTTCGAGGATCGCTGCGAGCTCGGCGTCGGTGGCCGCGGGACGAGCCAGGCGCAGGTTGGCCGCGACGGTCGTGGCGAACACATGGGGGTCCTGGGGCGCCCAGGCGATGCGTGACCTGACCTCGTCCGCCGAGAGGTCCCGGACGTCGACCCCGCCGAGGCTGAGACGGCCCGATGCGCACTCCACGAAGCGCAGGAGCGCCAGCGCCAGGGTGGTCTTGCCCGCTCCGCTGGGCCCGACGACGGCCACCGCCTCACCTGGTGCGAGGCTGAGGTCGACGCGTTCGAGGGCGGCGGGGCCGTCGGGCGCATAGGAGACCGACACGCGCTCGAGGGCCAGCGCGGAGTCACCGGGCGGGAGGGAGCGAGGAGCCGTCGGATCGGCGACCGGGGGGACCAGAGCGCCGAGACCGCGCACCCGCCGGGCCGAGGACACGGCCGCGTCGAGCCGGGTGAAGACGTCGGGCAACGCCCCGACGGCGTCGAAGGCGGCGAGGGAGACGAACCCGAGCACCGCTACCGCCACCGCCGAGACGTGCCCGCCGCCTGCGCCGCGCCCGAGGGCCTCGACGCCGAGCGCGACCACTGCCGCGGTGGTCGTCCCGCTGACCAGCGTGGCGAGCCCCGTGGCGGCGCCGGCCACCGCAGCGCTGCGTCGCAGCGCGCCGGCGAGACGTGCTTCCCCGTGTGCGAGCGCTGCGAGGGCCTGTCGGGTCGCACCGAAGGCCACGACGTCGGCGGCGCCGTCGATCGTCTCGACCATCGTGCCCGCCAGCCGCCCTCGCTCGGCGGCGAGCGCCTCCGCCGCGTGCCGCCCCGCCCGGCGGGCGAGGAGCGGGATGGCGACGCCGGCCAGCAGCAGCCCTGCGCCGAGGACGGGCCAGGTGTCGGCCAGCAGCAGCCCGCTGAGCGCGACCGCAGCCGCAGCGGTGGCGATCCCGGTCATGAGCGGCACCCCCGCGCGCACCACGAGGTCCTGGGCGCCGTCCACGTCCGCCACCACCCGCGACAGCACGTCGCCCGTCGTCCCGGCACCCAGGCCGCCGGGCACCACCGTCTCGAGCCGCCGGTACGCCCAGACCCGCAGCCGGGCGAGCAGGCGCAGCGCCAGGTCGTGGCTGGCGAGGCGCTCGCCGTAGCGGCCAAGACCCCGCAGCAGCGCCAGAAGGCGCACTGCGGCGATCGCCACGCTCAGGGTGAGGATCGGAGGCCGCAGCGACGAGGTGGTGATGAGCCACGCAGAGGTCGCCAGCAGCCCGAGCCCGCTCAGCTGCCCGACGAGGCCGAGGGTCACGGCGAGGAGCCCGCGGGCGACGTCGCGGGCGGGGGACACCCGGGTCATTGCGCCGCCTGCACGCGCACGCTCCTCCCGCGCGCTCCCTCGCCGCTCCGCCGGCCCCGGGGCGTCACGGGACGCGTGCGGGCGACGAGCCGTCCCCCGTCGAGGGTGACGACACGGTCGGCCAGCTCGAGGAGGCGCGTACGGTGGCTGGCCACGACCAGGATGCGCCCCCCGAACCAGCGGTCCAGGTTGGCGACGACCCGCTCCTCGCTGCTGGCGTCGAGATGGGAGGTCGGCTCGTCGAGCAGGACGACGGTCGCCGCCGTGCGGCGCATCGCCCGGGCGAGCCCGACCCGCTGGCGT